>NZ_JAFAUS010000466.1 GCF_019243155.1 Mycobacterium sp.
AACTCGACGAAGCCGGGGCAGGCGGCGCATGCGAGCGTGACGGGTGCACGCTGGGCGCGTACCGAGCGCTGGTAGGCACCCGACGAGATCGTGCCGACGGTGCCGATCACGCCGACCTTGTTGTTGCGCGTGGCGGACAGCATCGCCCGCACACCAGCGTCGATCACACCGATGACCGGCACCTCGAACTCGAACCGCAGCAGGTCGAGGGCCGCCGCCGACGCGCTGTTGCACGCCACCACCACCAGCTTCACGTCGTGGCGCTCGACGAGCAGCCGGGTGATTTGCAAGGCGAACTCCCGCACCTCGTGGTGCGGGCGCGGCCCGTAGGGGGACCGTTCGGTGTCGCCGAAGTACACGAGATCCTCACCGGGGAGCAGGTCGATCAGGGCGCGGGCCACGGTGAGTCCGCCGAACCCGCTGTCGAACATCCCGATGGGACCGTCGTGCACGACCGACGAATCTACGGCGTGACGAGGTCGCGGGAAATTTCCGAGACGGACTTGGCGCCGGCCAGCGCCATGGCCAGGACGAGCTCGTGGGTGAGGGCGCGGAGGAGCCGGCGTACGCCTTCGGAACCGTCGGTGGCCAGCGCCCACAGCACGGGCCGGCCCACCAATACCCCGTGAGCGCCGAGCGCCAGCGCCCGCACCACGTCGACTCCGCGGCGGATGCCGCCGTCGACATAGACCTCGCCTGCGTCGCCGACCGCGTCGACCACCTCCGGCAGCGCGTCGACCGACGCGATGGCGCCGTCGAGCTGGCGTCCGCCGTGGTTCGACACGATCACGCCCGCCGCGCCCGCGTCGATGCACGCCCGAGCGTCGTCGGCCCGCAGCACGCCTTTGACCAGCACCGGCAGCCCGCTCAGGTCGAGCAGCCAGCCGATGTCGTCGAACGTGATGTCGGGAGCCTGGTCGATGACGCCGGAGTCGCTCGCCTCGGCGATCGCCTCACCCACGTTGGACGGGATCACGAACTCATTCCGCACGTCGCGGAGGCGACGGCCGACGTAGGGCGTGTCACCGGTGAGCACCAGGGCACTGAACCCGGCGGCGGCCGCCCGCTTCACCTGATCCTCGGTCTTGGCCCGGTCCTGCAGCACATACACCTGGTACCAGCGGGGACCGTCGCCGCTGGCGGCGGCCACGTCCTCCACGCGCGTGGTTGACCGCGTCGACAGCACAAGCAGGTTGCCCGCGGCGGCGGTGCCGCGCGCCGTCGCCTCTTCGCCATCGGGATGCGCCATGCGGTGGAA
This sequence comes from Mycobacterium sp., assembly GCF_019243155.1. Classification (GTDB taxonomy): domain Bacteria; phylum Actinomycetota; class Actinomycetes; order Mycobacteriales; family Mycobacteriaceae; genus Mycobacterium. The sequence goes on from NZ_JAFAUS010000466.1 coordinate 1,259, forward strand.
CGCGGTCGGCGCCACGTGAATGGGTGACGCCACCGGCACACCGAGCGCGGTGGTGGACGTGTCGACGTTCGACACGTCGCGCAACACGCGCGGACGCAACCGGACGCGGTCCCACGCGGCGACGTTGTCGGCCAGCGTCACTTCATCGCCGGCCGCCCCCGCGAAGTAGTCGTACACACCGGGCGGCAGGAGCTGGCGGGCCTGCTCCTCGAGCTCGACGAGGTCCACGCCGCGATGCTTACCAGTAGTTGATCTTCTGGGCCCGTTCCGTGACCGTCTCGAGGTCGTCGGTCCACGCGCCCGACGACAGGTACTTCCAGCCCGCGTCGGGCGCCACGATCACGATCGTGCCGCGCTCGATGGCCTTGGCGCACTTGAGGGCGCCCATGAGCACGGCGCCCGACGAGATGCCCGCGAACACGCCGACCTCGATGAACTTGCGGGTGCCTTCGATGGAGTCCTTGGGCCCCACGACCGTCTTGCGGTCGAGCAACTCGGCGCCGTTGTTGTCCTCGAAGATCGGCGGGATGTAGCCGTCGTCGAGGTTTCGCAGCCCGTCGACCGTCTCCCCTGCGGGCGGTTCGACCGCCCACACCTCGACCGCGGGATTCTGTTCCTTGAGGAAGCGCCCGACGCCGAGCAGCGTGCCCGAGGTACCCAGGCCCGCAACGAAGTGCGTGATGTCCGGGCAGTCCCGCCAGATCTCGGGGCCCGTGTGTTGGTAGTGCGCTTTGGGATTGGCAGCATTCGCGTACTGGTACAGGAAAACCCACTCGGGGTGCTCATCTGCGAGCGCCCTCGCCATCCTGACTGCGCCGTTCGAGCCCTCCGAGCCCGGCGACTCGATGATCTCGGCGCCCCACAGCTCGAGGAGCTGGCGGCGCTCGACGGAGACGTTCGTTGGCAATACGACCTTGAGGTGATAATCCCGCAGCCTGCAGACCAGCGCGAGCCCGATGCCGGTGTTGCCTGAGGACGGCTCGATCAGCACCTGGCCGGGCTGACCCGGCCGCAGGAGGCCGTCGGTCTCCGCCTGTTGGACGAGCGAGAGGGCCACGCGGTCCTTGACTG
>NZ_JAFAUS010000151.1 GCF_019243155.1 Mycobacterium sp.
ACCGGGAAGATCGGCGACGGAAAGGTGTGGGTTTCGCCGGTTGAAGCAGTGTTTCGCATTCGGACCGGTGAACGCGATCACGATGCGCTGTGATTGATGCGCTGTGATTGGTGTGAGATATGCCTCTTTCCGTTCCCATTTTGCGGATTTTCTTGATCGGGCGGCGCGAAGCATCGGCGACAGTCGTTAGCGTCAGCGGTAAAGGTGCTGGAAGCGTGGAATTCCGGGTTCGCCGGGAAAACCAGTGCATTACGGCATAATCCGTGTTTGAACGGGATTTCGTTGCTTGAAGTGACGCAGATTACCCCGAACGAAATTCACTCCTGGCCACTCTGAGATTGACCGGTAGACTCGTCAAAACCAGTCGCATCAGCGCCTTTCGGTGCTGAGTTAACCCGGAGGGCCGCAACTGTCGCGGCACGGTCCAGCGATGTTTGCCTCCGTGCCGACAACCACAGCAAAGGCGGTGCCACCGTGAGTGTTTTATCCGGCCGACAGGCCGACCACGATCTTAAAGACGGACGAGTTTTCGAAATCGATAGCACCACCGTGTTGCGAATCCCGGTTCACCAAGGTCCGATCAGCGATCTCGCCGTCAGCCCGGAGGGCGGTCGGCTCATCGTGACCAACTACGGCCGCCACACGATTTCGATCATCGACACCAAGACCGGCCGGGTCATGGACGCCATCGCGGACTTGCCCGAACCGTCCGCGGTCGCCATCAGCGGTGCGGACGCCAACCGCGCATACATCAGCACCGCCACCGCGGGGTATGACGCGATAGAGATCGTCGACGTCACCGCGGGCGAACGCATTGCGTCGCACCGGGTGGCGCACAGCGTCAGCGATCTGACGGTGCATGAAAACTTTGTCTACGCCAGCCGGAACGGCGTGCGCGGCGCCGATATCGCAATGGTGGACATCGCCACCGGCGATCTCGAAGCGGTCGAACTCGCGTCCACGCCGGGCACCACCACGGAATGCCTGTGCATGAGCCCCGACGGACGCCGCCTGTATGTCGGCACGAACGCGCCGGCCGGCGGCAACCTGGTCACCATCGAGACCCGAACCCGATCCGATGACCGTCGGGTCGGTGGCCGCTCGCGTATCGCCGGCATCGTCGAGCTCGGCTTGCCCATCCGCGATGTGGCGCTCAGCAGCGACGGCGGAACCGCGTACGTGGCCAGCTGCGGTCCGGTCGTGGGCGCGGTGCTCGACGTGATCGACACCCGAGCGAACAAGATCGTCAACACCCGAAAGATCGACGAGATCACCGGCCCGCTGACCCGGATGGCGCTCAGCGCCGACGGCCGGCGGGCCTATCTGGTCAGCGACGACCGCATCACCGTGCTGTGCACCCGCACGCTGGATGTCGTCGGCGAGGTCATGGTTGCTTCGCAGCCGTCCTGCGTGGTGGAAAGCCCCGACGGCAGGAACCTGTACATCGCCGACCACACCGGCGTGGTCTTCGCCGCGCAGATCGCGGTACCGGCCCGATCGGCCCTCGAGAGCGGCGCAACCGTGCCCGACATGTCGGTCGCCTGGATGCCCGAGTTCGCACAGCGCGAACCGGCACTCGCCTAGCCCGCTTACGATCTCCAAAGGGCAATGCGGCGAAGGATATTCACCAAACAATCCTCGACGCCGCGCGCCCAGGATGGTGGCCGCCCCCGAACCGTCGGTGGCAATCTGGACCATATCGGCTAACCCGGGCTTAGGGTGATAGGCGGTCGACGGCTCACGTTAAGGCGGTACATCAGTGGACAGCACCATGCAGGACTTTCCGTTGACGATCGGCGCGATCATGCGGCACGGCTGCGGTGTCCACGGGGCGCGCACGGTCACCACCGCCACCGGCGACGGCTACCGGCGCAGCAGCTACCGTGAACTGGGCCAACAGGTGGCGCAGCTGGCAAACGCTTTGCGCCGCCTCGGCATTACCGGCGACCAGCGGGTCGGGACGTTCATGTGGAACAACGCCGAACACCTGGCGGCCTACCTTGCGATCCCGTCGATGGGCGCCGTGCTGCACACCCTCAACATCCGACTCTTCCCCGAACAGATCGCGTACGTCGCGAACGAGGCCGAAGACGCGGTCGTGCTCGTCGACACGTCACTGACGAAACTGCTCGCCCCGGTGCTGCCCCGGCTCGAGACCGTGCACACGGTGATCCTCGTCGGCGACGGCGACACGGGCCCGTTGGAGGAATCGGGCAAGACCGTGTTGCGGTATGCCGACGCGATCGGTGCCGAGTCGAGCGAATTCGACTGGCCCCGGATCGACGAGACGTCGGCGGCCGCGATGTGCTACACCAGCGGCACCACCGGTAACCCTAAAGGCGTGGTCTACAGCCATCGTTCGAGCTTCCTGCACAGCATGGCGGCATGCACCACCAACGGCATCGGGGTGGGATCCAGCGATATCGTGCTGCCGGTCGTGCCGATGTTCCACGCCAACGCGTGGGGCCTGCCGTACGCGGCGCTGATGGGCGGTGCCGACCTCGTGCTGCCCGACTGCCATCTCGACGCCCGGTCGCTGATCGACATGATCGAGAAGTTGCGGCCCACGATCGCCGGCGCCGTCCCCACCATCTGGAACGATCTGCGGCATCGCCTGGAGGACGACCCGGACCACGACCTGTCGTCGCTACGCCTGGTGGCCTGCGGCGGCTCGGCCGTTCCCGTGTCGCTGATGCGCACCTTCCAGGAAAAACACGACGTCTTGATCCGGCAGCTGTGGGGCATGACGGAAACGTCTCCGATGGCCACCACGGCATGGCCGCCGCCGGACACCCCGGAGGAACAGCACTGGGCGTTCCGCGGCACCGCCGGTCAACCGATTTGCGGCGTGGAACTGCGCGTCGTCGACGACGACGGCGAAGTGCTGCCCAGTGACACCGTGGGTGAAGTGGAGGTCCGCGGCCCGTGGATCACCGGCTCCTACTACAAGGGGCGCGACGAGTCGAAGTTCGACTCCGGCTGGTTGCGCACCGGCGACGTGGGCCGTCTCGACGAACGCAGCTTCATCACCCTGACCGACCGGTCCAAGGACGTCATCAAGTCCGGTGGGGAATGGATCTCCTCGGTGGAGCTCGAGAACCAGCTGATCGGGCACCCGGACGTCGTCGAGGCCGCGGTCGTCGGGGTTCCCGACGAGCGCTGGCAAGAACGTCCGCTCGCCGTCGTCGTGGCCAAGTCGGGCTCGTCAGTGGACGCCGCGAAGCTGCGAACCTTCCTCGCGGACAAGGTCGTTCGGTGGTGGCTCCCCGAGCGCTGGACGTTCGTCGACGAAGTGCCGCGCACCAGTGTCGGCAAGTACGACAAGAAGGCGATGCGGGCGCGGTACGCCGAGGACGGTTATGAAGTGATCGAGGCGCGCGACTGACGTTCCGCGCGCTGCCGCGGGGAAGGTGAGGCGAGCATGGGCCTGCGGGTCATCCAGTGGGCGACCGGGTCGGTCGGCGTGGCGGCGATCAAGGGTGTGCTTGAACACCCCGACCTCGAATTGGTCGGCTGCTGGGTGCATTCGGACGCCAAGAACGGCAAGGACGTCGGCGAGATCATCGGCGGACCGCCGCTGGGCGTGATCGCGACGAACAGCCTCGACAAGGTGCTCGGGATGGATGCCGACGCGGTGATCTACGCGCCCTTGCTGCCCAGCGTCGAGGAAGTCGCCGCGCTGCTGCAGTCGGGCAAGAACGTCGTCACCCCGCTGGGCTGGTTCTATCCGAACGAAAAAGAAGGCGCCCCATTGGAAGTCGCCGCACAGGCCGGTAACGTCACGCTGCACGGTGCCGGCATCGGCCCGGGCGCGGCTACCGAGCTGTTCCCGCTGTTGGTATCGGTGATGTCGACCGGCATCACTTTCGTTCGTGCCGAGGAGTTTTCGGACCTGCGCACCTACGGCGCGCCGGACGTGCTGCGCTACGTGATGGGCTTCGGCGGGACGCCGGACAAAGCGCTGACCGGACCGATGCAAAAGCTGCTCGACGGCGGGTTTTACCAGTCCGTCCGCCTCTGCGTCGACCGGCTGGGGTTCGCCGCCGATCCGCAGATCCGCTCCTCGCAGGAGGTGGCAGTCGCCACCGGGCCGATCGACTCGCCTATCGGGGTGATCGAATCCGGGCAGGTCGCCGGCCGCCGCTTCCACTGGGAGGCGATGGTGGGCGATACCGTGGTCGTCCGCATCACCGTGAACTGGCTGATGGGATCCGAAAACCTGGACCCGCCTTGGTCGTTCGAGCCCGAGGGCGAGCGTTACGAGTTCGAGGTGCGCGGAAACCCGGACACCTTCGTGACGGTGAAGGGCTGGCAACCTGAAAGCGTCGAGGAGGGGTTGAAGAGCAACCCCGGGATCGTCGCGACGGCCGCCCATTGCGTGAATGCGGTCCCGGCGACCTGCGCCGCGCCCGCGGGTATCCAAACCTTCTTCGACCTGCCGCCCATCACCGGCCGCGCCGCTGCTCGGCTGGCGCGCTGAAAGCCGTTACACAGATGGGACATTCGATCATCGTCGCCGAGTCTCGTGTCGTTGCCGTGGGTGTCGAGGACGCCTTCGGCCGCACACTGCCGGCCCCGCTCCCGGTGGTCTTCAGTCGCCGGCGCGGAGTCTTTCCACCCGTTAAAGACGTGCGCGACCAGACGGGTGGCTGGGACGCCCCCGGCCAGACCCGCACCGTGCTGCTGGCCGGCGGGGCGAGCATGCGCGAGGAGCTCACCAGCGTCGACCCGCCCCGGTCGTTCGGCTACCGGCTCACGACGATCACCGGCCCGCTGGCGCTGCTGGTGGACCACGTGGTGGGCAAGTGGTTCTTCGCTCCAGTGGCCGGCGGAACCGAAATCACCTGGCGGTGGGACATCCACCCGAGGTCGGCGCTGGCGGCGCGGTTGCTGCCGCTGTTCGCCAGGCTGTGGAAGGGCTACGCACGCCAAGTGCTGGCCGACCTCGAGGCGATGCTTACCGCCTGACTTCGGTAGCGTCTGATCCATGTGTCGACTCTTCGGGCTGCACACCGGGACGCACGTTTGCACCGCAACGTTTTGGCTACTGGATGCACCTGACAGCCTGTCCGAACAGAGCAGGAGAAACCCGGACGGATCCGGCATCGGTGTCTTCGACACTCACGGCCGTCCGGAGCTGCACAAGGAGCCCATCGCGGCGTGGCAGGACGCCGAATTCGCCACCGACGCACACCAGATGTCCGGCACGACGTTCATCGCCCACATCCGGTACGCGACCACCGGTTCGCTCGGGGTGCTGAACACCCACCCTTTCCTGCAGGACGGCCGGATCTTCGCGCACAACGGCGTGCTCGAGGGGCTGGACATCCTGGACGCGCGGCTACGCGAGGTCGGGGCCGACCATCTGGTCCTGGGGCAGACCGATTCGGAGCGGGTGTTCGCCTTGATCACGGCCTCGGTCCGCGCCCGGAACGGTGACGTGTCAGCCGGTCTCGTCGATGCCATGGAATGGCTGGCGGCGAACATCCCGATTTATGCGGTCAACGTGCTGCTGTGCACGGCCACCGACATGTGGGCGCTGCGCTACCCCGAAACCCATCAGCTCTACCTGCTGGATCGAACCGGTGACGACTCCGCGGCGGAGCCCGAATTCGACTTACGCACCAAGCGAATTCACGCGCAGTCAGAGCAACTGTGCACGCGCAAGTCGGTGGTGTTCGCCACCGAGCCGATGGATGACGACCCGCGCTGGTGTCTGCTGGATGCGGGTGAACTCGTACATGTCGACGCCGAGTTGCAGATCAGCCGGCGCCTGGTGCTGCCCGATCCGCCCCGGCATCTGCTGCGTCGCGAGGAACTCAGCTCGCCGGTGGAGGAATCACAGCACGCCCTGCCGAGTACCCGGCGGTTGGCATGACAACCAGGCGGGCGCTGGTATTGGCCGGTGGGGGTATAGCGGGAATCGCTTGGGAGACAGGCATTCTGCGGGGTATCGCTGACGAGTCGCCGGAGGCGGCGCGGCTGCTGCTGGATTCCGATGTGCTGGTAGGGACCTCGGCGGGTTCGGCGGTCGCCGCGCAGATCAGCAGCGGCGCCACCCTGGACGAGTTGTTCGACCGGCAGGTCGCCGAGGCGTCGGCCGAGATCGACTCCGGTGTCGACATCGAAACGATCACCGAGTTGTTCCTGGCGGCCCTCGGCGAGCCGTACGAAGGCTCGGGCAGCAAGACCCGACAACAGATGCAGCGGATCGGCGCCGTCGCGCTGGAGACCAAAACCGTTCCCGCGCCGGTGCGCCGTCGGGTGATCGAGCAGCGCCTGCCATCGCACGAGTGGCCCGATAGGGCGTTGCGTCTCACTGCAATTGACGTCGAAACCGGCGAATTGGCCGTTTTCGATCGGCAGTCGAACGTCGACCTCGTCGATGCGGTGGCTGCCAGCTGCGCAGTGCCCGGAGCGTGGCCCCCGGTGGCCATCGCCGGGCGGCACTACATGGACGGCGGGGTGGCCAGCTCGGTCAACCTGGCTGTGGCCGTCGACTGCGACGCGGCGGTGGCGCTGGTGCCCTCGGGCGTCGACGTGCCTGCCCCGTTCGGCGCCGCCCCGGTCGCCGAGATCTCCTCGTTCCCCGGCGCGGCCTTCGGGGTTTTCGCCGACAACGACTCGCTCGCCGCCTTCGGGCCCAACGCGTTGGATCCGGCGTGCCGGGTCGGTTCGGCCAGGGCCGGTCGCGAGCAGGGCCGCCGCGAGGCGGGAGCCATCGCGCGATTTCTGGGCATCTGAACGGGCCTGACGCACAGGGGATTTGACTGCTTCAGTCCTCAATCGCCGGTGGGGTGAGCTGGTCGGTGCCGGCTTCCAGAGCGTCCAGGGCATCGTCGGCCAGGTCCCGGCCGGCAGCGATCACCTCCACCGCCCGGTGGAACTCGAGGGCCCGGCACGTAGAGCGCGGCACTTCGATCAGCAGGTCGGGCGGGTAGACCGCGAGGGTGTGTCGCGCCAGCGCGGATTGGGCGATGTCGATCGTCCGGTTCATCACCTCGAAGCTGCCGAGCTTCGGAACCTCGGGTGAGAGGTCGGCCAGCTCGACCGCGCCGTCATCGTCGGGCTGCTCGGCATCCGGATCGTCCGGCCAGCTCTCCGCATCGGAAGACGGGACGCCGAACCTGCCCAGCACCGCTCGCGCGGTGGGCCGATCGAGCAGCGCGGTGGTGCTGCGCATCATCCGGTTCAACCACTCCACGGTCGCCCCGGGTTCGGCCTCGCGGCGCGTGATCGCCTCGCTGCCGGACAGGCTCACCGCGATGGTCAGGTCGGCGTTGACCGCCGAAAGTGGAGCCATCGGCAGCGGATCCAGGATGCCGCCGTCGGCGAGCAGCCGCCCATCGACTTCGTGCGGGGCGATCACGCCGGGAATCGCGATCGACGCCCGGATCGCCTCGTCGAGGGGGCCGCGCTGAAACCACACCGACTTCCCGGCCAGCAGGTCGGTCGCCACCGCGGTGTAGGGGATGGGCAGCTCTTCGATGGCGACTGGGCCGAGGATGTCGCGCACCGCGTCCAGAATCTTCCCGGCCCGCATCACCCCGGCCGCGCTGATGGACGGGTCCAGCAGTCGCAGAATGGTGCGCTGCGTCAGCGACTTGGCCCAGTCGGCGAATTCGTCGAGGCGTCCGGCCGCCTCCAGGCCGCCGACCACCGCACCCATCGAGGAGCCGGCGATGCCGACGACCTCGTAGTTGCGTGCCCGCAGTGCCTCGATCACCCCGATGTGCGCGTAGCCGCGGGCGCCGCCGCTGCCGAGTGCCAGTGCCACCCGGGTCGGTGCCGATCGACGCGTCGCCGGTGCGCCAGATTCGCCGGGCATGGCTTCATTTTCCGCGCCGAGCGGACCGTCAAACGGGTTGGGCGACACTTTTTCCACCCGTGATCCCAATTGCGCGACGCCGAAAGCGGGCCGCTACCCGCACTCGTCGTTGGCGGCCGCACGCGCGGCGACGATCACCGCCGACTGACGCGCCAGTGTCAGCTTCGCCCACGGCGCGTTCCAGCTGCCCGCGGTGCCCGACGGCGACGCCTGAACCATCGCCAGATACGGCTCGAACAGCGACGCACCGGTCTTGGGCTGGCCGTCCATCCACTCTTTCGCGGCGTGACAGGCCTGGTAGTACTCCGTCTCGGTCGAGTCGGCGGGGATGTCGACCCTGGTCGTCACGCCAGCGGGGGACAGCCCAACGGTGCCCGGTGGCGCCGCCGTCGGGCCGCCGGGGATGCCCGACGGCCGGGCGGACGAGGGCGCAGGGTTGCCGCCCGCGGGGTTGGAGTTGGGGGGACTGTGGGCACCGTGTGAGCATCCCGCGACCGCCAGTAAACCGGCCGTCAGCACCACCGCATCCCATCGCCCAGACCGCTCACCGCACCAACGCACGGTGCCAATCTATGCAACACTGGCTGCCGTGATCGAGCCCTACGGATTTAACGAGTGTTGTCGGGCGTAATACGCCGCCGCTTGTCCCATCCGTTTTCCCTGGAGCTCCAGCCATGTCTGTACCCCTTGCCACCGCGGCTGCGGTGCGCCCACGTACCTCTGCGTCCCCTGCCGCAGGGCCGACCCGCCTGCGGGTGCCGGACCTGTTGTACGCCACCGATCAGGCCGCCGACGACGTGCTCAGCGGGCGCTGCGACCACCTGCTGCCCGAGGGCGGGGTGCCGGCCGCCGAACGCTGGTTCACGCGCATCCACGGCGACGACGAACTGGACGTCTGGCTGATCAGCTGGGTTCCGGGCCGCGCCACCGAATTGCACGACCACGGCGGCTCCTTGGGAGCGCTGACCGTGCTCTCCGGTTCGCTCAACGAATTCCGTTGGGATGGAAGAGGTTTGCGGCGCCGACGCCTCGATGCCGGTGATCAGGCGGGATTCCCGCTGGGCTGGGTGCACGACGTCGTGTGGGCACCGCGGCTTGCCCCCGAGCCTGCCGCGGATTCCGTTGCCGGGCTTGTCTTTCCGCCGCAGAATGCGGCGACGGTGCAGCCGACCCTGAGCGTGCATGCCTACTCGCCACCCCTGACCGCGATGTCCTACTACGAGATCACCGACCGCAAGACGTTGCGCCGTCAGCGCACCGAACTGACCGATCAACCGGAAGGACCCTGATGAGCCGCGTCGACGTAGTTCTGCGATCAGCCCGGCGCCGGTTTCGCCGCCTCCCCCCGACGGAGGTGCCCGCCGCGCTGCGGCGCGGGGCGGTGCTTGTCGATATCCGGCCGCAGGCCCAGCGCTTCCGCGAGGGTGAGATACCCGGTGCGTTACTCATCGAACGCAACGTTCTGGAATGGCGCTGCGACCCGACCAGCGACGCCAAGCTGCCCGAGGCCGTCGGCGACGACGTCGAATGGGTGATCGTGTGTTCGGAGGGCTACACGTCCAGCCTGGCGGCTGCCGCGCTGCTGGACATCGGCCTGCACCGCTCCACCGACGTCGTCGGGGGCTATCACGCGCTGGCCGGCGCCGGCGTGCTGGACCAGCTCAACGGCGGTGCGACAACCCCGAGCCCCGGGGATTTGGCGAACGCCGGTACGCCAAGTCGCCGCTGGATCTAGCTAGCCGTGCAGCAGCGGGCGCAGCCGGTCCGTTTTCTCCTGCGTCCACCCGGGCGGCGGCAGCACGGCCGCCCAGCCGTCGGCGACGTTCGCGATGTAGCGATGGCCGTGCCCGTCGGGCACATCCAACGCCACCGCCATGTCGGCCGAAACCTGCAGGAACGTGACGACCGGGATCCAGCGCGTCTGCGGCAGCACGTCATAGCCGCGCGGCTCTTCCAGCCAATCGGGCTTGCTGAACAACAGGTCCGGCGTCCACCATGCGATCGGATCCGACGCGTGCTGCAGATACACCACCCGCGGGTGGTCCCACGGGCTGTTCGGGCGCGCCAGATCGCTTGGCCGAGCGACGAATCGGACGGCTATGCCGTTGTGGTAGATCGGTAACCACTGCGGCGACCCGGCGTCGCGGGTCGACGTCAGATCGGTCCAGATCGTGTTGTTGAACGTGGGCCCACTGAACAGGGCGCCGTCGGTGCGCGCCAGCACGTTGTTCAGGCTCATGAACGGCGCCTCGCCGCCGAACGAGCCCAGGCTCTCGCCGAACACGACGAGCTTGGGGCGCTGGCCCTCGGGCATCTGCCGGATCAGCCTGTCGACGGCCTCGAAGAGCGCCTGGCCGGCGTGCCGCGCGTTCTCCTTGTCCACCAGGAACGAGAGCCAGCTCGGCAGGTACGAATACTGCATGCTCACGATCGCCGTGTTGCCGTTGTACATGTACTCGAGCGCCGAAGCTTCCGACTCATTGATCCAGCCGGTGCCGGTGGTGGTCCCCACCGCGACGACGGCACGCTGTAATCCGCCCGTGCGCTGCAACTCTCGGGCCGCCAGCTCCGCGGTCGCCGTGATGCCGTCCTTGGTGGAATCCAGGCCGGCGTAGGCCCGGATCGGCTCGGTCGCCGGGGTTCCGTTGAATGCGCTGAGCTGGTTGAGTTTTGGACCGCCCTCGATGAAGACGCGGCCCTCGCGGCCCAGCGACTCCCACGACACCAGGGATTGTGGGCCACCCGATCGCAGCGGGGTTTTCGGCGGCGCGGTCTCGGGATTCATCTCGTCGTTCGCCGTGGCGAAGGTGTTGTTCATCGTGCGCATCGCGAACTTGAGCACCACGCCGTTGAGCAGGGTGATGGTCAGGACCAGCAGCAGGACGACGACGATGGTCGCCGACAGGCGGAACGGTACGAACTTGTCCACCTGGCCGACCAGGAAGCTGACCAGCCAGCGAATGAATTGCCCGATCTCGACCAGGGTGAACAGCACCACCACCGACAAGCCCGCCGCTATCGGGTAGTCGTACCAGCTCAGATGGGCGACACCCATCAGGTCGCGGACGTCGTCCTGCCAGACGTGGAACCAGATCGCCATCAGCGTTTGGCCGACTACGGCGACCGGGATCAGCACCATCCACGCCCAGCGCGGTGGGGGTGGGCTGGACTCCTTCTCGCGCAAGAAACGCACCAGCCAGACGGTGAATACGCCCAGCCCGTAACCGATGGCGCCCGAGCAGCCGCTGACCAGTCCCTGGAACAGCGGTCCCCGTGGCAGCAGCGACGGCGTCATGGAAAACCAGATGAAGATCAGCCCGACCGCCGTGCCGGTGAAGGTGTAATGCCTTGCCCACCAAGGTCTCTTGGCGGGTTGCGGGACGGGGGACTCGGCTTGCGGGCCCCCGTCGACTCGGGGCTCCTCAGTAACGGCCACCGGCTGCTGCGCGGCGTCGGCATTCGTGGTGGAGCCCGATTCGCTCATGGAAGCGTGTCCTAGCGGTGGGTGAAGTTGGGTGGACGCTTCTCGACGAACGCCGACATTCCCTCGGACTGGTCCTCGGTGGCGAAGGTCGAGTGGAACAGCCTGCGCTCGTAGAGAAGTCCTTCGGCCAGAGTGGATTCGAAAGCGCGGTTGACGGCTTCCTTGGCCATCCTGGCGGCCGAGCGCGACATCTGGGCGATGGTAGTCGCGACCGCCTTCGCTTCGGTCAGCAGGTCGTCGGCGGGCACCACCCGCGAAACCAAGCCGCTGCGTTCGGCTTCCGCGGCGTCGATCGTGCGTCCCGTCAGGATGAGGTCCATGGCCTTGGCCTTGCCGATGGCGCGGGTCAGCCGCTGCGAGCCGCCCATGCCCGGCAGCACACCGAGTTTGATTTCGGGCTGGCCGAACTTGGCTGTGTCGGCGGCGATCAGCACATCGCACATCATGGCAAGCTCGCAGCCACCACCCAGCGCGTGCCCGGCGACGGCCGCGATCGTCGGGGTGCGGACGGCGGCGAGTTTGGCCCAGGGGGCGAAGAAGTCGGCATCGAACGCGTCGGCGAAGCTCAGGCCGGCCATCTCTTTGATGTCGGCACCGGCGGCGAACGCCTTGGCCGAACCCGTGATGACGATCGCGCCGATCCCGGCGTCGTTGTCGAATTCGGCCGCCGCACTGGTGACTTCGTTCATCACCTGAGTGTTCAGCGCGTTGAGCGCTTTCGGTCGGTTCAGCGTGATGATGCCGACGCGCTCGTCGCGCTCGACCAGGATGGTTTCGTAGGTGTCCGTCACGAATTCGCCTCTCTGGGGAAACTCAGGTCGTCGTCGACCGGCGCGAAGTACGCGTCGACGTCGGCCGCGCTGACTTCGGCCAGCGTTGCCGGTGACCACTTCGGATTGCGATCTTTGTCGATGATCTGCGCGCGGATGCCCTCCACCAGGTCGTGCGAGCGGGCCGCTGCGCTCGACACCCGATAGTCCTGCACCAGAACGTCTTCCAGTTTTTCCAGCTTGGCGGCGCGGCGCACCGCCTGCAACGTCACCGACGCCGCGATGGGGGAGCGACTCGCGATCAGGTCGGCGGCCTCAGCAGCGGGGCCTCCGTGTTCGCGAAGCGCGGTGAGGATATCGGTCACCGTGTCACCCGCGTAGCAGGCGTCAATCCAATCACGCTGTGCGACAAGCTCACTCGCTTCAGGCTCGACGGCATACCTGGCGATCCCGCCCTCGACACCGTCGGAAACGATTGCGGCCGTGAGCGCCTCGAGGTCGCTGTGCGGCACGTAGTGGTCGGCGAAGCCCATGGCGATGGCATCGGCCCCGGAGAACGGCGCGCCGGTCAGGGCGGCGTGCAGACCCAGCGCGCCCGGCGCGCGGGACAGCAGGAATGCCCCACCGACGTCGGGGACGAATCCGATGCCGACCTCGGGCATCGCGATCTTGGAGGTTTCGGTGACCACCCGATTGCTCCCGTGCGCACTGACGCCGACGCCGCCACCCATCACGATGCCGTCCATCAGGGACACATAGGGCTTGGTGAACCGGCCGATCTGACCGTTCATCAGATATTCGTCGCGCCAGAACCGCCGCACCTCGACCCCGTCTTTACGGGCGCTGTGATAGACGGCGACCACGTCACCGCCGGCGCACAACCCGCGTTCACCGGCGCCCGAGAGCACCACCGCGCTCACCGCGTCGTCGTCTGCCCAGCGGGTGAGGATGGCGCGCACAGCGTCCACCATCTGCTGATTCAGGGAGTTGATCGCTTTGGGGCGGTTGAGCGTGATCAAGCCGATGTTTCCGTCGACCCGGGTTAGAACCTCATCGGATTCGTCGGTCACGCCCTGCCTCCCGTCGTCGATTTCGTCTCGGGGAAAAATCTAGATCGTCACGACCGGCGCGATGCCCGCGGGTAAGGGTTATGTTTAACGCGACGACAAGAGAAGAAGCCGCAAAATCCAGGAAATGACCAGGTCGACTGGGAACCTGGGCGGCATGCTGATCGTTGAGTTGGTGTTCGCACAGCTCGAAGCCATATGTATTAAGAGAGGATCCGACGGTGCGGGAAACAAGCAACCCGGTATTTCGTTCGCTGCCTAAGCAGAGGGGCGGATACGCGCAATTCGGCACTGGCGCGCCCCCCATGCAGGCCTATCAAGCCGATCCCTATTCGGCTCCTTACCAGGCTCCCTACCAGGAGGCCCGGGCTTCGCGTCCGCTGACCATCGACGACGTCGTCACCAAGACCGGCATCACGCTGGCCGTGCTGGCGGTGTCCGCCGTGGTCTCCTACTTCCTGGTGGCCCGCGACCACGCGTTGGCCATGCCGCTGGCGCTGGTCGGCGGCTTGGGTGGCCTGGTCCTGGTGCTGATCGCCACGTTTGGCCGCAAGCAGGACAACCCCGGGATCGTGCTGAGCTACGCCGTTCTCGAGGGCATGGTGCTGGGCGCCATCTCCTTCGTGTTCGCCAACTTCTCGGTGTCGTCCGCCAATGCGGGCGCGCTGATCGGTGAGGCGGTCCTCGGCACGTTCGGCGTGTTCTTCGGCATGCTCGTCGTCTACAAGACGGGGGCCATCCGGGTGACGCCCAAGTTCACCCGCATGCTGGTCGCCGCCATGTTCGGCGTGCTCGCCCTGATGCTCGGCAACTTCGTGCTGGCGATGTTCCACGTCAACGGCGGCGCCGGCCTGGGCCTGCGCAGCGGCGGAACGATCGCGATCATCTTCTCGCTGGTGTGCATCGGCATCGCGGCGTTCAGCTTCCTGATCGACTTCGACGCGGCCGACCAGATGGTCCGCGCCGGGGCGCCGGAGAAGGCGGCATGGGGCATCGCCCTGGGCCTGACCGTGACCCTGGTCTGGCTGTACCTCGAGATCCTGCGTCTGCTGAGTTATCTGCAGAACGACTAGCTCTTACAAGGGAAAAACCGGCACGCCGAGCGGCGTGCCGGTTTTTTCGTCTGTGGACGGTGTCGAGTGTGCAGCGGGGGCGGGGCTTCCCTGTGTGTTACCGCCCAGGTTTCACACTCGACGACACACGACGATCAAGCGGCCGAGCCTCAGCTCAGCCGCTCGATCACCATGGCCATGCCCTGCCCGCCGCCGACACACATGGTCTCCAGACCGAACGTCTTGTCGTGCGTCTGCAGGTTGTTGATCAACGTCGTCGCGATGCGAGCACCGGTCATGCCAAAGGGGTGGCCCAGCGCGATCGCCCCGCCGGAGACGTTCAGCTTGTCCTCGTCCATGCCCAGCTCGCGCGCCGAGCCCAGCACCTGGACCGCGAAGGCCTCGTTGATCTCGTACAGGTCGATGTCGTTGATCGACATGCTGGCCCGCGCCAGCGCCTTCTTGGACGCCTCGATGGGGCCCAGGCCCATGATCTCCGGCGACAGGCCGCTGACTCCCGTGGACACGATGCGTGCCAGCGGCGTCAGGCCCAGCTCCTTGGCCTTCGTGTCGCTCGTGATCACGAGCGCGGCGGCCCCGTCGTTGAGCGGGCAGGCATTGCCCGCGGTGATCGTGCCGTTGGGCCGGAACACCGGCTTGAGTTCGCTGACCTTCTCGTAGGTGGTCCCCGCCCGTGGGCCGTCATCGGTACTGACGGTGCTTCCATCCTCGAGGGTCACCGGCGAGATCTCGCGCTCGAAGAACCCGCTCTTGATCGCGTCCTCGGCCCGGTTCTGGCTCCGCACACCCCAGTGGTCCTGGTCCTCGCGGCTGATGCCGGTCAGGATCGCGACGTTCTCGGCTGTCTGGCCCATGGCGATGTAGACGTCGGGCAGGTTCCCGTCGGCGCGGGGGTCGTGCCACTCATCGGCGCCCGCCGCGGCGGCCTCGGAACGCTGCTGGGCCTCGCCGAACCGCGGGTTCTTGGTGTCGGGCCACGAGTCGGAGTTGCCCTTGGCGAACCGGGAAACCGTCTCCACACCCGCGGAGATGAACGCGTCACCCTCGCCGGCCTTGATGGCGTGGAAGGCCATCCGGGTGGTCTGCAGCGACGACGAGCAGTAGCGGTTCACCGTGGTGCCGGGCAGGAAGTCGAAGCCGAGTTCGACGGCGACCACCCGGGCCATGTTGAATCCCGACTCACCACCCGGGAGGCCGCAGCCCAGGATGAGGTCGTCGATTTGGTGGGGGTTGAGCGCAGGCACCTTGTCGAGCGCGGCGCGCACCATCTGGGTGGCCAGATCGTCGGGGCGCATGGAGACCAGCGATCCCTTCATCGCACGCCCGATGGGCGAGCGAGCAGCGGAGACAATGACGGCTTCAGGCATGACGTTTCCCTTTCCTTGCGATCCCCGCAGATGGAGGGCTCGCTGCGTGACCGGGTGGTACGTCCACCCCGGCGGGCGAGAACAAATCTAGTCGCTGCCAACCTGGGGGTACGAAGACGGGGCAGGTCCGGGGACCGGGCGCCGCCACAGCCGCGACATCACACTGACCTGCGAGTGCTGCTGAGCGAGCACCGGCTCCGCCGACGGCTCGGCTTCGTCGAACATCGGGTCTTGAACCGTCTCAGGAACCTTCTCGTCCAGCTTTTCGCACAACGTGAGCAGCAGGGCGTCGGCCGCCAGGGCGTATGCGATGGGCGACGGGTGGAAGCCGTCCGGGGAGAACATCAGCTCGCGGCGAGTGCGGAACTCGGGCGCCAGCAGCTGGGCCAGCGGCACCGGCACCCCGCCCGCCGATCGCACGGCCGCGGTCTGGGCGCGCGCCAGTTGCGAGGTGCGCGAATGGGCCAGCGAGCGCAACGGCTGCGGGATCGCGCTGATGACGCCCAGGTCGGGGCAGGTGCCGACAATCACCACCGCGCCGCGGGCGCGCAGTTTGCGCACCGCCAGGCCCAGGCGCCGCGCGGACTGGCTGATGCCGTTGAGGGCCGTGATGTCGTTGGCGCCGAGCATCATCACCGCCGCGTCGGGCGGGGGACCGGCCACGAACATCGCGTCCACCTGCCCGCTGACGCCCTTGGAAGTCGCGCCGACGATGGCCTTGGTGCTGAAGCGGATTCGCTTGCCGGTCCGCTCCGCCAGGCCCCGCGCAATCAACACACCCGGCACCTCCTCGGCGCTGGTGCAGCCGTAACCGGTGGCCGTCGAGTCACCGAAGATCATCAGGTGCAGGTCCGCCTGCATCCCGCGGCGCCAACGTTCGACGGGGCCGCCGCCCGGGGTGTAGACACCATCGGCGCGGGGCGGAATGTCCCACGCCCTCGGGATGACGGTGCGCGCGTGCGTCGCTTGGCCAACCAGCAGATTGCGCGCCCCCAAATAGGCCGTACCCGTCGAGGCGAGCGCACCCGCTGTGGCCAAGGCGATCGTCGTCGAACGACGCGGCACCCGGATGGTCACGCAATCAGTTTAGATCCGCTCCGGTGTTCGCAAGGGCAGCTCATAAACAAAGTGGTCACGGTGGGAATCAAAAGTGGTATCAAATCAGCTTCTTCAAATGTTGCACTAAGTAACGTCTGCCAAGCTAAAACTTAAGAGGTGATTAAACGTCACGGCAAACGTTTGAACTAGACGCTCGGTTGCCTCGTCACATGCTGTACCGCACTACAAAGACGTAGGGGGTTGTTGAGCATGAGTGCACCTAGCAAGGTGTCCGGATCTCCCCGGATTGCCGTTCGCCCTCATGAGGCTTTCAAAGCCCGTAGAGCCAGAGCGCGCAGATTCGCGATCAGTGACGGCGCACCGGTCGAGGTCCTCGAATCCGGGCCCAGCGTCGCCGCGCGACTGGCCAATCTGACCTCGCGGCTGACCGTCCGGCCGGTTTTGAGCGCCGGAAGCCATATTCCCAACTTCCCGTGGCCCTGGGGTTTCATCGACCTCGCGGCCCGGGCGTTCATCCCGCCGTCGGCCACGGTCCGCGAGACCGTGAAACTGCGCCATGCCGGCGCCCAACTGGTCCGCGCCCCCGGCGTGCTGCCGGCCGACGGCACCCGCCGCATCGTCGTCTACCTGCACGGCGGCGCGTTCTTGACCTGTGGGGCGAACTCGCACGGCCGCCTGGTGGAGGCGCTGTCGAAGTTCGCCGACTCACCGATATTGGTGGTGAATTACCGTTTGCTGCCCAAGCACTCGATCGGCATGGCCCTCGACGACTGCCACGACGCCTATCAATGGCTGCGGGCGAGGGGGTACGAGCCCGATCAGATCGTGCTGGCGGGCGACTCCGCGGGCGGTTATCTCGCGCTCGCACTGGCCGAGCGACTGCTGGAGGAAAACGAGGAACCCGCTGCGCTGGTGGCGATCTCGCCCCTGCTGCAACTGGCGAAGGAAGACAAGCAGGCGCACCCCAACATCGACAGCGACGCGATGTTCTCCGCGAAGGCGTTCGATGCCCTCGGCGAACTGGTTGCCACCGCGGCCGCCAAAAACATCGTCGACGGCAAGCCCGAAGAGGTCTTCGAGCCGCTGGACCACATCAAGCCTGGCCTGCCGCGGACGCTGATCCACGTGTCGGGCTCCGAGGTCTTGCTGCACGACGCGCGGGTGGCCGCGAGCCGGCTGGCGGCGGTCGGGGTGCCCGCCGAGGTGCGGGTGTGGCCCGGTCAGGTCCACGACTTCCAATTGGCCGCGCCGATGGTGCCCGAGGCGGTGCGTTCGCTGCGCCAGATCGGCGACTATATCCGCGAGGCCACTGGCTAGCCACTTCCTACATCGGGTGTGCGCCGCCAGGGGCTGCCTGAGACGATGATCGCATGCGGATCGCGCACCACCTCAGTGAGCTGATTGGCGGCACGCCGCTGGTTCGGCTGAATTCCGTTGTCCCCGACGGCGCCGGCATCGTTGCGGCCAAGGTCGAATACCTCAATCCCGGTGGCAGCTCGAAGGACCGGATCGCGGTGCGGATGATCGACGCCGCCGAAGCCGCCGGGCTCCTCAAGCCGGGCGGCACCATCGTCGAACCGACATCCGGTAACACCGGCGTCGGGCTCGCGCTGGTGGCGCAGCAGCGTGGGTACCGGTGCGTCTTCGTCTGCCCCGACAAAGTCGGCGAGGACAAGCGCAACGTCCTGCTCGCCTACGGCGCCGAGGTGGTGGTCTGTCCGACTGCGGTGCCGCCCGAGCACCCCGACAGCTACTACAGCGTCTCCGATCGGCTGACCGCCGAGATCGACGGCGCCTGGAAACCGGACCAGTACGCCAACCCCGAAGGGCCGGCGAGCCACTTCGCGACGACCGGACCCGAGATCTGGGCCGACACCGACGGGAAGGTCACCCACTTCGTCGCCGGCATCGGCACGGGCGGAACGATCACGGGCGCTGGCCGCTTCCTCAAAGAGGTTTCCAACGGCGCGGTGCGCGTCATCGGCGCCGACCCCGAGGGATCGGTGTACTCGGGCGGTACCGGCAGGCCCTATCTGGTCGAGGGCGTCGGAGAAGACTTCTGGCCGAAGGCTTATGACCCTACGGTGCCCGACGAGATCATCGCGGTGTCGGATTCCGACTCTTTCAACATGACCCGGCGGCTGGCCCGCGAGGAGGCGATGCTGGTCGGCGGGTCGTGCGGGATGGCGGTGGTCGCGGCGCTGAAGGTCGCCGAGGAGGCCGGACCCGACGCGGTGATCGTCGTGCTGCTGCCCGACGGCGGGCGCGGCTACATGGCCAAGATCTTTAATGACGCCTGGATGTCGTCATACGGGTTCCTGCGCAGTCGGCTCGACGGGTCGACCGAGCAGGCCACGGTCGGCGACGTGTTGCGCCGCAAGTCGGGCGAACTGCCCGACCTGGTGCACACCCACCCGTCCGAGACCGTGCGCGACGCGATCGGCATCCTGCGCGAGTACGGGGTCTCCCAGATGCCGGTCGTCGGCGCCGAGCCGCCGGTGATGGCCGGCGAGGTCGCGGGCAGCGTCTCCGAACGCGAACTGCTGTCGGCCGTTTTCGAGGGCCGGGCCAAATTGGCCGACGCCGTCTCGGAGCACATGAGCCCGCCGCTGCGGATGATCGGCGCGGGTGAGGTGGTCAGCGCGGCCGGCAAGGCGCTGCGCGACTGGGACGCGTTGATGGTGGTCGAGGAGGGCAAACCGGTGGGAGTGATCACGCGATATGACCTGTTGGGCTTCCTATCTGACGGGCCGCGCGCATCGACGGGACGCCGCTGACGCAGTCGGCGCTCAGGTACTGTAAATCGGCTAGTACAGCTAGATGTTCAGCTAGTTCGAGCAGTGGAAGGTTGCATATGACCGATCAACCGCCGCCCGGCGGCGCTTACTCGCCACCTCCGCAGACCCCCGGGCATGAGCCGCCCCCTGCCGGGCAGGAGACCCCGCCGCCTCCCGCCGGCGCTTCCTATCCGCCGCCACCGCCGCCACCGCCACCGCCGCCGGGCGGGGCCTATCCTCCGCCGCCGCCCCCGTCGGGCGGGTACGCGCCGCCGCCCCCGGGGCCGGCGATCCGCACCCTGCCGACGCAGGACTACACGCCGTGGCTGACCCGGCTGCTGGCCTTCATCATCGACATCCTCCCGTACGCCGTCGTGCACGGGATCGGCACCGGAATCCTGCTTGCCACGCAACAGACTTCGTGCGTCACCGACATCACGCAGTACGCCGTCAACCAGTACTGCGCCACCCAGAACTCGACGCTGGGCGTGATCGCGCAGTGGTTGGCGTCGGTGGTCGGGCTGTTCTATCTGATCTGGAACTACGGCTACCGCCAGGGCACCACCGGCTCGAGCGTCGGCAAATCGGTGATGAAGTTCAAGGTCGTCAGCGAGGTCACCGGTCAGCCCATCGGTTTCGGAATGTCCGTCGTGCGTTCCCTCGCACACTTCATCGACGCGATCATCTGCTTCATCGGTTTCCTTTTCCCGCTGTGGGATTCCAAACGTCAGACGCTGGCGGACAAGATCATGACGACGGTCTGCCTGCCCGACGACGGGGAACGGCAACCGAGTTAGCGGCCGGGGTGTCGTTTAGGCTGATCGTCGATGAGCGACGACCGTAACGGACCACACGAGTTCACCGGACTAGCCACCAAAGCGATCCACGCCGGTTATCGGCCGGATCCGGCGACCGGCGCGGTCAACGCCCCGATCTACGCCAGCAGCACCTTCGCCCAGGACGGTGTGGGCGGCCTGCGCGGCGGTTTCGAATACGCGCGCACCGGCAACCCCACGCGCGCCGCGCTGGAGGCAGTGCTGGCGGTGATCGAAGAGGGCTCCTACGGGCGGGCTTTCAGTTCGGGGATGGCCGCCAGCGACTGCGCCCTGCGGGCGATGCTGCGGCCCGGCGATCACGTGGTCATTCCGAACGACGCGTACGGCGGCACGTTCCGGTTGATCGACAAGGTGTTCACGCAGTGGAACGTCGGCTATACGCCGGTGGCGCTGACCGATCCGGACGCCGTCGCCGCCGCGATCACGCCGCAAACCCGGCTGATCTGGGTGGAGACACCGACAAATCCGCTGCTGTCCATCGCCGACATCGCGGCGCTGGCCGAACTGGGCAAACGAAACTCGGTAAAGGTGTTGGTGGACAACACGTTTGCCTCGCCCGCGCTACAGCAACCGCTGACGTTGGGTGCCGACGTCGTGCTGCACTCGACGACGAAATACGTTGGCGGCCATTCGGATCTGGTGGGTGGGGCGTTGATCACCAACGACCAGGAGCTGGACGAAGCGTTCGCCTTCCTGCAGAACGGAGCGGGTGCGGTGCCCGGACCGTTCGATGCCTACCTGACCATGCGCGGCGTGAAGACCTTGGTGCTGCGTATGCAGCGACACAGCGAAAACGCTTCGGCCGTAGCGGAATTCCTTGCCGAGCATCCCGCGGTCGGCACCGTGCTGTACCCGGGTCTGCCCAGCCATCCCGGTCACGAGGTCGCGGCACGACAGATGCGCGGCTTCGGCGGCATGGTTTCGGTGCGCATGCGTGCAGGCCGCCAAGCCGCCCGCGATCTGTGCGCCCGCACCAAGGTTTTCATCCTGGCCGAATCGCTGGGCGGGGTCGAGTCGTTGATCGAGCACCCCAGCGCGATGACGCACGCGTCGACTGCCGGGTCGCAATTGGAAGTGCCCGACGATCTGGTGCGACTGTCGGTCGGCATCGAAGACGTGGCCGACCTGTTGGGCGATCTCGAACAGGCTCTCGAGCAGGCTTAGTGCCCGCCGCGACTACTCGTGGTAGGGCTCCGCGCTGACCAGCGTGACCTGAACGGTGTTGCCGTTCGGCACGGTGTAGCTGCGGGTCTCGCCCTCCTTGGCGTCGATCAGGGCGCCGCCGAGCGGTGAGTTCGGCGAGTACACCTCGAGCTTGCCGTCCTTGACGCCCTCCTGGCGGGTGGCGATCAGAAAGGTCTCGGTGTCGGACTTGTCGCCGTCGTAGTAGACCTTCACGACCGACCCGGGCAGCGCGATGCCCGACTGCTTGGGCGCCTCGCCGACCTTGGCGTTGTTGAGCAGGTCCTGCAGCTGGCGAATGCGGGCCTCCTGCTGGCCCTGCTCTTCGCGGGCGGCGTGGTAGCCCCCGTTCTCGCGCAGGTCGCCCTCCTCGCGGCGATCGTTGATCTCCGCGGCGATGACGGGACGGTTCGAGATCAACTGATCGAGCTCAGCCTTGAGCCGGTCATGTGATTCCTGGGTCAGCCAGGTCACTTGAGTGTCCGTCATCTCGTCGTGCTCCTCATGTTGTCGTGTCGCGTAACCACGTAAGTCCTGTTAAGCCCCGCCGCCGGGAATGTCCGGGCCTCTCCCCGATGTGCTGCCCCGCCGCTTGCGCTCACGGCCTTTAATGCAGCAATACACGGTCCCGCCTGGAACCGTGCATTTACCCATGTTACCACTGCGCAAACAGTTGATGACTCCATAATTGGCAGTTCTGCCGGGCGACGCGGTCACGACGGACGCAGGTAGGCGGGTACATCGGTGCCGCAACCGTAGATATCGCCCATCACCGGCGGCTGCGAAGATTTAACCGTCGTCGTCACCTGCACCGTCGCCGCCTGCGATGCCGGGACCAGCAGTTCTCTCCTGCCGGTCTCGCTGCCGTCCTTCGCCCGAACCCGCACGATGCAGTCCACCGGCCGCGACGGATCGGATCGCGTCACGCTGATGGTTATCGCCGCCGTCTGGTCATCGATCACTCGATAGCCGGCCAGCGACCCCTTGACGTCGCTGGTCCCGAGCCGGTGATAGCCGACCACGGCGATGACGACGCCCGCCGCGATAACCAGCACGCCGAGCGCGATGGCCACCCGTTGGCGGGACGCGCGCGACAATCGCGAGCGGCCGTAACGGGCCTCGGGACGCGGGGTGGGGGTATCGGTCATGCCTGGGTATGCCTGGACTCATGCGGCCGTACACCGGCCGACAGCGTGCAACGATCTTAAGAACTGGAATTATAGATTCAGACCGGGCGACCAGCAGACCGACAAGGGGATACGTGAGCGAACTGCGGTTGATGGCGGTGCACGCCCATCCCGACGACGAATCCAGCAAGGGCGCGGCCACCCTCGCCCGGTACGCCGATGAGGGCCACCGGGTGCTGGTGGTCACCTTGACCGGCGGTGAGCGCGGCGACATCCTCAACCCGGCGATGGACCTGCCCGACGTGCGCGAGCACATCGCCGAGATCCGCCGCGACGAGATGGCCAAGGCGGCCGAGATCCTCGGCGTAGAACACACCTGGCTCGGCTTCATCGACTCCGGCCTGCCCACCGGCGACCCGCCGCCCCCGCTGCCCGAGGACTGCTTCGCGCTGGTGCCGCTGGAGATCTCGGCCGAGGCGCTGGTGCGCGTGGTCCGCGAATTCCGCCCGCACGTGATGACCACCTACGACGAGAGCGGTGGCTATCCGCATCCCGATCACATTCGCTGCCATCAGGTTTCGGTCGCGGCCTTCGAGGCGGCCGCGGACTACGCCCGCTACCCGGACGCCGGCGATCCGTGGAGTGTGTCCAAGCTGTACTACAACCACGGCTTCCTGCGGGAGCGGATGCAGTTGCTGCACGATGAGGCCGTCAAACACGGCCAAGAGCCGCCGTTCAAGAAGTGGCTCGAGCACTGGGACCCCAGCCATGACCCGTTCTCCCCGCGGGTGACGACGCGCGTCGAGTGCTCGGCGTATTTTGGGCAGCGCGACGATGCGCTGCGGGCCCACGCCACCCAGATCGACCCGAACCACGACTTCTTCGCCGCACCCATCGAGTGGCAGCAGCGGTTGTGGCCGACGGAGGAGTTCGAGCTGGCGCGCTCCCGCGTGCCGGTCCGGCTGCCCGAGGACGACCTGTTCACCGGAATCGAGAACGGCGCGTGAATCACCTCCTCGTCGTCCAGGCCGCCGCATGGACCGGCTGGCAGGCCGACGGCTCGCCGCGCGTCACCGGACCGGACTTCGGCAAGGCCAGCCCGGTGGGGCTGGTGATCGTCGTATTGCTCTTGATCGCAACGTTATTCCTGCTGCGGTCGATGAACAAGCAACTGAAGAAGGTGCCGGATTCCTTCGACCCCAAGCACCCCGAGCCCGACCAGGCCGCCGACGAGGGCACCGACGTGGTCGACGAAGGCCCCGGCACAACCCCGGACCAGAAGAACGGATCGGCGCGAGCCCCGGGACCCGGCGATGAGCCCGGCTGAGCGGTCTTCGACCAACACCCTCGGGCTGGCCACCAGCCCGTACTTGCGCCAGCACGCCGACAATCCGGTGCATTGGCAGCAGTGGACCCCGCAGGCGCTGGCCGAGGCGGCCGCGCGCGACGTGCCGGTCCTGCTGTCCATCGGGTATGCCGCGTGCCACTGGTGCCACGTCATGGCCCACGAATCGTTCGAAGACGACGAGGTTGCCGCGGCGATGAACGCGGGATTCGTCTGCATCAAGGTCGACCGTGAGGAACGCCCGGACATCGACGCGGTGTACATGAACGCGACCGTCGCCCTCACCGGACACGGCGGTTGGCCGATGACGTGTTTCCTGACGCCGGATGGGCGGCCGTTCTTCTGCGGCACCTACTACCCGAAAGACGCTTTCCTGCAACTGCTTTCCGCGGTCTCCGCCACCTGGCGGGAGCGCCGCGGCGAGGTGGAGGAGGCGTCCGACCACATCGCCGGCGAATTGCGGCAGATGACAGGGGGATTCGGCGGGGCACCCGGCGACGGGCCGGAGGTGGTGGCGGCGTTGTGCGACCACGCCGTCGCCTCGGTGCTGGCCGATCAGGACACGGTGCGCGGCGGATTCGGTGGTGCGCCGAAATTTCCGCCGTCGGCGATTCTCGAGGCGCTGCTGCGTAATCACGAGCGCACCGGGTCGGCGCAAGCGCTTCAGGCGGTGTCGCAGACCGGCAATGCGATGGCGCGCGGCGGCATCTACGACCAGCTTGCCGGCGGCTTCGCCCGGTACAGCGTCGACAACGCTTGGGTGGTACCGCATTTCGAGAAGATGTTGTACGACAACGCGCTGCTGCTGCGCGCGTACGCGCACTGGGCCCGCCGTACCGCGGATCCACTGGCGCGCCGGGTGGCCACCGCGACGGCCCGGTTCCTCCTCGACGATCTGGCAGACAGCGCCATGTTCGTCTCGTCGCTGGACGCGGACGCCGACGGTCGCGAAGGCTCCACCTACGTCTGGACGCCGCAGCAACTGACCGAGGTGCTCGGCACCGACGACGGCCATTGGGCCGCAGGGGTTTTCGCAGTCACACAATCCGGCACGTTCGAGCACGGCAGCTCGGTGCTGCAGCTGCTCTCCGACCCCGACGATCCGCACCGCGCCGAACGCGTCCGCGCGACGCTGCTAGCCGCGCGGCGCGACCGCGTGCAGCCCGGGCGCGACGACAAAGTCGTCACATCCTGGAACGGTCTGGCGATCATCGCGTTGGCCGAGGCAGGCGTGGCGTTGGGGGAGCCCGAATTCATCGACGCCGCACGCCGCTGCGCGACCGCGCTGCTGGACTTGCACATCGTCGACGGCCGATTGCGGCGTGCCAGCCTGGGCGGGGTGGTCGGCGAGAGCGCGGCGATCCTGGAAGACCACGCCATGCTGGCCACCGGGCTGCTCGCGCTGTACCAGCTGACCGGCGACGCGGCCTGGCTGACGGCGGCGACCGACCTGCTCGACACCGCGCTCGCGCACTTCGCCGACCCGGAGCAGCAAGGCCGCTGGTTCGACACCGCCGACGATGCCGAACGGCTGATGCTGCGGCCGGCCGATCCGTTGGACGGGGCGACACCGTCGGGCGCGTCCTCGATCACCGAGGCGCTGCTGACCGCGGCGCACCTGGTCGACGGCGATCGCGCGGCGCGGTACCTGCGGGCCGCGACCGATTCGCTCGGCGCGCATTCGGTGCTGTTGGCGCGCGCGGCGCGGTCGGCCGGGCACTGGCTGGCCGTCGCCGAGGCCGCCGTGCGCGGGCCGCTGCAGATAGCGGTCGCCTGTGATCCGGCCGGGTCCGAGCTGCTGGCCGACGCGCGGCGGCTGGCGCCCGGGGGAGCGATCGTTGTCGGCGGCGAGAAGGATTCGTCGGTCCTGCTGGCCGCCCGGGACCGGGTGGGCGGCGTTGATGCCGCCTACGTCTGCCGCGGGCAAACCTGCGACCTACCGGTCACGGCCGCATCGGATCTCGCCGCGGCCGTGGAACCCAGCCCTAGTGGGTGAGCCAGGCGTGGTCGCCCACGTAGAACACCGCGAACCACATGGCGATGTAGTGCAGGATCGCCGCGATCGCGGTAAAGGCGTGGAAGAACTCGTGGTAGCCGAACGTCCTCGGCCAGGGGTCGGGCCAGCGCAGCCCGTAGAAGATGCCGCCGACGCTGTAGAAGACGCCTCCCACCGCCAGTAGCACCATCGCGGCCACGCCGGCCTTGTGCAGGATCGTCGGGCAGTACCACACGGCCACCCATCCCAGCGCCAGATAGAGCGGCACCCCCAGCCAGCGCGGCGCCGACGGCCAGCACACCTTGAGTAAGACGCCTGCCGCCGCACCACCCCACACGATCCACAGCACGATGACGCCGGTGTCCTGCGGCATGGCCAGGCGCGCGAACGGTGTGTAGCTGCCGGCGATGAAAACGAAGATCATCGAATGGTCCAGGCGCTTCATCAGACTGCGGGCGCCGTCGGATTTCCAATGGACCCGGTGATAGGTGGCGCTGACGGCGAACATGGCCACCGTCGACGCGGCATAGATCAGCGTCGAATGACCGGCGCGCGGCGAGGAGGCGGCCCACGACACCGACACCAGGGTCGCCCCGGTGATGATCGCCAGCCACGCGGAGACGAAGTGGATCCACCCGCGCATCCGCGGCTTCGTCAGGACCTGTGCGGCCCGATCGACGAGCTGTTCAACGGTGCTGCCTGGAACGATCGCCTCGGGTTCGGGCTCGGGATTGGTGGCCGTGCCGGTCTGGCTGCTCATGTCTCCTGTTGCCTTCTCGCAAGGTCCGTAGAAAGGTCCATAGAAATTGCCAGGGTGTCTACTTGCGACCCACATTAGCCGCGGGTGGTCACGGGACAATGTCGGAATTCCAGTGAGATCGACCGGAATCTCGGCCGGAATCCGGCGCTCGTCACAGTAGGCTGAATCTTCGTGGAAGTTATCCCGCCGCGCCTCAAAGAGCCGCTCTATCGCGTCTACGAGCTGCGGCTGCGGCAGGGTCTTTCCTCCTCGAAATCGGAACTTCCCCGCCACATCGCGGTGCTGTGCGACGGCAACCGGCGCTGGGCGCGCGACGCCGGCTACCACGACGTCAGCTACGGCTACCGCATGGGCGCCGCCAAGATCGCCGAGCTGCTGCGGTGGTGCCAGGAAGCCGGCATCGAGATGACGACCGTCTATCTGCTGTCCACCGAGAACCTGCAGCGCGATCCGCACGAGCTCGCGGGACTCATCGAGATCATCACCGACGTCGTCGAGGAGATCTGCGCGCCGGCGAATCGCTGGAGCGTGCGTACCGTCGGCGATCTCGAGCTGCTCGGCGAGGAGCCGGCGCGGCGGTTGCGCGACGCCGTGGAATCCACGCCGGTGTCGGCGCCCTTCCACGTCAACGTGGCGGTCGGCTACGGTGGCCGCCGCGAGATCGTCGACGCGGTGCGCGCACTGTTGGGCAAAGAACTGGCCAACGGCGCGTCCGCCGAGGCGCTGATCGACGCGGTGACCGTCGACGGCATCTCCGAAAACCTCTACACCTCTGGGCAGCCCGATCCCGACCTGGTGATCCGGACGTCGGGGGAGCAACGCCTGTCCGGGTTCCTGCTGTGGCAGAGCGCGTATTCGGAGATGTGGTTCACGGAGGCGCACTGGCCCGCGTTCCGACGCGTCGACTTCCTGCGCGCGCTGCGTGACTACACCCAGCGCCACCGCCGACACGGCAAGTAGTGCAAAACTAAGTCCATGGCTGCGCTATCAGCGGTCGTGTTCGCGCTGAGCGGGTGGCTCGGGCTGTACCTGCTGGCCCGTGACCCCCGAAAACCCGTGCTTGTGCTGGCATCGATCGGTCTGTGCGGCTTCGCCCTGGTGGTGGCCCTGGACGCGATCCGGACGGCCGGAGTCGCGCATGTCAGGCTGCTGAGCCAGCTCGAGGTCTACCTGGTCGTGGTGCCCAGCGTGGCGTGGTTCGCGGTGCTCATCGAGCTGTCGCGGCCGGGTGACAGCCCGCGAGGGCGCACCCGGGAGGTGTTGCTCGTCGGGTGCGTCGGTGCGCTCACCCTGGTGGGGGCGGCGATGGCCGGAAGCGTCGACGGGCCGATCCGCCCCGGCCATCTGGTGATGTTCGCGGTGATCTCGACGTCCACTCTGGGGGCGATGGCCTTCGGGTTGCGCCGGCCCACCCCGCCGATGCCCGTCGTCGGCCTCATCGTCCTCGCGACGCTGTTCTTCGCGCTGGCCAACGCCATCCTGATCATTCCGCTGGGCCTGGTGCCCAGCTGGCTGGCGTTGGCCTCGACCGGCGTCGATGTGTTCTCGCTCGGAGTGGCGGTGGCGGTTTGGGACGCCTTCGACGAGGGCCAGGCACTGCGCGCCGACATGCGGCGCTCGTTCGCCGGCTCGATGGTGGTGGCGGTGCTGTTCGGCGGCCAGGCGGTGATCGGCCTGGCCGTGACGCGCGGCGAGGCCACCGCGCAGCTGGTGCTGAGCGTGCTCCTGTTCAGCAGTCTGGCCATCGCCCTGGCCGTGCAGGTGCTGGCCGATCCGCTCGCCGGGGTGCTCGACCGGTTCGCCTTCTCGAAGTCTCCCACTTTGCGCGCCGACCGGGCCGCGCTGCGGCACACCGGGGCGGCGTTGCCGCTGCGCGCGACCCATCCCGCTCTCGACGTCGACGACGAAACCTTCGCCAGGCTCACCCGCCGGGCCCTGGGCCACTACGGCGACCTGAGCAAATTGGTGGCCAGCCCGCTGACCGCGCTGCCGGTGATCGATGAGCGACTGGCCGCCCGGGACGCACCCGATCACCCGCTGGAGCGCGCCAACGAACTCAAAGCCGTTCTCGCGGATGCGATCGCCAGGCTCAAGCCGCGCGACTCCGGCGATTTCGGCACCACCGAGCAGTGGCGTTATTACAACTCGCTGTACTTCCCCTACGTCGCCGGCGTGCGCGCGTACGCGCAGAACGCCACGGCCTCCGGGTTGGATCCGACCGCGAAACAAGCCTGGCAGTGGTTCGTCACCGAGGTGCCGCAGCGCTCGCTGCACAACTGGCAGAACGCCGCAGCCCGCCTGATCGCCGCCGATCTCCGCGAGCGGGTCCCGGTCCCCAGCGACTAGCCTGATGGGGACGCGAGTTCCGCAGATCCCCAAGGCCGGGAAAGCACGTGCTGCTACTCGAATTCGTCATCCCCGGGCACGACCGCGAATTCACCGGCACGTGGGCCGACCTGGAAATGCTGCTGGTCGCCGGTGCCCGTGTGCGCACCGCGCCCGAATACGCACAACTGCTCAGCCGCGCCGGTTTTCGGATGACGCGGGTGGTGCAGACCGCGTCGCCGCTCAGCGTCGTCGAGGCCATCGCGATTTAGGTTCAAAACGTCATCTGTGATCGGGAATACACCGATGAACTAGCTGGTCTTTCTCTCCGTGGCAGTAATTGGCAGCGCCACGAGTCGATATGGCAGTGCGCAGCGCGGCACGCTGAAAGCTGTTCGACACAAATCGCCATCGCGAGGAGTAATCACATGGCCGCAATAACTGGTCTGACAACCCGCAAGCTCTACGACTCCACCGACTCGCTGCTGCGTTTCGCCATGCGCGCTGATGCCACGTTGACGGGGCTGTGCGGCTTGGCGGTCGCCTTCGCCTCTGACCCGCTCGCGTCGCTGACCGGCCTGACGTCCTTCCAGGAATACAGCCTGGGTGCACTTTTCGTGCTGGGCGGACTGTTCGTGTTCACCCTCGCGGCGCTGCCCAACCTGCGCCGTGCCGGGATCGGCGTCATCGCCGCCAACGTCGTCTTCACCTTCGCCGCGATCATCGCCGCGGGAGCGCTGCCGCTGACGGCTGCCGGGGTGACCGCGACGCTGGCCGGTGGCATCTACACGGCGGGGTTTGCTGCGCTGCAGTACCTGGGCATGCGCCGTCTTGCGGCGTAACCGTTCGCGCTAGAGCTTGCGCAGGCGGAGCCGGTTGATGGAATGATCGGCGTCCTTGCGCAGCACCAGTGTGGCCCGCGGCCGCGTCGGCAGGATGTTCTCGACCAGATTGGGACGGTTGATCGACCGCCAGATCTCGCGCGCCGCCGCCACCGCCTTGGTGTCGTTGAGGGCCGAGTAGTGGTGGAAGTGCGATTCGGGGTCCGCGAACGCCGTGCTCCGCATCGCCAGGAACCGCGATATGTACCACTGCTCGATGTCTTCGATCCGGGCATCCACGTAAAGGGAGAAGTCGAACAGGTCCGACACCATCAGGGTCGGACCTGTCTGCAGAACGTTGAGACCTTCGAGGATCAAGATGTCGGGGTGTCTCACGACGTGCTTGGCACCCGGAATGATGTCGTACTTCAGGTGCGAATAGACGGGCGCACATGCGTATTCGGAGCCGGATTTGATCGACGTCACGAACCGCATCAGTGCCCGGCGGTTATAGCTCTCCGGAAAGCCCTTGCGATGCATGAGGTTTCGCCGATCGAGCTCTGAATTCGAGTGCAGAAACCCGTCGGTGGTCACCAGGTCCACCCGGGGGTGATGGTCCCAGCGGGACAGCAGCGCCTGCAGCACGCGGGCGGTCGTCGACTTGCCGACCGCCACGCTGCCGGCCACGCCGATGATGAACGGCACTGGGCGGTCCGGGTTTTGCACAGGCTCGCCGAGGAACTCCGCGGTGGCCGCGAACAGTCGCTGGCGGGCGGCGACCTGCAGGTGAATGAGCCGGGCCAGCGGCAGATAGACCTCTTCGACTTCGAGCAGGTCGATTTGTTCGCCCAAACCGCGCAGGCCGACCAGTTCCTCTTCGGTGAGGGCCAGCGGCGTCGACATCCGGAGCGCACGCCATTGCTTTCGGTCGAACTCCACGTAGGGGCTCGGCTCGCTCAGCCGCGGCATAGTGCAAGTGTTGCAGGAGCCCGCTGAGGCCGTACGGCTGGGCTGGCGGAAACGGCGCTGGCTAGCGCGAGCGCCCTCGCTGTGGGGTTAGCCGGCCGACTAGTCTCGTTGTCATGTCAGCCGACTTGACCCGCACCGCCATCTCGACCACGTCACCGGGCGCCGAATACGCCGACACCGCGACCGCTGCCTACCGAGCAGCACTGCAGGTGGTCGAGTCCGTCGAACCACGCATCGCCGCGGCGACGCGCAAAGAGCTCGCCGACCAACGTGATTCGCTCAAGCTGATCGCCAGCGAGAACTACGCGTCGCCTGCGGTCCTGCTGACCATGGGGACCTGGCTGTCAGACAAGTACGCCGAGGGCACCATCGGACACCGGTTCTACGCCGGATGCCAGAACGTCGACACCGTGGAAAGCGTCGCCGCCGAGCACGCCCGTGAGCTGTTCGGGTCGCCGCACGCCTACGTGCAGCCGCACTCGGGCATCGACGCCAACCTCGTTGCGTACTGGGCGATCTTGGCTACCCGGGTCGAGGCGCCGGGCCTGGCCGACGCCGGCGTCAAGCACGTCAACGACTTGTCCGAGGCGGACTGGGAGAAGCTACGCAACGAGTTGGGCAATCAGCGCCTGTTGGGCATGTCGCTGGACGCCGGCGGCCACCTCACCCACGGCTTCCGGCCCAACATCTCCGGCAAGATGTTCCACCAGCGCAGCTACGGCACCGACCCCGACACCGGGTTCATCGACTACGGCGCCGTCGCGGCCGCCGCGCGTGAGTTCAAGCCGCTCGTAATCGTGGCCGGCTACTCCGCCTACCCGCGCCGGGTCAACTTCGCGACGATGCGTGAGATCGCCGACGAGGTCGGCGCCACCCTGATGGTGGACATGGCGCATTTCGCCGGCCTGGTGGCGGGCAAGGTGTTCACCGGCGACGAGGATCCGGTGCCGCACGCGCACGTCACGACCACGACGACGCACAAGTCGCTGCGCGGTCCGCGCGGCGGCCTCATCCTGTGCCAACCCGAATACGCCGACGCCGTCGACAAGGGCTGCCCGATGGTGCTCGGCGGGCCACTGTCACACGTGATGGCGGCCAAGGCCGTCGCGCTCGCCGAGGCGAGGCAGCCCGCGTTCCAGGCTTACGCGCAGCGGGTTGCGGACAACGCCCAGGCCCTGGCCGACGGCTTCCTCAAGCGCGACGCCCAGCTGGTCACTGGGGGCACCGACAACCACATCGTGCTCCTCGACGTCACATCTTTCGGCTTGACAGGGCGCCAGGCCGAGTCGGCGCTGTTGGACGCCGGCGTCGTTACCAACCGCAACGCCATCCCCGCGGACCCCAACGGCGCCTGGTACACGAGCGGCATCCGGCTCGGCAGCCCGGCGCTCACCACTCGCGGCTTCGGTCTGGCCGACTTCGACCGGGTGGCCGAGCTGATGGTCGACGTTCTGGCCAACACGAAGCCGGAGGGCACTTCCAAGGCCAAGTACTCGCTGGCCGATGGCACCGCCGAACGGGTCAGGGCGGCCGCGGCCGAACTGTTGGACGCCAACCCGCTCTACCCCGGCCTTGCGCTCTAGGTTCCCGTTGTACGAGGGCCTCGAGGACTGGGCGCTCGTCGGCCGATAAGCTCGGGACGAGCCGCCCGAAGGACCCCCGAAGGACCCCCAAAGGACCTAGGTCACCAGTTCGCCGCCACACGGAGCGGCGATTTCAATGAACCTGTGTACGCGGGTTACAGTTATTTCATGGCACAGAGACCCGTCGCGAACGCGCTGACCCTGGAACTCGAGCCGGTCGTGGAAGCGAACATCGACCGTCACCTGTCCACCGAGGAGATCTGGTTCGCGCACGACTACGTGCCGTTCGAGCGGGGCGAGAACTTCGCATTCCTCGGCGGGCGCGACTGGGACCCCTCGGCGATGACGTTGCCGAGAACGTTGACGGACGCCTGCGAGATCATTCTGCTGCTCAAGGACAACCTGGCCGCGCATCACCGCGAGCTCGTCGAGCACTTCATCCTGGAGGATTACTGGGGTCGCTGGCTGGGTCGGTGGACCGCCGAGGAGCACCTGCACGCCATCGGGCTGCGCGAATATCTCGTTGTCACCCGAGAGGTCGACCCCACCGCCAACGAAGAGGCCCGCGTCCAGTACGTCATGAAGGGCTACCGCGCCGACACCCTCACACAGGTGGAGACCCTGGTGCACCTGGCGTTCACCGAGCGCACCCACGCCGTGCTCACCCGTAACCTGGCGGCGCAGCTCGAGGAGCCCATCCTGGCTGGCCTTATCGACCGGATCTCGCGGGACGAGATGCGGCACGAAGAGTTCTTCGCCAACCTCGTCGCGCACTGCCTGGAGTACACCCGCGACGAGACGATCGCGGCGATCGCTTCCCGCGCGGCCGAGCTGAAGGTGCCCGGCGCCGACATCGACGCCTACCAGGACAAGGTGCAAAACATCGCCGAGGCAGGCATTTTCGGCCCCGAGCAGCTGCGTCAGGCGATCTCGGACCGCATCACCGCATGGGGCGTCGCCGACGAACCCGCGTTGCGGCAATTCGTGATCGGCTGACTCGGGCCCAAGCCCCGCACTTCCCGCTTAAACCGGCGTCGCCACATTCGGCGTCGGCGCGCCTGCACAGCGCGCACGCGGCGACGAGAGTAGCGTCGTTCTCGATGGTCAGCGTCATGCTCAGCTGCCAGGGCGGCACCTCCCGTCACCACAACGGAAGGACCGGCCCCGGTCCTGGTGTCGCAGTTCCCGCCGACATGCCTGTGCGGGTCCGCCGCACGGGCTTACCCCGTTCGAGGAGCGCTACGTGACCGATATCCGGACCTACGTGATCGACACTTCCGTGCTGCTGTCCGACCCCTGGGCCTGCAGTCGGTTCGCCGAGCACGAGGTGGTGGTTCCCCTGGTGGTGATCAGCGAGCTGGAGGCCAAGCGACATCACCACGAGCTGGGGTGGTTCGCCCGGCAGGCCCTGCGGTTGTTCGACGATCTGCGCCTTGAGCACGGACGGCTGGATCAGCCCATTCCCGTTGGAACACAAGGTGGTTCGCTGCACGTCGAGCTCAACCACACCGACCCGACCGTGCTGCCCGCGGGCTTCCGCACCGACAGCAACGACTCCCGGATTCTGAGTTGCGCCGCCAACCTCGCCGCCGAGGGCAAACGAGTCACGTTGGTCAGCAAGGACATTCCGCTTCGGGTCAAGGCCGCCGCGGTGGGGCTGGCCGCCGACGAGTATCACGCGCAAGACGTCGTGGCCTCCGGATGGTCGGGGATGCACGAGATCGAGGTCGCCCCCGAGGACATCGACGGGCTGTTCGCCGAGAGCGAGATCGATCTGACCGAAGCGCGAGACCTCCCCTGCCACACCGGTATTCGCCTACTCGGCGGAAGCTCTCACGCGCTCGGCCGCGTCACAGCCGCCAAGCGCGTCCAGCTGGTTCGCGGCGACCGCGAGGTATTCGGGCTGCGTGGGCGTTCCGCCGAGCAGCGGGTGGCGCTGGATCTGTTGCTCGACGAGTCGGTGGGCATCGTGTCGCTGGGCGGCAAGGCCGGCACCGGCAAGTCGGCGCTGGCCCTGTGCGCGGGCCTGGAGGCGGTGCTGGAACGACGCACGCAGCGCAAGGTGGTGGTCTTCCGTCCGCTGTACGCCGTCGGGGGCCAGGAGCTCGGTTACCTGCCCGGCAGCGAGAGCGAAAAGATGGGCCCCTGGGCGCAGGCGGTCTTCGACACCCTCGAGGGGCTCGCCAGCCCGGCGGTGCTGGAAGAGGTCCTCTCGCGGGGCATGCTCGAGGTGCTGCCGCTGACCCACATCCGGGGCCGGTCACTGCACGACTCCTTCGTCATCGTCGACGAGGCGCAGTCGCTGGAGCGCAACGTCTTGCTGACGGTGTTGTCTCGGTTGGGTGCGGGGTCGCGGGTGGTGCTGACGCACGACATCGCGCAGCGCGACAACTTGCGGGTCGGCCGTCACGACGGCGTCGCGGCCGTGATCGAGAAGCTCAAGGGCCATCCGTTGTTCGCCCACATCACCTTGCTGCGCAGCGAGCGGTCGCCGATCGCCGCGCTGGTCACCGAGATGCTCGAGGAAATCGCCGGGCCGCACTGACGGCCCCGGCCGTCTCGAGTGTGCGCGGACGGCGGGTTTTCGGCAGTTTTCCCGCCCTGCACGCACACTCGACGCCCAAATCGCACAGTCGGGGGCGGGTAGGCTGCTGGCGTGCCGAAACGACCCGACAGCCAGGCCTGGCGCTATTGGCGGACCGTTTTCGGTGTCGTCGCGGCCGGCGCCGTGTTGGTGATCGGCAGCCTCACCGGACACGTGACTCGCGCGGACAACGTCAGCTGTGCGGTCGCCAAATGCGTGGCGCTGACGTTCGACGACGGCCCGGGCCCGTTTGACGCTCGCCTGCTGCAAATCCTCAAGGACAACGACGCGAAGGCCACCTTCTTCCTGATCGGCAACAAGGTGGCGGCCAATCCGGCGGGGGCCAAGGCCATCGCCGATGCGGGGATGGAAATCGGAAGCCATACCTGGGAACACCCCAACATGACCACCATCCCCACCGAAGACCTCGCCGCCCAATTCAGCAAGGCCAACGACGCGATCAACGCCGCGACCGGGCGGACACCGAGCCTCTATCGCCCCGCGGGCGGCCTGTCTGATCCGGTCGTGCGCCAGGCCGCAGGCCAGGCGGGCCTCGCCGAAATCCTCTGGGACGTCATTCCTTTCGATTGGGCGAACGACTCCAATACGGCGGCGACCCGGTACATGTTGATGACCTACATCAAGCCCGGCTCGGTGGTGTTGCTGCACAGCACGTACTCGAGCACCGTCGATTTGGTGTACCAGTTCATCCCGGTGCTCAAAGCCAACGGCTACCGCATGGTGACGGTCAGCGAGCTGCTGGGATCGCGCGCAGCCGGCAGCAGCTACGGCAGCCGGGAAAACGGCCCACCCGTCAACGGCCTGCACGATATTCCGGCGGCCGAGATCCCGACGCTGCCGAATACCCCATCGCCGAAGCCGATGCCCAACTTCCCGATCACCGACCTCCCGGGCCAGAACTCGGGCGGCCCGAACAACGGTGCCTAGCAGAAGCACGGAGCGTGCACGGCTACCTTTATAGGGTGATGTCGCGCGATTCAGCGGACACTGCCGAGGCGGGACAGCGAAAGTCTGCCCGTAGGTTGTCGATTCAGTACGCCATCGACCTCGGACTGTCCTACCTCATCGCGGTCATCGATGCGGCCGCCATCTTGATCCCGCTGAGGGGCCACACCTTCATCGTGGCCAACACGGACTTCGCGGTGAAGAACACCGCTATCGTGGCCGCGTTCGTCGCGCTCGGGCTTGCGGGTGTGGCGGCCGCCGGCGTTGTGAGCCTGCGTCCCACGCTGGGGTGGTACGTCGCCGGCGACGAGCCGACCCCGGAGCAGCGGGAGGCCGCGATGCGGCTCGTCGGCCGGCAGTCGGCGATTCTGCTGGGGGCGTGGGGTATCAGTGGCGCCGCCTTCTCGGTGATGAACCTGCGCGGCGGCCCTCAGGTGCTGCTGCCGATTCTGCTGGGGGTGCTGCTCGGTGGCCCGGCCGCCGCGGGCATGGGCATGTTGCTGTCGCAACACACCCTGCGGCCCATCATGGGCGCGGCCACGCGCGGCTCCGAGCCCCAGCTGGCCGTGCCCGGTGTGTTCGCGCGATTGGTCCTGCTGTGGTTCTCGTGCAGCGCGCTTCCCATCGGGGTGATCGCCATCCTGATGGTGCTCCGCTCGTATGGCTGGCTGATCCAGAAGTCCACATCGCTGGATGTGCCGATCCTGGTGGTGTCGCTGGCGGCTTTTCTGCTCGGGCTGCCGACGATGATTCTGACGTCGCGATCGATCTCGGACCCGATCGGCGAAGTCGTCGACGCCATGGCCCAGGTCGAGCACGGTCACATGGACGCTTACGTCGGGGCATACGAACGCTCCCAAATCGGCCGTCTGCAAACGGGATTCAACGAGATGGTCGCCGGTCTGGCCGAACGTGACCGGCTGCGCGACCTGTTCGGACGGCACGTCGGCGCCGATGTCGCCCATCGCGCCATCGAACAGGGCGCCACGCTGTCCGGTGAAGTGGTGGAGGCGGCGGTGCTGTTCATCGACTTGGTGGGCTCGACGCAATTGGCGGAAAGTCGCCCGCCGCAAGAGGTTGCCCAGGTGCTCAACGACTTTTTCCGGATCGTCGTCGAGGCCGTGGATGAAAACCAGGGCCTGATCAATAAATTCGCGGGTGACGCCGCGCTGGCCGTTTTCGGCGCGCCACTGCGCAACAACGAGCCCGCGTCGGCGGCGTTGGCGACGGCTCGCGCGTTGGCCACCCAACTGCGCCGGCTGCCCGTCGATTTCGGCATCGGCGTCTCGGCGGGCCGGGTGTTCGCCGGCAACATCGGTGCGGAAAACCGCTATGAGTACACCGTGATCGGCGACGCCGTGAACGAGGCCGCGCGGCTGGCCGACCTCGCCAAGACCGCCGACCGGCGGATCTTGTGCTCGGCGGCGGCCATCGATCGTTCCGAAGAGGACGAGCGGGCGCAGTGGGCCGAGTGCTATTCGACCGTCCTGCGCGGGCGCTCGGAAGCCACGCACGTTTCGGCGCCGGCCTCGACCGGTCACGACTAGCCCTGCGGCACAGCCGAACTCAGGACTTCGCGGCCTTCAGCGCGCCGATGACGTTGTTGATGGTGCCCGCCGAAGCCGCGTCCCCGATCGGTGTGGCGGAGAAGAAGATGGTGATCGGCTTGGTGTCCACCGCGATGACGACGGCGGAGTCACCCTTCGTGTTGAGGGTGGGGTCGCCGACCGTGATATCGGCGTCCACTCGGGCGGCCTTGGTCCCGTCGACGGTGATCGACGACGTCCTTGTCGGCCCCAGGGTCGGGGTGGCCCGCGCGTAAGCGGGACCGGCGACCAGGCACTGCATGAACTTCGACGCCTGGGCGTTGATGTCCATGCTGGGAACGAAGTTGGTGACCGCAACCTCGGCCGTCATCATCCAGTTATTGGCACCGGGCACCTCCTGACCGACGCCCACGGCGCCGATCAGGTTGGGGTCCTGGTCGTCGGAGAACGGCGTCCAGCCGGGTGCCGCGCTGGTCGGGAACGACAGCTTGCCCGCCGTGATCGTGTCACCGGTGGGCATCGGCCCGCCGGACACGTTGGGGGTGCAGTCGGTGGCGCTCTGCGCCGAGTTTCGCGGTTGCGTGGCAGGGCCGCTGGTGGACGGGTGTGCAGCCGTCGACGGCTTGCTGTCGTGGCCGCTGCGCATGACGATCAGGGTCGCCACCAGCGCGATCACGCCGAGCACCACGAGTCCGGCAACGATCAGCCACGGCAGCTTCGAATTGGAGCCACCGGGCGGGGGCCCGGGTGGATACGGCCCGACCGGACCACCGGGCGGAAACTGTTGTCCCGGTTGGGGATACTGCGGTGGCGGGTAGGCGCCGGGTGGCGGGTAAGGGTATTGCCCGCCTTGGGCGTACGGGTTAGGACCGGTCGGCGGGTACGGATAACTGCCGCCGCTCTGCGGCGGCTGACCACCCCAATAGGGGTCCTGCCCATACGGATTGGCTCCGTACGGCCCCTGTCCGTAGGGCCCCCCGGGAGGAACCGTCATCGCCCAACCACCCCCACCTAATTCGCCGGTTTGACCTTGGCCATCGCCAGCACGTCGAGCCGGCGGTCCAGCTCCTCCAACGACAGCTTGTCACCGATCAAGCCGCGGTCGATCACCGTCTGGCGAATCGTCTTGCGCTCCTTGAGTGCCTGCTTGGCCACCGCGGCGGCCTCCTCGTAGCCGATCGCCGAGTTCAGCGGCGTCACAATGGACGGCGACGATTCGGCCAGCTCGCGCAGGTGCTCGACGTGCGCGGTCAGCCCGCTGATGCAGCGCTCCGCGAACAGCTTCGACACGTTGGTCAGCAGTTTGAACGACTCGAGAATGTTGCGGGCCATCATCGGGATGTAGACGTTGAGCTCGAACGCGCCGTTCCCGCCGC
>NZ_JAFAUS010000101.1 GCF_019243155.1 Mycobacterium sp.
TCGAACAAGCCCGGGTCATGCCAGGTGTTGGGGGCGTCATAGCCGACCCACATCACCACCGCGGTCTGCTTGTTCCAATCGGCGCGAGCCGACTCTTGGTACAGGCGAACACCATCCGGGTTGGACAAGGTTCCCTCGCGCACGCCGCTTCCGAGTCCTTTGACCAACACCGCCGTGTTGTCGGCCATGTCGGGATTGCCCATCGCGATGGCCGCAGCCCCCTCACCGCCGAAGGCATCCGGCTGATACTTCAACAAATACACGGGCGGATGACGACCGAAGGCGTCCTCGGCCTTGGACGATGTGTTCAGCCCGTTTCTCGCCTGGACGGCGTTGTTGTAGCGCATGACGGCATTCGCCGACAGCCCGTACTTGCCCGGGTCACTCAATATGTCGTTGACCGAAACCCCGTTCTTGGCAAGGTCTTCCACACGGTGAAGGTCGTCGTTCATCACGGCCTCGTTGACCTCGCTGCGGGCATCGACGGGCACCCCGTTGAGGTTGCCGAGGTCTTTGGGGTGCTCAGCGAGGAGGTGTTGCCGCTCATCGGGTGTCAGCGACGTCCACCACTTGTGCACGTCCTCCGGGCTGGTGTCGGGCGGCGGGATCTTCGTGTCCGCGTCCACTTGGCGCAGGATGTCCGGGTCGTAGCCATCGGTGCGCAAATTGCCCAGCGAGTTCTGCAGCGTTGTCGAGTAGCCGCTACGGATCGACTGCAACTGGTGAAGAGCATCACGGACGTCATCGGCGGCGTCGGCTTTTGCGTCGTCGATCAACTTCAGCAGTGTCTGGCGGCTCTTCGCGTCGAGGTTGGGGTCCTGCAGATCCTTCTCCGCCGCGCCGATCAGCTTGTCGAGCATCTGCAACTGACGCTCCAACGCCGCGATTTCCTGGGCTCCAGCCTTTTGCGCTTCGGCCAAGGCGGCCGCGATGTTCTCCAGGTCGGCACCGATCTTGGGCAGCTGTTCAGACTGCGCCCCAAGGGATTTCGTCAAGCGCTGCACTTCGGCGGAATCGTTGATCGGGTGGTCGCCGTTCTGGTGGTTCCAGGCCGCGTCGAAGCGCTTGCGGGCTTGCTCGAATGCGTGGTCCGCCTCCGCGGTGTGGCGGCCCGCGCCGTTGAAGGCCTCCGCGAGACTCTCTATCTGCGAGGCGCTGCCGGCTTGCAAGCTCTGGTTGGTCGCCCACGGATCGCCGCCGGCCTTCGCGATCAGGTCGGCGACGTCCAACCAGATCAGCTGCATCACACCGCCCCGAGAACTCGCTCCTACTTCCCCAAACCAGCTATGACGCTACTACCGCCTATTTCCCCTGCACGCCACTTCGGTCAGGTGCGCTCATGTCCCCCGTCCCGGGCGTGCCGGCGGCGATCCCGTAGCGGAGGTACACGATGCCCTTCGGACCCGCTACCGGCGGTTCGAGGAGAGTGACGTTCGTGGGCACCGCGCCACCGTCGAACACCTTCTTCCCGACGCCCAGCACGATCGGGTGCAGCCACAGGTCGAGGCGGTCAAAGAGCCTCTCGCGCAGCAGGGTCTGCACCAGGTTCAGGCTCCCGACGACCTTCACATGCTCGTGTCGATCGCGGATCTCGCGCACCGCACTCGCCAGGTCCGGGCCGAGCTGGGTGGAACCCGCCCACGAGAGGTCAGGTCGGCCACGGGAAGCCACGTATTTCGGGACGCTGTTGAAGAGCGTGGCGATCTCGCTGTCCTCGCCACCCTCCTGGTTCGGCCAGTAGCCCGCGAAGATGTCATACGTCCGTCGCCCGAGCAGTAGGGCGTCCGTGCCCTCATAGGCGGCGCCGACCTGGGCCCCGGTGAGCTCGTCCACCAGCGGCGCCTGCCAGCCGCCGAACGGGAACCCCACCGGATCCTCGTCAGGGCCCCCGGGGGCTTGCCCGACCAGGTCCAGGGTTGCGAACAGCTCGATGTGAATCATGCCCATGCAAGGTAGACCTGTAGGCGTCAGCGGACTCATCGCTCGAACTTCATACGGCCTACATAACTTCATCACCATCCTGATACAGCTTCCCGGGCGACGATCAGGCGATGGATATCGTCCTCGGAGTTTCGATGGCGCCGGCCTCGGTCCAAATGGTGCTGCTGCAAGGCGAAAACGCCGACGGCGCCACGGTGGACGAGAGCGAGTTCACTACCGCCGACGACGCCCCCACGGTCAGCGCGTCCGATCGAGTGATCGCCGCCATCATGGGCACCCGCGAAGATGCGGCCAGCGCCGGTCTTGAACTGGGCTCGATCGGGGTGGCGTGCACCGACCAGCTCGAAGCGGCGGCCATCCGCGACGCGCTGGCCGCCCGCAAGATTGAGAACGTCATGCTGGTCTCGACGTTTCTGGCCGCGACCGCGTTGACCCAATTCGTCGGCGGGGCAATGGGTTACGAGCGCACCGCCCTGCTTTTCCTGGAGCCCGACACCGCGACATTGGCCGTCGTCGACACCGCCGACGGTTCCGTCGATGACGTGCACAGCGAGTCGGGGGACATCGTCACCGCCGCGCTGATGGCGATGGTCGCCGGACTCGACGAGCTGCCGACGCGGCCGGGCGGCCTGTTCGTACTCGGCTCGGGCGTTGACATCGCTCCCATCAAGGCGCGTTTGGAAGAGGCGACGTCACTCACCGTGAGTGTTCCGGAAGAGCCTGAGACGGCACTTGCCCGGGGAGCGGCGCTGGCCTCGGCGCATACGCTCGCATCGCCCACTGGTGTGCTGGCCTATGCACAAGACCCCGGCACAGGTGTGGTCGACGTGTCTGCCCTGCCCGAATATCTGAGCGTCGGTCACGACGAACTGGGCGACGATCTCGCCTACAGCGCAGTGGCCGACGACGAAGCCGATGCCCAAACCGTCGTCATAGACGCTCGCGCGCCCAGGCGCAGGCCGCGCCTCCTGGTGGGAACTGCATTGGTAGCAGCCAGTTTTGGCGTGGCTGTGGCACTGGAGATCGCCCTGTCACTCGGCATCCGCACGACGGTCGGTTCGCTGCCCGCCCCGATCCAAAGCATTCTCGCCCCGGTCGAGCAGGTGCTCGCGCCCGCACCCGGACAAGTGGCCGCGACGAAGCTGGCGGCACCGAAGCCGTTGAGCCCGCCACCCAGCGCGCCGCCGCCGGCGGCCCCAGTCCCCGCCGCGTCGCCCGTCCCGCTCCCCGCTGCCCCTCCTCCCCCGCCTCCGGCTGCGCCCGTTCCGGTGGTCGTCCCGCCGATAGCGCCAGTTCCCCTGCCGCCGGTTCACCTGCCCAACCCGCCGGTGAGTCCGCCCGTGGTGGAGCCCCCGACGCACCCGTCGCCGCCGGCCGAGCCGCCGCCCATCCACGTCACCCCACCAAAAGCGCCGCCGCCACCCCACCGGCCTCCTCCGCAAGGGCCCCCGCCCAACTCCGGTGGTGGTGGCCCGGTTGCCGGCCCGGGCCACGGCAATCCCAGCGGTGGCGGGCCGCACGGCGGTGGACCCGCTGACGGCCCCAGTCCTGGGCACGGCACTCCCGGCGGCGGGCCTCCCGAGGGCGGTGCCCCGCCCAGCGGTGGCGGGTCGACCGGCGGCAGTGAATCCCACGGCGGCGGCGGTCCGGTCAGCGGTGGCGGCGCCGATGCCGGCGGCAGTCACGGCGGCGGCGAAGTCGGCGGCGGCAGCTCCGGCGGCAGCAGCAGCTCCGGCGGCGGCAGCAGCTCCAGCGGGGGCGGCGGCGAAAGCAGTGGCGGCGGCCACCATTAGCCGCTTGCGAGATACTTGACGAGAACCCAAGTCGCACAGTAGTATTCGGCCATCGCCGGTTGGCGAGGCCGCTATGGGCTCGCCACATGGCCATAGGCACGGCAGACTTGTCGCATGCAGGCATGTGAACCCACCGCCGTCGCACCGAGGGGGATGTGCTCGTGACCGCCGCCGAGCCGCGCCCCGTCCTGAACGGCCTTTCGGACATCCGGGCGTTCTTTCACACCAACAAGGTCCCGCTGTACTTCATCTCTCCGACGCCGTTCAACCTGCTCGGCGTTGACCGCTGGATACAAAACTTCTTCTATCTGACCTACTTCGACTCTTTCGAGGGCACGCACTCGCGCGTGTTCGTGCCCCGGCGACGCGACCGCCGCGATTTCGACTCCATGGACGAGGTATGCAGCCACCTGCTGTCCGATCCCGAGACGCTCGAGTTCATCGCGGGCAAAGGCCCCGGTGGCAAAGCCTGCTTTGTGATGATGAACGAGGAAATTCAGGCCCTCGCGCGATCGGCGGGTCTCGAGGTCATGCACCCGCCGATCGAGCTGCGCCAGCGCCTGGGCTCCAAGATCGTCATGACGCAGCTGGCCAACGAGGCGGGCATACCGAGCGTGCCGCACACGATCGGGCGGGCCGGCTCCTACGACGAACTGCTGACGCTCGCGCAAAACGCCGGGCTGGGAGACGACCTCGTCATCTCGATCGCTTATGGCAACGCAGGCAGCGGAACATTCTTTGTAAAAGGTCCGCGCGACTGGGACGAGCATGCCGGTGACATGGCG
Source organism: Mycobacterium sp. (assembly GCF_019243155.1). Classification (GTDB taxonomy): domain Bacteria; phylum Actinomycetota; class Actinomycetes; order Mycobacteriales; family Mycobacteriaceae; genus Mycobacterium. The sequence continues at coordinate 4,520 of NZ_JAFAUS010000101.1, forward strand.
GGGCAGGACCTCAAAGTCATGAAGCGCATCCGCAATGTCGAGGTGTGCCTCGAGGGTGCCGTGACCCGCCACGGCACCGTGATCGGTCCCGCGATGACGAGTCTCGTCGGCTATTCGGAGCTGACCCCGCACCGGGGCAGCTGGTGTGGCAATGACATCTGGCGCGAGGTGCTGCCGCCCGCACAGACGCACGCCGCGCGAGAAATGGTGGGAAAGCTGGGCGACGTCATGCGGCGCGAGGGCTACCGCGGCTACTTCGAGGTCGACCTCCTGCATGACCTCGACACCGACGAGCTCTACCTCGGCGAGGTCAACCCGCGCCTGTCCGGCGCCAGCCCGATGACGAACCTGACCACCGAGGCCTACGCCGACATGCCGCTGTTCCTCTTTCACCTGCTCGAGTACATGGACGTGGAGTACGAGCTCGACATCGGGGAGATCAACACTCGCTGGGAGCGGGGCTATGGCGAAGACGAGGTCTGGAGCCAAGTGATCATCAACGAGACCTCGACGGATATCGAGCTTTTCACCGCGACCCA
>NZ_JAFAUS010000293.1 GCF_019243155.1 Mycobacterium sp.
TCCGCTGGGACGCGCCGCAGACCGGGCCGGCGAAAGTGGAGATCTCGGACACGGGTTTGCTGCTCGACGTCGACGTCGCCCAGGTCGACGAGAAGTTCAGCGGTGAGCTGTCGCTGCACTACAAGGTCGACATTCCGGCCGACGTGCTCGCCGCCCTGCCACGGCGTTCGCTGGCCTTCGACATGCCCCCCGAGTACGTGTTCCGCGCGGTCGGCGTTACCTATAGTCCCTAATCGTGATGCGCGGCCAGGGCGGCTGTCGCAGCACCGCCAGGCTGGTGATCACCGCGGCCAGCAGGCCGGTGATCACCCCGATCAGGGCTATCCGGTTCGCGTCCACGGCCGGCACCCACGACGCCTGCCCGTCGCGGACGACGAACACGCCCAGGGGCTTGGCAACGAGGATGACCGTGGCGCCGTCGGGCGTCTGATAGGGCTCGCCGTAAGCACGGCCGGCTTCGGGGTCGGCGATCAGCTGGTCAAATACGTCGGAACGCTTCACGGATCCACGCTAACGCGGATTTTCTAGGATGGCTGATGTGAGCGATCAGGCATTCAGCCCGCAGGAGCGGCGAGCCGTCTATCGCGTCATCTCCGAACGGCGAGACATGCGCCGGTTCGTGCCTGGCGCTGTGGTGGCGCCCGAGGTCCTGGCGCGCCTGCTGGCGGCCGCGCACGCGGCACCCAGCGTCGGTCTGATGCAGCCGTGGCGTTTCATCCGGATCACCGACGACTCGCTCCGGCGGAGCATTCACGCGATCGTCGACGAAGAGCGCCCGCTGACCGCCGCGGCACTGGGCGCGCGGGCCGATGAGTTTCTGGCGCTGAAGGTGGAAGGCATCCTCGAGTGCGCGGAACTTCTGGTGGTCGCCCTCGGCGACGGCCGCGACAAGCACGTGTTCGGCCGGCGGACGCTCCCGCAGATGGATCTCGCGTCCGTGTCGTGCGCGATCCAGAACCTGTGGCTGGCGGCGCGCTCCGAGGGTCTCGGCGTGGGCTGGGTCTCCCTGTTCGATCCGCCGCGGCTGGCGGCCCTGCTGGAAATGCCCACCGGCGCCGAGCCGGTGGCCATCCTGTGCCTGGGCCCGGTGCCCGAGTTCCCCGATCGCCCGGCACTGGAACTGGACGGCTGGGCCACGGCGCGACCGCTGTCGGAATTCGTCTGTGAGAACCGCTGGAGTCAACTGCCGGTCCGCTGAGTCGGCCACACGTCCAGGCTTGCTCCAAGTTGCTGCGGTATCGTCGCCGGTCGCAGGCAATGTGAGAGGTGACGTGTGGCCGCGAAAGACAATGTCCTGATTGTCCACTGGCATGACCTGGGTCGCTATCTCGGCGCTTACGGCCACCCGGACGTGTCCAGCCCCCAGATGGACCGCCTCGCCGCCGAAGGCATCCTGTTCACCAGGGCCCACGCCACCGCCCCGTTGTGCTCGCCGTCGCGCGGATCGCTGTTCACCGGGCGCTATCCGCACAACAACGGTCTCATCGGCCTGGCCCACCACGGCTGGGAGTACCGCAGCGGAATCCGGACCCTGCCGCAAATGCTGACCGAATTCGGCTGGTATACAGCGCTTTTCGGTATGCAGCATGAAACCTCTTACCCGCAGCGGCTGGGCTTCAACGAGTTCGATGTGTCGAACTCCTACTGCGAGTACGTGGTGGACAAGGCCACCGAATGGCTGAGGGCACGGCGCGAAGACAAGGTCGACGACCCGAGCGAGGCGCCGTTCATGTTGACCACCGGATTTTTCGAAACGCACCGCCCCTATCCACGCGACCGATACGAACCGGCGGACACCGCGGAGGTCGATCCGCCCGACTACCTGCCCGACACACCCGAGGTCCGTGGCGACCTCGCCGCGTTCTACGGCGCGATCACCACGGCCGACGCCGCGGTGGGCCGGTTGCTGGACACGCTCGCCGACACCGGGCTGGACACCAGCACCTGGGTGGTGTTCTTCACCGATCACGGCCCAGCGTTCCCCCGGGCGAAATCCACGCTGTACGACGCCGGTACGGGGATCGGCATGATCATCCGGCCGCCCACCGACCGGGCCGTGGCGCCGGGCGTTTACGACGAACTGTTCAGCGGCGTCGACCTGCTACCGACGCTGCTCGAACTGCTGGGCGTCGACGTCCCCCACGACATCGACGGTGTGTCGCACGCGCGGGCCCTGCTTGCCGGCAACCCGCGGGCCGAACCGGTGCGCGACCACGTGTACACCACGAAGACCTACCACGACTCGTTCGACCCCATTCGCGCGATCCGCACCAAGGACTACAGCTACATCGAAAATTACGTGCCCCGGCCGTTACTCGACCTCCCGTGGGACATCGAGGAGAGTCCGTCGGGCCTCGCCGTCGCCCCACTCGTCACCGGTCCGCGCCCGGATCGCGAACTCTACGATCTGCGCACCGACCCGGCCGAGACGACCAACCTGCTGGCCGACGATGACGTCATCGCCGCCGAGATAGCGGCCGACCTCGCTGTGCGGCTTCATGATTGGCGTCAGCGGACCGGCGATGTCATCCCGTCGGACTTCGCCGGCACCCGCATCGCGGAGCGCTACACCGAAACGTACCTGCACATCCATCACACGAAGCCCAGTTCCCGGTCGGCCATCGCCACCGACCGCGGCATCGAGGACGCGGAAGCGGGCGCCGAACAATAATTTTGTTCATTCCGAAGGTAATTCGTCGCTGACCCCGGGGACCGCAGCGGTTAGGCTCATTCGGTGTCCGCGGCGAAGTCCTATCTGGTCCTCGCTACGCAACGGAGCGGCAGCACGTTGCTGGTGGAGTCGCTGCGCGCGACGGGAGTGGCCGGAAACCCGCAGGAGTTCTTCCAGTTTCTGCCGGAGACCGGAATGCCGCCGCAGCCGCGGCAATGGTTCGCCGGGGTCCAAGACGAGTCGATCCTGCGGTTGCTCGATCCGCTGCATCCCGGCGCGCCGGACACCGCGATGCCCACCCAGTGGCGAGACCGCATCCGCAGTTCCGGATGCACGCCCAACGGTGTATGGGGCGGCAAGCTGATGTGGAACCAGACGCCGCTGCTGATGCAGCGCGCGACGCAACTGCCGAACCGCACCGGCGACGACTTGCGTGCGGCGATCCGCGATGTGATCGGCAACGAGCCCGTCTACATCCACGTCCACCGGCCCGACGTCGTGTCGCAGGCCGTGTCCTTCTGGCGCGCCGCGCAGACCCAGGCGTGGCAGGGTCACGTCGACCCAGAGCGGGACTCGCAGGCCTGCTATCACGCGGCGGCCATCGCGCATGTCGTGGAAAACCTGCGATGGCAGGAGAACAGCTGGCGCGCCTGGCTCGAGGAGGAGAACATTGCGCACCTCGACATCGCGTATCCGGTGCTGTGGCGCAACCTGACTGACATCGTCGCGGCGGTTCTCGAAGCGTTGGGGCAGGACCCGGGGCTGGCCCCGCCGCCGATGCTCAAACGACAGGCCGATCACCGTTCCGACGAGTGGGTCGAACGCTACCGGGCCGAAGCGCCGCGGCTGGGCCTACCCAGCTGAGCGTTGCGAACCACCGACCTCGGCAACGATGAACACCCGCCGGAACGGGAAGATGGTGACGCCGTCTGCGCGGGGCGGGTAGGCGTCCTGCAGCAACGGGATCAGTTCGCGGCGGAACCGCTCCCAGCTCTCGTCGTCGAGCCGTTCACGCACCGGTACGAGCGCCGTGCCGGTGATCCATTCCAGCACCGGGTTCTCGCCGGTGAGTTGATGGAGATAGGTGGTCTCCCAGACGTCGACCCGACAGCCGGCGTCCAGCAACAGGTTGGCGTAGTGCAACGGCGGTTGAATCACCGCTCCGACACGAAATGGTATGTCGCGCATGAGCTTTGCGTATGGCTCCCGACGGGCCAGCGTCCGCACCGTCGCGTGTGACGGTGTCTCGAAGTTACCCGGGACCTGGACACTGATCCACGATCCGGGTGCGAGCTGCTTGGCCCACCGGACCAGCAGGTCGGCGTGCTCGGGCACCCAGTGCAACGCGGCGTTGCTGACCACCACGTCGGTGTCGGGCTTGGGCTTCCAGTCCCGAAGGTCGCCGACGACGGCGTCGATGCTGCGCTCCTTGGCGGCGGCAACCATCTCCGGCGACATGTCCATCGCCTCAATCACCGCGTCCGGCCAGCGTTTGGCCAGATACTTCGTCAGGTTGCCCGGCCCGCAACCGAGGTCGACGACCCGGCGCGCCCGTTCGGCGCCCACCCGCGAAAGCAGATCGTAGAACGGCCGTCCGCGATGGTCAGCGAAAGCCAGGTAGACATCGGGATCCCACATGTCGGTCCTCCTGATCAACGCGCGCCGGTTTCCGCCGCAGATAGACAAACCGTATTACCGTATGCCTTCCCGGCGCCGCCCGAGTGGTGCCGAGACGGGCGTTCACCGGGATACCATCAGCGCTTGTGGCGCCCGACACCGATCCGCTCGAACCGCCCTTTCCCGCCCCGGACGTTCCCGAAGGTTTCGAGGGTGCCGACGCACCGCCCGGTGGATTACCCCCGCGCTCCGCGCTGTCGCCCCGCCAGCGCATGGTGGTCGAGGCGTCGGCCGTCGGTGACCTCGCGCTGCGCACCTGGGTGTCGTCGCTGCTGTCCGTCGTGGTGGCGCCCGTCGTCGTCGCCAGCAACCTGCGGCACTCCGACTCCGGCACCGAGCGCGACAACCTGAACTTCTACGCCGAACTGGGGGCCGCGCAGGACCCCGCGAAGTCGTTCCCGCCGCCCACCGAATTGCCCAGTGTCACATCGCGGCCGGCCGGCGCTTTGGCGGCCTGGGTCGCGCGCGGCACGGTGCACAACATCGCCTTTCGGAGCAGCTTCACCGCGATCAATCCCGCGATGCGCAGGCAATGGAGCGCCTGGGGATCCAACAACGTTGTGCGAGCTCAACATTGGCGCCACGACGACGGCCCGCGCCCCACGCTGTGCGTCATTCACGGCTTCATGGGGTCGTCGTACCTGGCCAACGGGCGGTTCTTTTCGATGCCCTGGTACTACCGCGCCGGCTATGACGTTGTGTTGTACACACTGCCGTTTCACGGCAAGCGGGCCGAAAGGCTCTCACCGTTCAGCGGTTTCGGCTACTTCGCGAGCGGGATGAGCGGTTTCGCCGAGGCGATGGCCCAGGCCGTGCACGACTTTCGTTCGATCGTGGACTATCTGCGCCACACCGGGGTCGACCGCATCGCGCTGACCGGACTCTCGCTGGGCGGCTACACCTCGGCATTGGTGGCGTCGGTGGACGACCGGCTCGAGGCCGTCATCCCCAACTGCCCCGTCGTCACCCCGTCGACGATGTTCGACGAGTGGTTCCCGGCCAACAAACTCTTCGGATTGGGGCTGCGCCTGTCCGACATCAGCCGCGAGCAGTTAACGGCCGGGCTGGCCTACCACTGCCCGCTGAACTACCGGCCGCTCGTGGCAAAGGACCGTCGGATGATCATCACCGGCCTCGGCGATCGAATGGCACCGCCAGACAACGCCGTCAAGCTGTGGAACCATTGGGATCACTGTGCGCTGCACTGGTTTCCGGGCAGCCACGTGATGCACGTGAGCCAGCTGGACTACCTGCGCCGGATGACCGCTTTCCTGCAGGCGGTCATGCTTTAGCGGTCTCGGCGAGCGGCGCCCGGTGGGCACCGCCGGCCAGGGTCGGCCAGTCCAGCCGTGCGAGCAGATCGGCGGGCGCCTCGGTGTGCCCATCGAGCCGCTGGGTGGACAACAGGTCCAGGGCCATCAATGCGGGCCAGTGATTCCCACGTTGTGGGGTCAGGCCGGCCACCGGCGTGCCCCTGCCGGGCGGGGTGTCGGTCTGGAACGCGCAGGCGGCGGCGACGGTGATGTGGCTTGCGTCGCCGGCGATCTCGAGCGCGGTGCACGTCTCCAGCGCCGGATACGACTTGATTTCATCGAGCGTCTGGGCAAGCGCCTCGTCGACGTTAATCTGGTAGGCCGCAAGGTAATCCGAGACCCCACGCTGCACCCCGCGCCATTTCTCGCGGGCGTTGGAGGTCAGCAGGCGCGGAATGTCGTCGGATGCGACAGTGGTGGCTTCCCAACCGATCTCGCGAAGATGGTCGGCCAGCCGGCGGGCGACGACCTGGGCCGTCTCGTGCAGGGGGATGTCCGCGGAGCGGGCCTGCAGCGCGGCGAGGTTGTCGGTGGCCGATATCGTGATCCCGATCCACGTCTCCCGCCTGGATACGTCGGAGGCGTTGTCGCGGATGGTGATTCGGATCTTGTCAGCCCGGATCCCGTAGCGGTCCAGGTACTGCGCGATGAGCGGCAGCGGTAGCACATCCGAGTCGCTGTCCGATGCCCCGATGCGCAGCAAGGCGGTCGTCGCCGAGTCCGAGGTCGGTTCGGGGATGAACTCGTTGCCGCGTCCCATGATCGCCAGGCGCCGACGCAGGATCGTCGTGAAATACAAACCGCGCCACCAATTGAACAGCAGGATGAGCACGGCCACGGCGATGCCGATCAGCCAGTAGTCCCGCGGCGACCGCCAGGGGTAGGCCATCACTGCGGGCACGATCACCAGCAGGGCCAGCGTGATTCGGCCCCGTCCGGGAGTTGGTATCGAGCCAAGCATGCTCATGGGATGGGGTCCTTTCGTTGGCGTGTGGTGATCGCGGCGACGGCACCGGCGATCGCGACGACCACGGCCAGCGCGACGGTGCCGATCAGCGCGACGGTGCGCGGCGTGCTGTCCTTGGGCGCGGGTGCCGGCGGCACGGCGACCGGCTTCGCGGCCGCCACACCGGGGGGCTGCTCACCGGCCGGCAGTTGCCAGGTCAAAGCCGCGACGGGGTCTACGCTTCCGGCGCCCACGACATTGGACGGCGCCCGCGCGCCGTTGTGCGCGGTCGCGGTGATGCGATGGGCGACCTGGGTGGCGTTGAGGTCCGGGTACTTACTCCGGACCAGCGCGGCGACGCCGGCCACATAGCCGGACGCGTAGCTGGTGCCGCTGGGCGCGAGCAGCTGTCCGTGCTCGTCGGGCAGGCCGTTGGCCAGGCCGCCGCCGTCGGCGTTGCTGATCGACACGACGTGTTCGCCGGGGGCCGCGATACCCACCCACGGCCCGGCCATCGTGAACTTCGAGGGCTGGCCTTCCGGTGTCTGGGACGCCACCGACAGCACGTACGGCTGCCAGAACGACGGGATGGAGATCGACGTGACGCCTGCCCAGTTTCGCGGATCGGCCGGGCGGCCCATGTCGGTGAGCGGATTCGATTCGCATGAACCGCCGCCGCCGAACGATCCGGACGACCCACTGTTCCCGGCGGAAGCCACGATCACCGCGTCCTTGTCCACGGCCGCATAGCGGATCGCCGCACCGAGTGCCGCCTGATCGACGGGCCGGTCGACGGGCAGACACGTGATCTCGGAGACGTCGATGACCCGGGCGCCGAGATCGGCCGCGTGCACGATCGCCCGGCCCAGCGCCGCGACCCCGAGGGACACTCGCGCCAGCAGCGGATCGCCACCCGGCGTCCGCGGTGAGAACTTGTCCGACGTCGTCCTGATCGACATCACCCGGGCCGCCGGTGCAACCCCCGCGAAGCCGTCGTCGCCGGGCTGGGCGGCGATGATGCCGGCGACCAGCGTTCCATGGCCGTCGCAGTCGGTCAGGCCGTCGGTGGTCTCGACGAAGTCGCCGCCCGGCTCGACGTTGGGCAGCCGCGGACCCGGCCGCACGCCGGTGTCCAGCACCGCGACCAGCTGGCCCTCGCCACGGGAAAACTGCCACGCCGCAGGCAGATTCAGCGCCGCCTGGCTGGGCGTGACGGCACCCGGATCGCTACCGGGAATGGCTCCGCTCACGCTGCACGGGCCCCGCTGCTCCATCGGCTGTACCGGTCCCGGCGCCCCGCTGGGCGGTGGCACACCGGGATCCACCTTCGGTGCCTCGATCGCCAGCGCCGAGGGGCAAGTCCACACTGCGGTCGTGAATGCCGCTGCGAGACAGGCTAATCCGGACCGAATCATCGATTGAGGATCCAGCTGAACAGACCGACCAGGAACGCCATGACGGGGATCAGCGACGCATCGAGTCCGGCTGCGAGGAAGCCCACCAGCCGCCGCACCGGCAGCGAGTAGCTTTCCGGCTCCGCGATCTGCGGGTTGAGCGCCATCACTATCCACACCAGCGTCAGTGCGGCAAGCACCACCACGGCCCCGAGGGCACCGGCGTAGCGGCCGGTCGATGTGTAGTAGATCAGCAGGACCCCGGCGGCCAGGAAGGGCTGAGCGAGCAGCCACGCCTTGCATGCGGCCGAGTCCCAAACCCGGGCGCGCAGAACGGAAGTCGCCGCCGTCGCCCCCACCACATACCAGCCGGCACCGCTCAGCGCCTCGGGGCGCAACGCGATAGCGACCGATCCCAGCACACTGAGCAGGACCGCCCCGGCGATGAATCCGTTCTGGTGGGCGTCGCTGATCCGGACGCGCCGCGGCAGGTCCTCGAGAATCCGCAATGACGGGGCGGAGGGGGTTGGGTCGCCGGGCGCCGGGATGACCGGCAACGGGAACCGTGCCCACAGCGCCGACAGCTGAGCCGCCTCGATGGTGACCAGCAGCGCGGCCACGATCAGGCCGCTGCCGATGGCGAGCAACGAAGGATTCCACAGCACCGCGGCGCCCGCCGCCAGCAACACTCCAGCACCCAAAACAGCTGTGGCGGTGAAGAACCCGACGATGTGCTCGCGTGCGGCGCTGGGCACCATCAGGGCGATCAGCGACCACGCGGCGACGCCCGCGGCGGCCAGCAGAATCTGCGCCGCCCCGAATTTCCCGGGTACCGCCAACGCCAAGGCGGCGCCGATGGGTACCAACGCGGCGATCGATAGTGTCGCTCCCGCGCGCGGTGTGCGTGCGGTGATCAGCAGACCGACGATCGCGGTGAGCGCAGCAACCACGCTGACCGCGACCAGCCCGGCAAGCGCGCCGGTGGCGACCCGGTAGGTCACGGCCAGCCCGGTCGCCAGGAAAGCCACGACGATTACCGCGGCCAGCGCACCACGCTGAATGTGGCCGATGCCCCACGGTTTGCGCCGCGAGGTCGAGAAGATCATGGCCGCATCGGCGATGTCCTCGACGATCCCGGGGGCGGCCGGACCGACCGGCAGCGGTTGCAGCGCCAACAGGTCGCCATCGACGACCCCGACGGTGTCCAGGCTGGCGTCCAGACTGAACGGCGCTCCCCCGATGGGGGCCAGGCTCAGTTGGGTCGCCGCGCCGATCTCGGCGCTTCCCCGGGCCTGCGCGCCGTCGTCAGAGTCGCCGTTTGTCGCCTGGGGCACC
>NZ_JAFAUS010000537.1 GCF_019243155.1 Mycobacterium sp.
GTCGCGCTCGACGCCGGCGTGGACGCGTCGCTGGTGATGCAGTTCTTCCGATCGAAGAACGAGTTGTTCGCCGCCGTCATGTCGATCTCACCGGATGCGTTGGCGCGCTTCGCGACCGCGTTCGACGGGCCCGATGAGCACCTCGGCGAGCGGGTCGTCCGCGCCTATCTCGGGGTGTGGGAGTCGTCCGAGGACTCGGAGCCGCTCATGGCGATGCTTCGCGGGGCAATCGTCAATGAGCAGGCCAGCGAGCAGCTACGGGAGTTCATTCAGGCGCGCCTACTCGATGGCACGGCCGCGCGCCGAGCCGATCACGACGACGCGGCGCTCCGTGCCGGCCTGGCGTCGTCGATGCTGGTCGGCATCGTGGTCGGACGGCAAATCGTCGGAGTTCCGATCCTCGCGAGCGCGGACATCGAAGCAATCGTGGCGCGCGTCGCACCCGCAATCCAAAGCGTCTTGGCCTGAGCCGATTTCAACCCGGGTAACGGCGGGGCGTGAACACCCGATCGCCGGAATCGCTTGAATACCACTGGGTTTGCGACGAGCCGATGATCAGCAGGCAGCGCATGTCGACGTCGGCGGGATCGAGATCAAAGAGCCGCACCACGCGGACATCTTCGTCGGGCCCGGATACCGAGCGACCGATCACCACCGGGGTGCCGGGTTCGCGGTGAGCCAGCAGGATGTCGCGCATCTCGCCGACCTGCCACGTGCGCGTCTTGGACGCAGGGTTGTAGATTGCCAGCACCAGATCGGCGGCCGCCGCGGCGGCCAGCCGCCCCGAGATCACATCCCACGGCTTGAGCCGGTCCGACAGCGAGATGACCGCGTAGTCATGACCCAGGGGAGCTCCGACCCGGCTGGCGACGGCCTGGGCGGCGGTCATCGCCGGGATCACCCGAATCCTTACTCCGGGCCACTGTTTGGCCTCTTCGAGGACGGCGGTGGCCATCGCGAACACCCCCGGATCACCCGAGGACACCACGGCCACGGTGCGGCCTTCCTCGGCGAGTGCGCAGGCCAGCCGCGCGCGTGCGGGTTCGTCTGTGTTGTCGCTGGCATGGCATCGCTGGCCGTCGCGGACCGGGACGCGATCCAGGTATCCGCCGTAACCGATCAGGTCCGTCGCGGCCGCCAACTCGCGTCGGCTCTGCGGTGTCATCCAGTCCGTGTCGCCCGGTCCCAGACCCACCACCGCGACGGTGCCGGCGGGCACCGATTTGCGGTGCAGTCGCCGTCCCCCCGGCAGCATCGCCAGCGAGAAGTAGGGCACGCTGGTCTCGTCGACCTCCGCGGCGGGCAGCACGCGTTGCCCGGGGGTGCTGGCCCGCTCCACGTAGAACGCGTCGTCGAGCCGCCCTGACGCCGAAAGGGCTTCCCGCACAGCATGATACGAACGCCCCAGCTTGAGCACCACGGCGGCGTCGGCGTCGGCGAGCCGGCGGGTCAGCTCGGCGGGCGGCAGGGTGCCCGGCAGCACCGACAGCACCTCGTCGCCGGCCACCAGCGGGGTGGCCACAGCCGCTGAGGCGGCGCTCACCGACGTCACACCGGGGATGATGACCGCGTCGAACCGCTCGGTGAGCCGGGTGTGCAGATGCATGTAGGAGCTGTAGAAGAGCGGGTCACCCTCAGCGAGCAGCGCCACGTTGCGCCCGGCATCGAGGTGCGCCGCGATGCGCCGCGTGGCGTCGACGTAGAAGTCCTCGAGCGCTCCGGCGTATCCGCCGGGATGGTCGGTCACTTCGGTGGTCACCGGATAGACGAGGTGCTCCTCGACCTGGCCGGGCCGCAGGTACCTTTCGGCGATGCCGCGCGCGATGCTGCGCCCATGCCGCGCGCTGTGATAGGCCACCACATCGGCCTCGCCGATCACCCGGGCCGCCTTGACGGTCACCAGCTCCGGGTCGCCGGGGCCCAGCCCGACGCCCCACAGCGTGCCTCGGGTCGTCATTCGGCGTCCGACGCGATCGCGTTGACGGCGGCCGCGGCCATGGCGCTGCCGCCACGACGGCCGCGCACCACAAGATAGGAAATGCCGCGTGGGCGGTCGATGAGTTCCTGCTTGGACTGGGCCGAGCCGACGAACCCGACCGGGCCGCCTAGCACCGCGGCCGGCGGCGCCACACCCTCGTCGACCAGTTCGAGCAGCCGGAACAGCGCGGTGGGTGCGTTGCCGATCGCCACCACCGCCCCGGGCAGCCGGTCGGCCCACAACTCGACTCCGGCTGCCGACCGGGTGTTGTGCCGGCGCTGGGCAAGTTCGGCGGCGCGGGGGTCGGCGACCAGCGACACGACTTGATTGTCGGCGGGCAGACGCGCGGAGGTGATCCCGGCGGCCACCATCGACGAATCGCACAGCACCGGGGCGCCGGCCCGCAAAGCCTCGCCGGCCCGCGCCACGACGTCGTCGGTGTAGGAGACGTGATCGGCGACGTCGACTTGCCCGCAGGTATGGATCAACCGGACCACCACACGTGCGATGTCGTTGGGGAAGCGGTCCAGGTCGGCTTCGGCGCGGATGGCCGCGAACGACTGGCGATAGATCTCCGCCGCGTCGCGGATGTAGTCGAGCACCCGCTCACCCTACGGCTTGGCGATCGTGGCCTAGTTTCGAAGCACCCGGTATCCGTCTCCGGTGGCGACCAGCACCTCGCCGGCCAGCGGGCTGCCGCACGCGCGCTCGCAGCCGACGAAGTGACGGTGCCCGGGGGAGTCGATCTCCAGCGCCCGAGCGGCGTCCGCCCGCACGTCGGCAACCGAGTGCGCGCACCCCGGGCTGCCCGTGCAGGCGCTGACGTTCAGCCAAGGCGAGTTCTCGTCGAACACCAAGCCCAACGGTGCCAGCACCCGCAGGGCGACATCGGCGACGGCCTCGTCGAGGTCACACACCAGCACCGACCGCCACGGCGTGATCACCATCGGCGCCTCGATCGCGGCGAGGTACTCGGCGACGCGCGCGGGCAGCACGCCCAGCGGCACCGCCGCCCCCAGCGTGACCCGGCCATCGTCCTGGTTCACCCAGCCCACCGGCGGCCTGGTCACCGGGGGGAAGGGCGGCCCGTCGAGTTCGGCGCCCGGCAGCAGTCGCTGGATGTCGTCCAGTTCTTGCACGCGCCAGGCCTTTCCGCGTGTCTGCACGAAACGCATCGCGATGACGACCAGCATCTCGATCACCTCGCCGGCGGGCAGTCGGACACCGGTGTCGCGCCCCGCCAGCAGCAGGGCACAGTCTTCGGCGAGCGCATGCACGCCCACGTCGGCAGCCCGCCCCGACACATCGGCGCGCCCGTCGTCGAGGCTGAACCAGAATCGGCCACCGAGCTCCGCGAGGCTTGGCTCTCCGCAGATCGCCGCGTCCAGTTCGGCGACCCACGGCCGGACGTCGAGGTTGCCGCCGGTCCGGCCCGACAGCGGCGACGCGACGATACTGCGGACCCGCTCATGCGTCGCCGACGGCAACAACCCCGCGCCCGCGATCGCCTCGGCGGCCGCCGCCACGTCGATGATCCCCCGCAATTGGACATTGCCGCGTGCGGTCAGCTCCAGCGTTTCTCCGCCCAACTCCGTCGCGACTCGGCTCAGGGTCCCCAGTTGCCCGGCGGTTATCGCGCCGCCGGGCAGGCGGACCCGCACCAACGCGCCGTCAGCCGCCTGGTGCACCTGCAGCGCACCCGGACAAGCGTCGGTGTCGCGGGCTCTTGCCATCTGCTCACGGTACGGGTCCGCGGCCGCTCACGGCATCCGGCGGGAGCCACCAGCAAAGAGAAATATATGCATCCACATTGTTTGCCAGCGCGCAGGCGGGGGGCGGGTACGGTTGGGAAAAATATGGCCCTGAACCGGCAGGGCCATTCCGCTCGGCCCTCGGGTCTTCCCGTCAGCGACCAAGGGTTAACTGGCGGGCGCTGAACGCGCTGCATGAGGGCGGTCCGGCAAAAATCGAGTAGCCAGCTACTCTAGGCGCGTTCCACGCCGCGCCGCACACTCACGCCATGGAGATTCGCGGCGATCACGCGGTGGTCCTGGGCGCCAGCATGGGTGGCCTACTCGCAGCTCGCGTGCTGGCTGATTTCTACGAACGGGTGACTCTCGTCGAGCGGGACACCTTGCCAACCGATCCGGAGAACCGGCGGGGTGTGCCGCAGGGCCGACTCATCCACGCCATTCAGGCGCGCGGCATCTCGATCCTCGAGGAGCTGTTTCCCGGCATCGTGGACGGACTCACCGGCATGGGCGTCGGGGCCTGGGATGACGGGGACCTATCGAAGCTGCACCTTAGGATCGGCGGACATTCCCTGATGCGTTCCGGCATCGCGCCAGGGGCACCCCTGGTGCTGTTTCCGAGCCGGCCCTTGCTGGAATGGAGTGTCCGACAGCGGGTCAGGGCCATCCCGAATGTGACGTTCCTCGAGGACCACGACGTGCTCGGCCTGATGACGACCCCGGATCTGGCCCACGTCACCGGAACTCGGGTTGCCGGTCGCGCCGAGGACCGCGAAACGACGTTGACCGCGGACCTGGTCGTCGACGCGACGGGCCGGGGCTCCCGGACGCCGGTCTTTCTCGAACAACTGGGCTATGGCCGTCCCGCGGAGGACGAGCTGGTGGTGCAGCTCGCCTATACCTGCCAAATGCTGCGCGGCTCATCGAATACCGTGCGGGAGCATCTGATTGCGCTGTTCCCCGAGCCTGGGCAGCCGAGGATGTTCGGGTGCATTCGGTATGAGAATGACACCTGGCAGCTGGCCGTCGGCACCATGGCGGGAGCTGAGCCACCGAGCCGTTTTGCTGACATGCTGGACTACGCCGCCGATTTCGCCCCGGCGCACGTGCTGGAAGCGGCTCGAAACGCCGAACCCGTTGGCGGCGTGGTGCACCATCGCTTCCCGTCGAGTCGTTGGCGCCGTTACGACAAGATGCGGCGGTTCCCGGACGGTCTGCTCGTCGTGGGAGACGCGGTGTGCAGCTTCAACCCGATCTATGGGCAGGGCATGACGGTCGCGGCGATGGAGGCCACGGTAATGCGCGATTGCCTGCGCCGCGGGGGCGACGGGCTGCCCCGGCGCTTCTTTCGCGCCTCCGCCAAGAAGATCCGGGTGGCCTGGCAAACGGCCGTCGGCTCCGACCTGGCGCTGCCGGAAGTTGCTGGGCCACGGCCGATCTCGATGCGGATCAGCAACGCTCTCGTCGAACGAGTGTCGATCGCAAGTGAAGTCGACCCGGTCGTCGCCGCGCAGTTCATGCGGGTCACCACCATGGTCGACACGCCGATTCGGCTGCTGCGGCCGTCCTTTCTGCTTCGCGTCGTGCGCTCGCAACATCGGCGTCCGGCGCCGCCGCAGTCGCCCGAACCGGGACGTCATCGCAAAGAAGAATCAGAGAGAGGAACTCAATTGTCGAACCAAAATATCGAGCTGACAAGGCAGGGCTACGAGGCCTTCAGCGCGGGTGATCTCGAAGCGGCGCTGAGTCTTTTCGAGAATTCAGCAGAGTGGACGATCAACGGCGAGAGCCTGATCGGCGGCACGTACCGCGGAAAAACCGAGCTCGCCGAACTATTCATGCGGCTCGCGGAGAAGTCGACTCATGTCGAGACGAAGCAGTTTCTCGCTGACGGGGATTTCGTCATGGTGATGACTGAAGTCACCGCCGGTGGCGAGACCGCGGCGGAAGCCGACGTGTTCGAACTTCACGACGGCAAGGTCGTCAGAGCGCACTCGTTCGGGGACACGGCGATGCAGGAACGCGTCTTCGGCAGCAAGCGGGTCGCGGCCGGCTGATCACGCCAGAGCCGTTAAACCTTGGTGGACAACGGATTCGGCTCGGGTAGCGGCTCCGCATGCGAGGCCTCGTCGTGCGGCACGTGTCGTAGGGGTTCGGGAGACTCCCGCAACCCCGGGCGGCTGTGCAACCATGCCAAGGGTTTGGGCGCCCACCAGTTGGCGCGCCCCAGCAGGTGCATGAAGGCCGGTACCAGGACCATCCGCACGAGGGTCGCGTCGACCAGGATCGCGACGGTCAACCCCACGCCAAACATCCGCATGAACGAGACCTGGGCGGCCGTCAATGCGGCGAACGCGATCGCCATGATGGCGGCCGCGGCGGTGATTACCCGGCCGGTGTGGGCCAGGCCGAGGGCGACGCTTTCGTCATTGTCGGCGCGGGTCCGACCGGACTGCAGCCAGTATTCGCGGGTACGGGCGATCAGGAAGACCTCATAGTCCATCGACAAGCCGAACGCGATGCAGAACAACAGCACCGGCATGTTGAGGTCCAGCGTGTGGGTATTGGTGGTGCCGAGCGCGCCGAGATGGCCGTCCTGGAAGATCCACACCAGTGCGCCGAAAGTCGCGCTGAGCGATATCACGCTGAGCAGCAACGTCTTCAGCGGTACCACGATGCTGCCGGTCAAGGCGAAGAGCAAGACGAACGAGGCCACCGCGATCACGGTCAGCACCACCGGCAACCGTCCGGTGACGGCCGCGACGGTGTCGTTGTTCATCTGCGCATAGCCGGACAACAGGATTGACGCGTTGTCCGGCCGGGGGACCGCGTGTAACGCCTGCAGTTGTGTCTGCGAGCGGTGTGAGAACAACGGCGCGGTGCTGGCCACGGTCAGGTATGCGCTCCCGTCGCCGACGGCCGCCGTCCCGGCGGGGGGCCCGATCTGCTGGCCGCCGGCGAACATTCCGGCCGGCGAGGACACCCACGTCACGTCGGGCACCTGTGACAACCGGGCGGCATAGTGGCCCAGGTCGACCGCGGTGACACCGGTGGCGTCCGGCATGACCACCTCGATGTTCTTGGCCGAATCGGTCGCGAACTCCGTACGCAGCACGTCGCCCACGTGGTGAGCGGACGCCGACCTGGGCAGCACCCGGTCGTCGGGCACGCCGCTGTGGACGCCGAGGAATGGCGCGCCGAGGATCAACAGCAGCACCGTCACCCCGAGAGCCGCCGGAATCGAGTGTCGGACAACGAACTTGGTCGAGCGGTACCAGAACGTCTGCTCCGCTCGCCGGGGCGCATCCACGCCGCGGGAACGACGGCGGAACAACCGGCGCACATCGAGTGAATCGAGGCGATCGCCGAGCAGCACGATCAACGCCGGCGTCACTAACAGCGCACCCGCCGCCGCGAAGACGACGACCGCAATACCGGCGTAGGCGAACGATTTCAGGAAGTACATCGGGAAGAGCAGCATCGGCATCATCGCCAGCATCACCGTCACCGACGAGAACAGCACCGTGCGGCCGGCGGTGGCCATCGTCTGCACCAGCGCCTGATCGCGGGGCGCGCCGTCAGCCAGCTCATCGCGATAGCGACTCAGGATGAGCAGCGTGTAGTCGATGGACAGCGCCAGCCCCATCGCGGTTGCGAGGTTGAGCGCGAAGATCGACACGTCGGTGGTGTAGGTCAGTGCGCGCAGCACCGTCATCGATCCGAAGATCGCCAGCCCGCTCACGAACACCGGCAGGGCCGCCGCGACCAGGCCGCCGAACACGGCGACCAGAACCAGGAAACTCAGCGGCACCGCGATCGACTCCATCATCAGCAGATCGCTTTCCGTCTGCTCGGAGATCTGGGCGTCGATGGCGGCCGACCCGCCGGCCCGGACGGTGACACCGTCGCGGTCGTGGATCACCTCGTCGGACAGCTTCTGGGCGTACGCCGGTGAATTACGCTCGCCGCCAACGAGATCGGCGACAATAAGAGCGGACTTGGCGTCCTTGCTGATGAGCGACGCGGCTATCTGCGGCGGCGCATCCCACGGCGACAACACGTGGGCGACGTAGGGAGAGCTGTTGAGCTTGCCGGCGATTTCGGTTCCGACCGCGCGGACTTTCGGGGACGTCGCGCCGTCGGGCGAGCTGACCAGGATCAGCATCTTCGTGTCGGTCCGGTGAAACTTGTGTTCCATCACCGCCGCGGCCCGTGCGGACTCCGAGCCCGGATCCTGAAAGCCGCCGCCGGCCAGACTCTTGACGCAGGGGATGCCGAAGACGGCCATCGCGACCATGACCAGCAGCGCGATCGCGACGATTCGGCGCGGCGCGGTCAAGGCGAGTCGTGCGAGTGTCTGCATGCTCAAGCCGCCATCATAAAGCCGCGATGATCTCGGTCAGGAGCTTCAAAGTGTGATCGATCATTTCCGGGGTGTGCTCGCTGGACAAGAAGAACCGCAGCCGAGCCTCGCGCTCGGCCACGGCGGGGTAGGCGATGGGGTTCACGTTAATGCCCGCGTCGGCCAGAAGCACGGCAGCCTGCACGGCCTTGTGGGTCGAGCCGATCATTACCGGGATGATCGGAGTGCCGTGGGCTGGGCCGACATCGAAACCGGCCGCCTTGGCGCCGTCGAGGAATCGCTGCGAGTTGGCCCGCAGCCGCTGTAGACGCTCCGGCTCGTCGGCGATCACGCGGATCGCTTCGATGGTGCCCGCGGCGGTGGCGGGCGTGAGGCCGGCGGCGTACAGGCTCATCCCGGGCGCCGACATCCGGCAGGCGTGGATGAAATCCCGGTTGCCGGCGATGAATCCGCCGTGGTTGGCCAGCGCCTTGGACAGGGTGCCCATCCAGATGTCGACCGCGTCGCCGGGCAGGTCGAACAGTTCGCGGATGCCGCGACCGTGTTCACCCAGCACGCCGAACGAATGGGCCTCGTCGATCATCACGAAGGCGTCGTGCCGGCGCGCGACCTCGATCATCTCCGGCAGCGCCACGTAGTCGCCGTCCATGGAGTAGACGCCTTCGAGGATCACCATCGCCCGCTCAAAGTGGCTTCGGGTGCGGGTGAGCAATGTGTCCAGGGATTCGGGGTCGTTGTGCCGGAACTGCAGTCGCTGGCAGCCGGCCCACTGGGTGCCCGTGACGATGCTGTTGTGCACCAGCGAATCGCAAACCGCCAGGTCGTTTTCGCCGAGTACGAAGCCGATCACTGTGGCGTTGGTGAGGTAGCCGCTGCCGACCGTGGTGGCGTCGTCGACGTCGTAGGTCTCGGCGAGCAGCGCCTCCAGCTCGTGGTGCAGCGTGATGTTGCCCGAGACGATTCGGGTGGCGCCGCTGGTGGTGCCGTAGCTGTCCAACGCATCCTTGGCGGCGGCGATCAACCGCGGGTGATTGGCCAGCCCGAGATAGTTGTAGCTCGAGTAGTTGATGAACTCGCGGTTGTCGAGCTGGATCGTCGCCCCGTTGGGTCCCTCGTGGCAGCGGTAGTACGGGCTGGGCCGGTTCACCGCCGCCAGACCGTCGGTGAGTTCCTTGTCGCGCGCCAACGACTCCTGCACCTGGGGCAGGTCGGTGAGCAGCGTCCGCGAACGCTGACGGGCCGGACGGTTGGGCGTGCGGTGGACCGTCGGTCGTGGGCTCGTCGCGGCGCCGGCATGACCACGGGCGGGTCGGTGCGCAACCGTCGCGCCGTGCGGCGCCGCCGGAGCGCCAGCCGCAGTTGAGGATTCGGTCTGCCCGTCCAGCCGGTCGAGCAGCTGGCGCGCCAGTTTGCGTGCTTCGGGACTCATCAGACCGTCACCAACTGGTCGCCGAGCCGCGTTGCGAGTGCGGACAGGCCGCCGGAGCGGGTGAGTTCGAGGGGAGAGATCTCCACGTCCAGGGCGATGCTGACGCGGGCGCGCAGTTCGACTGCCATCAGTGAGTCCAATCCGAGTTCGGGAAGCGGGGTCTGGCAGTCGACGGCCTCAGCGGGGATACCGAGAACCCCGGCCGCGTGTTCGGCCAGCATGTAGGTGAGCACTTCGGCTCGTTGGTCGGTCGGCATCGCGACGAGTTCCGCTCGAACCCCGCCTGCCGCCGTGTTGTTCGACTTCGCGGCCTTCACGTGCTCGACGAACCGCGGGCTGCCCGCCGATGCCGGATGCATTGTCGACCACTTCGCCCAGTCGACGTCGGCGATCGTCACCTGAACGGGGTCCAGGCCCATCGTCACGTCCATGTACTCGCACGCGGCGGTGAGCGGGATCGCGTTCAACCCGTTGAGCGCGAGGTACGCCGAGATCTGCTCGTTCGAGGTGGCCATCCCGCCGGACAGCGCACCCCAGTTGACCGCCAGCGCGGGCAGTCCGAGATTCGCCCGGTGGTGGGCCAGGTGGTCCAGCACCGCGTTGGCTGCGGCGTAGCTGGTCTGGGGGATCAGGCCGGCCTGGCTACCCACCGAGCTGTACAGCACGAAGTGGTCCAGTTCGGTGTCGGCCAGTGCCTCGCTGAGGATCAGGGCGCCGCGCGCCTTCGGGGTCAGCACCGAGTTCAGGGCCTGCTGAGTGACCTGGGTGAACGGCTCGTCGGCCAGCACGCCGGCGGCGTGGAACACACCGCGCAGCGGCGGGCCGTCGGACAGCCGGGTCAGTAGTGCGTTGACGCTGGCCCGGTCGCCGACGTCGAGGCTCTCGACCCGCACGTTGGCGCCACCGGCCCGCAGCGCGCCCAGTGCCGCTTCCTGCTCGCCGTTGGTGACACCCCGTCGGCCGGCCAGCACGATCGTCCCCGCGCCCTTGGCGGCGAGCCACGCGGCGGTGGCCAGACCGAAGTCGCCCAAGCCGCCGGTAACCAGATATGTTCCGTCCGAACGGATTTCGGCGGACGGCTTGGCGTGCTTCACCATCGGCCTGGGCTCGGTGAAGTCGAGCACCACGCGGCCGACCTGGTTGGAGCGGGCGACCAGATCGAAGGCTTCGGCCAGGTGCGAAGCGGGCAGGATCTGGGCGGGCAGGAAGTCGTAATCGCCCGCGCGGATCAAGCCGAGGACCTCGCGGTTCACCTGCCGCAGCAGGTTGATCCGCTTGGCGCCCATCCGGTCGAGGTCGATCGAGATCAGCGACAGGTTCTTGTCGAACACGGTCAGATCGAGGAGCCGCGCGCCGTAGATCTCGCTCTTGCCGACCTCGACAACGCGACCGAACTCGGCGGCGACCTCCAGATTGGCCAGCACCGCCTCGCCGGGAGCCGAGCTGATCACGACGTCGACGCCGTGGCCGCCGGTGAGCCGGCGCACCTCGTCGGTGGCGCTCAGCGATCGGGAGTCGACGACATGTTCGGCGCCGACGCTTCGCAGCAGGTCCGCCCGCTCGTCGTTGGAGGCGGTCGCGATCACGCGGGCGCCGGCCTTGGCGGCGATCTGGACCGCGGCCATGCCGACACCGCCGGCGCCGCAGGCCACCAGCACCCACTCGTCGGGCTGGACCCGGGCGGCGTGTTTCAGCGCGTAGTGCGCCGTCATCAACGCCACCACCGAGCCGCAGGCATCCATCGGCAGGTCCTGGCCCGGCTCGATCAGTCCGATGTCCGGGTTCACCGACGTGGTGACGTAGCGCGCGCACATCCCCGGCACGCTGACCCAGCGCGACTCGCCGACCATGAAGCCCCTGACACCCGGGCCGACGCGCGTAACGACGCCGATGCCCTCCATGCCCAGGTTCATGCCGAAGTGGGTGCCGGCCATCTCGCGCTCGCCGAGCATGCCCAGGACCTTCATCGGGTCCTTGTAGTTGAGTCCCACGCCCTTGATCCGCAGCTCGATTTCGCCCGGTCCGGGATCGTGGCGCGGAACCTCGCGCAGGGCGAGGTCGGCCAGCAGGCCCGATCGGGGAACCTCGACTTCGAAATTGGCCGTCGGGTCCAGCAGGGGCGGAGCTTCCTCCAGCGCTTCCAGCCTGCCGGTCAGGCAGTACTCGCTGGCGGCCGCCATGCGCAGCTCGTCGCGCAGCGCGACCTCGTCGGCGTCCTCGTCGGCGTAGCCCCCGGTCACCAGCGATTCCAGGACAAGCGAGCTCAGCGAGGTCGCGTGATCGGTGTCGACCAGGCGCCAGTTCAGCGCGGCCTGCTCGTTGCGCAGCACCCGGCGGGCGCCGACCAGCGTGGCCGCGGCCAGGTCGGGTGGGTCGACATCGCCGGGCACCGGCAAAGCGCCGCGGGTGAGTATCAGCCCGCGGATCGGCCAGTCCGCACCGTCGACGAGCGCCTCGTCCTGCACGGTCTGCACCGCACGGGCGACGCCGGTCAGCATCGCCGGCAGCTCGCCGACCCGCAGCAGCGGATCGGACAGGGGGGCGTCGGCGGGGGTCGCGGCGATCAGCGTGACCACGATCGGGCGGGTGTCGCTGGGGTCCTGCGCCAGCAGGCGCCGCAACTCGGGCTCGACATCGGCGGCGACTCGGGCCGGGTCGCTGCCGTGCACGGCGAACACCTCGTCCGTACCGCGTTCGCGGGCGTATCCGCGAGCCCACTCGATGGACTCGTCGCCGGCCGCGATCAAAAAGACCCGCTCGCCGGCCAACGCCTCGGCGCGGCGTTCGGGGTCGCGGGGGGCCCGGGGCTGGAATACCGGTTCGACCCACAGCCGGTCCAGCTCGTTCAGCATCGGCGACTGCGGGCTGATCGGCCGGAACTGCACGCGGTGCAGTTCGACCAGCACCTGGCCGCCCTCGTCGGTGAGAACCACGTCGGCGACCAACGCCGCCTCGCCGGGCTCCGGCGCGCAGCGCATGACGCCGACCATCACCTGATCTGTCAGCGGGGCGAACTGCCGGACGTGTCGCACCGAGGCCGGGACGACCGCCCCGCCACCCGATGCGTCACCGGCTCCCGCCAGCAGCGCCACGCACTGCAGCGCGGAGTCCAGCACCGCGGGATGAGCCTGGTGGTTGGACGCGGCGACGCTGGTGTCGGTGGCGTCCAGCCGGGCGAGCACCGCGGAGTCGCTGACCTGCGCGTGCACGATCCGCTGGAAGGCCGGCCCGTATTGCAGGCCGATCTCGGCCAGCCGGGGATACAGCTGCTCGGCGGAGATCTCAGGGCCGCCGACGAGGGCGGGCAAGGCCAACACCGGCCGCACCTGTCCGTCCACGATCCGTCCGGTTGCGTGCCGGGTCCAGCCGCCGCCCCCGGCGCCGCGCGAGCTTGCGGTGAACCGCCCGCTCGAGGATTCGACGGTCAGGCGCAGGGTCGGAACGTCGTTGT
>NZ_JAFAUS010000026.1 GCF_019243155.1 Mycobacterium sp.
AACCACCGAGACTCCCGGACGACAGGTTCCGCGCGACGTCGGCCAGCGCCTGGGTGTTGACCACACTGGCCCGCAGTTTGGCCAGGTCGCCTTCCGTACGGTCGGGATGGCGGTGGTAGAGCTCGTCGGTGATGGTCAGGCCCAGCACAGCGTCGCCGAGAAACTCCAGCCGTTCGTTGGTCGGCAGCCCGCCGTGCTCGTAGGCGTAGCTGCGATGCGTCAGCGCCAGCGAGAGCAGGTCATCGGAGAGCTGGACCCCGAGCGCGTCGAGCAGCACTTCACGCGAGGTCACCGCTCACCCCGCGACGTGTCCGTCTCCGGGGTGAACATGCCGGCCAACTTGGCCCATCGTGGGTCGATGTTGTCGTGCTGGTGACCGGGCTCGGCCGCCAGGGAAACACCGCACTCGGGGCACAGTCCCGGACAGTCGTCCGTACAGACGGGCGCGAATGGGAGTTCCAATCCGACCGCGTCGATGATGGGCTGTTCGAGGTCGATCTTGTCGTCGACGATGTGGCCGACTTCGTCTTCCTCGGTGATCGCCTCGGTCGTGCTGTTCGGATACGCGAACAGTTCGGTCAAGCCGACCTGCACTCGGCCGTCGAGTGAGGTCAGGCAGCGCGCGCATTCGCCGACGGTTGGGGCCGTGACGGTCCCGGTCACCAAGACGCCCTCCGATACCGACTCGATCCGCAGATCGAGTTCCAGCGGAGCTCCAACCTCGATCGCGATCATGTCCAGCCCGATTCGCAAGGGGCTGGGCACGGTCTCCCGCAGGGTGACCATCGCACCGGGACGACGCCCGAGCCGGGAAATGTCAACCTTCATCGGCGAGTTCTGATGCCGCTGAGCCGTGGTGCTGTGCTGCCGCGTCATAACAGAAATCCTACGGCGCGGACCGCATAAAGCCAGCGCGCAGCCATGATGCGGCTCGGCCGAGCCGCATCGAATCGGACCGTTACCGGGTCACGTAGTCGTGCGTGCCGGCCGCCGTGCGGAGCTGGTGGCGACCGCGGCCCACCGACCGCAGCGTGCCGTTGAGGAATTCCTCGAAGTCGGCGAGCTTGCTGTCGACGTAGATGTCGCACTCACCCCGCAGCCGGTCGGCCTCGGCGTGCGCCGTGTCGATCAGGCGAGTGGCCTCGGAGTTGGCCGCCTCGACGACGTTGTTCTGCGACACCAGCCGCTGCTGCTCTTTGATGCCCTCTTGCACGGCCTTCTCGTAGGAGATGTTGCCGTTCTCGATCAGCCGATCGACCTCGGCCTGGGCGCGCCCGACGCTGGCTTCGTACTCGCGCTTCGCCGCCGTGGCGATGCGAACCGACTCTTCACGAGCCTCGGCTACCATCCGCTCGCTGTGCTGGCGCGCCTCGTTCACCATCCGGTCTGCCTGGGCCTTCGCGTCGGAGAGCAGCCGGTCGGCCTCCGCGCGGGAGTGGTTGAGCAGCGACTCCGACTCGGTGGTCGCCGACGAGACCATGCCCTCGGCGTGCGACTTGGCATCCTGCAGCATCGAATCCCGCGCGTCGAGCACATCCTGGGCGTCATCCAGCTCGCCGGGGATCGCATCCTTGATGTCATCGATGAGCTCGAGCACGTCGCCGCGCGGCACCACGCAGCCGGCCGTCATCGGAACGCCACGGGCTTCCTCGACAATGGCGCTTAATTCGTCCAGCGCTTCAAAGACTCGGTACACGGCGATACCCTCCTGGCGTCTTAAAAAAGATCATGTTGTTACTAGTGTGCCTGGTGTTACCTCTGTGACAACGGTGGCGCGGCCGGTGTGTCGGGGATTTGCTCATCACGGCACCTCAAACACCCCAAAACGCCGCGGTCAGCCAGCTGGTGGTCAGTGAAGTTCATGAGAAGCGCCCATTCACGCCGTTGCCGCGGGCTTGGTCACTCCGCGAGGTTGTTCCGTCGATATCTCTTTGCCCAAGCCCGCCGTTGTGGCGTAGCCCAGACCTTGTCGTGCCCGGCCAATCGGGGCGCCCGTGCATTTTTGCAGCGATTCTAGGTTCCACCTTGCCACCGCCGTAGGCGGACCAGCCCTTCCACCGCTTGACGTATACCCCATGGGGGTATATGTTCGGCGAGCGGATGCGACTCCAAAGCCATCAACAACCGAAGGTGAGGACCCAGTGCGGGTGCTAGCGGCGGTCGGGCACGCCTTGGAGCTGGCGGGCTCGATGACGTGGGAAATCCTGTGGGCGTTGATCCTGGGCTTCGCCCTGTCGGCAGTGGTGCAGGCGGTGGTGCGTCGCTCGACGATCGTGGCCTTGATGGGCGACGACCGGCCCCGCACCCTGGCGGTGTCGGCCGGGCTGGGGGCGGCGTCGTCGTCGTGCTCGTACGCGGCGGTCGCCCTGGCCCGATCGCTGTTCCGCAAGGGCGCCAACTTCACTGCGGCTATGGCCTTCGAGATCGGCTCCACCAACCTCGTGGTGGAGTTGGGCATCATCCTGGCGCTGCTGATGGGCTGGCAGTTCACCGCCGCCGAGTTCGTCGGGGGCCCGCTGATGATCGTCGTGCTTGCGGTCCTGTTCCGGCTGTTCGTGCGGTCTCGCCTCGTCGACGCCGCACGCGAGCAGGCCGAGCGGGGAATCGCCGGCTCGATGGAAGGCCATGCCGCCATGGACATGTCCATCCAACGGGGAGGTTCGTTTTGGCAGCGGCTCTTCTCGACCGAGGGCCTGACGTCGGTCTCGCACGTCTTCGTCATGGAGTGGCTGGCCATCCTGCGGGACCTGATTCTGGGCCTCTTGATCGCAGGCGCCATCGCGGCGTGGGTGCCCGAAAAGTTCTGGCAGGTCTTCTTTTTGGCCGGCCATCCCGGTTGGTCGGCAGTGTGGGGGCCGCTCGTCGGGCCGATCGTGGCGATCGTGTCCTTCGTCTGCTCGATCGGCAATGTGCCGCTGGCGGCGGTGCTGTGGAACGGCGGCATCAGCTTCGGCGGCGTCATCGCGTTCATCTACGCCGACCTGCTGATCGTGCCGATCCTGAACATCTACCGCAAGTACTACGGCACCAGGATGATGCTGACACTGCTGGGCACCTTCTATGCCGCCATGGTCGCGGCCGGATATGTGGTCGAATTGCTTTTCGGCACAACCGGTCTCATCCCCAAACAGCGCAACGCCACGGTGATGGAAGCGACGATCTCGTGGAACTACACCACCTGGCTCAACATCGCGTTCCTGATCGTCGCGGCGCTGTTGATCATCCGGTTCGTCACGTCCGGAGGGTTGCCGATGGTGCACATGATGGGCGGGTCCCCTGATGCGCAACCGCATGACGGCGCGCACGAGTGATCATTTTTGTCGGTGGTTGCCGCTAGTTTGGCGGTATGAGTCCAAGCGGCATAGTCGATTTCGAGGC
>NZ_JAFAUS010000165.1 GCF_019243155.1 Mycobacterium sp.
CGCTGGCTGGTGACCAGGATGACGACGATCACCTCGCTGGACTTGACGCCGCACGAATAGCTGGGTCTGCCACGGCCATGCCCGTCGTCTCGCCTGTATCGGAGCGCTCGACCGTCGTCGCGTTGCTGTTGCTGACATTCGCAACCGGCCTTGCCGATTCGCTCAGCATCCTGGTCCTCGGCCACGTCTTCGTCGCCAACATGACCGGCAACGTGATCTTCCTTGGGTTTTGGCTTGCCCCAAGGACGGTCATCGACCTGACGGCTGTGGCCGTCGCTCTGCCGACCTTTGTCTGCACCACGATCGTCAGTGGCCGGTTGTCACGGTACTTCGGTAGCCGGACGCTCCCATGGATCACCCTCGTATTGGCAACGGAAATAACCTTGTTGGTGGTGTTGGCCGTCTTGGCCGGGACGGGCGTGCTGCACTACAACGACAAGACCAAACTCGTCATGATCGGCATCCTCGCGGTGACGTTCGGCCTGCAGCACTCGAGCGCGCGCCAATTCGAAATCCGGGAACTGTCCACCACGGTGTTGACGTCGACGATCGTCAGCCTCGGAATGGAAAGCCGGCTGGCGGGCGGCACCGGCGACCGTGAAAAGCTGCGCCTGAGTGTGGTTTTCACGATGTGTGCGGGTGCGCTCGTTGGGGCGACGATGTCACGATTCGTTGTCGCTCCGGTGTTCGTCGTGACGGCCGCGGTGGTTGCGATCAGTCTGCTGATCTTCCGCTTCGGCCCGCGCCCGGTTAGTTGAACGCCAGCCAACTGGGCAGCGCACGTTCGTGTGAGTCGCAGAGAACCTGGCGGGTGTCGCACGATCCGTGCGGGCTTCCGGCGCCGGCCCACATGCCGCCGGTGTCACGACGCAGCACGATGGCCGACGATCCGCCGCCGTCAAGCAAGACCGCGTTGTCGGCGCCCAGTCCGCGAAACAGGTCCTGGATGTTGTCCGGCGTGTAGTTGCCGCCCTCGAAGATATACATCTCGTCTTTTTGCCGCGAGTAAGCCAAAGCCGTTCGCGCGGCGCTGGGGCCGCCGTCGTGCAGTTGTCCGGTGTTGCCCGGAGCGAGTAACCCGATGCCTGATACCGCGACGAACCGCTCGTTCTTGTTGAGCAGGTCCTGGACCACCGGGGTGGCGGAGTCATAGTCGCTCTTCGATTTTGGCCAGACCACATAGGGTGCGCCGCCCGACGGCAGGATCATCGTCGTCAGGACGCTCCAGTTCTCGCCGCCGCCCGAGAGGCCCTGCTTTCCCGGGTAGGCGACGGTGCCGGTAACCGCCTGGTTGGCGCGGCCCTGCCCGTGGGTGTTGTCCACGAAGGCGCCCAGCGGCGAACTGCAGCCGGTCTGGCGCCACGAACCACCCTTTTGCCCGCGCACGTCAAAGAAGTTGGCGTTGATCGCGATCGTGGGCTGGCCCATCCGCTGCCACGCCTGCATCGGCGTGTAGAGCTCCGAGGCCTGCCAAAGTCCCTCGCCGGTGCGGGCTCCCGGGTTGTTTTCGCAGCGCGCCTGGTCGGCCTGGTGGGTGTCGACCAGCAGGTGCGGCGAGAGGCGTCCGGCCGCATTCTTGATGATCATGAGGTGGCCGCCGTTGTCCATTTCGGACCAGTTGCCGGCGGCGTTGAGCATCGGCGTCGGATGCCCGGGACCGAAGTTGTAGACCAGGTAAGACCCCTTGGTGACGTTTATGGCGTTGGCAAGCAGATCCCTGCCGTCGGCGGCGTGCGCAAGGGGTTGTCCCAAGGTGCTCGCCAGAGCAATGCACGAGACGAAGGCGGTGCAGGCCACCGCCAGCCGGCGGAAGCTGGCGCGTTGGGTCAGCACGGTAGCCCTTTCCGCCCTGATCTGGATGCAACAGCAATAGCATCAGTCACTATGGCCACACTGTCAACATGTATAACGGGCGGGTGACGCTTTCGCTACGCGCGAATTACGTTTATTCGCTTGTGTTTTCGGTGTCGGATTCGGTCTCGGCCGGGGCCTCGAGCTTCGTCCTGCGTTGCCGCGACCGGTGCGCGGCCTGGTGCTCCGCGGCGAGCGCCATCGCGGCCGCGCCCTGAATACGGTGAAAACCCTTGCGGTCGTACAGGTGCGTGATGATGCCACCCAACAGCAGCCCGATGATCAGCCCGACCGCCGTCATGGTCAGCGCTTCAAAAAGGCCGGTGTCCGCATGGCCCTTGAAGTACAGCAGTGACCGCGCGCCCAGGTACACCTGGTGCATCGGCTCGAATTCGGCCAGCCAGCGGAAGAACGGCGGCGTCGCCTCCAGCGGGACCGTGGCGCCGGCCGACGGCAAACCGAGGATCACGAAGATGAGCAGGCTGACCAGCAGGCCCGCCGTGCCGAGCACCGAGAGCAGCGAACTGGACGTGATGCCCACCGCCGCGATCGCGAACACGCCGAACGCCCAAAGTTCCCAGCCGAGGTCGATCGGCATGCCGAGCCCGTCGGCGATCGCGAGGTAGGCCGCCGAGGTGAGCAGCGCCAGCAGCACCATCATGGTCCACTTGACCACCAGCGTCTGGAACCGCGAAATTCTGACCTGCTCGGCGAAGCGGTATACCGGGCCGAATTCGGCTGGCACATAACCCAAGAGTGCGTCGACCAATGTGCTGACGACGATGCTGCCGGTAAATCCGGCCAGCAGCAGCAACAGCGCATAGTAGAAGGCCGACAATCCATTTCCGGTGCCGTTCGGCAGCGGGTTGTACACCGTCGACTCGATGTCGATCGGGGTGGACAGGCCCACCTCCGCGGCCCCGGCCAACGGCGCTCCGCCCGTCTGCGCTACCACCTCCGACAGAAGCCGTTCGCCGGCAACACCATTGGCGATCCCCATCGCCGTGTTCAGCGTCTGGCCGGCGATGGACGAGCCGAGAGTGCCGGCCCGCGGGTTGGTAGAGATGGTGATCACCGGACGGTCGGCGCGGCTGGGCATCACTGCGCTCGTGGCGAGATCGCGCAGTTTCGACGAGAAGCTCGGCGGTATCAGCACCGAGCCGTACACCTTTCCGGTGTCCAGCTGATGCCTGGCCTCGCTGAGGGGCACGACGCGGACGTCGAACTTGTTCTTGTCCAAGCCATTGACGAGCCGGTCAACGATTTGGGCGCCCCCGGGGCCTGCGTCCTCGTTGACCACCGCGATGGGGAAGTGCCGCAAGTTGGCGGCTGGGTTCAGGATGCCGCCGAGATAGAGCGCGCACAGGGCCGACATCAGCGCCAGCGTGATGACCAGTGGCGCCCCCCAGAACCGCACGGTGCGGATTGCCTCGATGTTCCGGCCGGGGTGAGGCGCCGCGTGCTGCGGATGCGATTCAGGCATGTCGGCTCCTGTCAGTCGTGCCCACTCTATGGCTCAGGCGCCGAGTTTCGCGTTCATCTCCCAGACCAACAGCTCCGACGGTTCACTCGCCGTCACGCAACGGCCGTCGGCATCGGTGAACCGCACGGCGTCGCCCTGTTCGAGGTCACCGATGCCCTCTACGGCAACCGCGCCACGGGCGGCAAACAGGTGCACGTAGCGCGCCGACGGCAGGTTCACCGCCGCGCCTGCCCGTAATCGCGTGGCGTGCAGTGCGGCATCGCGGTTGTGCAGGGTGATCGCCGCATCGCGGCCGGGGATACCCGAAGCTATGGTCACCAGGTCGCCGTCCAGCAGGTCCTGGCCGACCTCGTGCTGTTGATAGCCGGGCCGAATCCCCGTCTCGTCGGGCACCACCCACATCTGCACGAAATGCACTGGCTCCGTCGATGAATCGTTGCGCTCTGAGTGCAGTATTCCACTTCCCGCCGACATCCGTTGCGCCAGACCGGGATAGACGACTCCACTGTTCCCGGCGGAATCCTGGTGTGTCAGCTCGCCGCCCAGCACCCAGGTTACGATCTCCATGTCCCGATGCGGGTGGGTGTCGAATCCGGTTCCGGGCGCGACAATGTCGTCGTTGTTCACCAGTAGCAGCCCGTAGTGGGTGTTCTCCGGGTCGTAATGGTCGCCGAACGAGAACGAGTGACGGGATGTGAGCCAGGGCGTCGTGGTGACGGCCCGGCCGGCCGCACGCCGGATATCCGCGTTGGCAGACATGGCACCAGCCTAACGCCGAACCGTCAGGCCACCCCGGCGGCCAGCATCCCCTGGGCATGCCGGAGCGCTGCGTCGAGCTCGAGCAGCGTCAACTCGTCCGGGCGCCCCAGGTGGATCTCGATCTGATATTCCGGCTGCCCGTCCTGGCCGAAGATCGGCAGGACGACGAACTCCGCTGCCGCCAAGTCCGTTTCGAGCACATCGGTGACCGACTGCAGCGTCACCATCGTCATCAGGGTGGTCAGCTGCCGGGTGACCTGGGAAGTCGGCTCCAGCGACGCCAACACGTCGGCCAGCCTGTTGTGCAGCGACTGGTGGGTGTCATCGAACCGCCACGCGCCGTAGCCGCGGGTCCGGATGTCGCCGAGCACTCGCAGGTGCTCGGCGATTTCGGCACGGGTAAGCCGCGGGAGCACGCGATGCAGCCAGGCCTGGACGAAATCGTCGTCGCGCCAGGCCATCGCGACCAAACCGAACGGCGGATCGATCGGGAAGCGCTGACCGACGGCGTGCTCGCCGTCGGTGCCGTGACCCAGCGCGTCGACGGTCGTCAGGTGCCGGCCGCCGATCTTCGACATCGAGCAACCCGCGCCGAGCGCGTCGTGGAGATAGCGCAGCGCGTCGCGTCCCCGGTCCAGCAGCGGGAACTGCGCCCGCAGCCCGTGGACCAGACCGAACAGGCCGCTGCCCAGCACGTAGCGACGGTCCCCGCGCCGCGCCACCCAGGCGCGCCGTTCGAGTTCGGCCAGTACCAGGGCGCAGGTCGAGGTGCTGATGACACAACTCTTCGCCAGCTCGGCCGAACTCAGCCCGCTTGGTGAATCGGCCAGGGCGGCAAGCACATCCATCACGCGACCGGTCGGCGGTGATTTGACGTTCGAGGCGCCCACTGGGGCGACCATTGACGTATCCACCGTGACCTCCCTACGATCCGTCCAAATTGTAAGGATATATGTCCTAATAATAGGAGACTGTCGTGTACAAGGTGGGAGTTTGGGGGCCGGGTTCCATGGGTGTGATCGCCCTGCGCGGGGTGATCGATCATCCGGAGTTGCAGTTGGTCGATCTCGTGGTGCACAGCGAGGCCAAGGCGGGTCGCGACGCGGGCGAGTTGTGCGGCATCGCACCTGTGGGGGTGACCGCGACGCAGGATTCGGCGGCGCTGCTCGCCGGCGACGCCGACGTCGTGGTGTATGCGGCCGGGGCGAATCTGCGGCCGCTCGAGGCCGTCGCGGACATGGTGTCCATCTTGCGGGCCGGGAAGAACGTGGTGTCGTGTTCGGTGGTCCCGCTGGTGTACCCCGAAGCCGTCGACGCCGCGTTCACCGACCCGCTGCGACAGGCCGCGCTGGAGGGCGGGGCGTCGTTCTTCACCACGGGCATCGACTCCGGATTCGCCAATGACGTTCTCCCACTCGTGCTTACCGGCGTCTCCCGGGTGATCGAGTCCGTCCGGGTGACCGAGATGTTCAACTACGCGACCTACCCGGACAAGGCTGCCGTCTACGAGATCCTGGGATTTGGGCAATCGCCGGACTATCCGGCGTTCGCGGCCCAGCCGGGAATCTTCACGTTCGGCTGGGGACCGGTGCTGCATCAGCTCGCCGCCGGGCTGGGCGTCAAGATCGACAACATCGAGGAGAGCAACGAGCGGATTCCCGCCACCGAGTCCTTCGACACCCCGACCGGTCACATCGCGGCCGGGACGATCGCGGCGATGCGCTCGACGCTCACCGGATACGTCGGTGGGAAGCCAACTTTCGTCATCGACCACGTGACCCGCATGCGGGACGACATCGCGCCGGACTGGCCCCAGCCGAACATCAGCATTGCACCGAAGGACCTCGGCTACGGGTCGGCATCCGGCCGGGGCCTGTACCGGGTGGAGATCGAGGGTTCGCCGAGCATGCGGTGCGAATTCGAGATGGCCGAGGACCACGACCACGACCTGGGTGCCCGCATCGCCGGCTCGTCGCGGATGGTCAACGCCATCCCCGCGGTATGCGCGGCGCCACCCGGCCTGCTGTCCGCACTGGACCTGCCGCTGGTCACCGGGACGGGGTTGGTTCGCCCGGTGGAGGGGCCATCACCCGACAGCCGGTTGTTCTAGGCGTCAAGTATTAGACGAGACAACGCTTTTGGACCGCCGGCCACTCAGACTGCGCCAGCGTATGTTGCCGCGGCCAGCTTCAGGATCTCGACGCGATCGGCGGACAGGATGAACCCGGATTGGATCGCCGTGTCGAGCGCCGCGGTGAATTTCTGCACATACTCCGTGACGCCGCCGGGATAGAGCCGGTTCAAGGTGGCTTTGTCGAAGGGTTCGCCGGACCCGAATATCGACGCCATGATGTTCGCGCCGGCGACTTCCGGGCCGTTGTCCGAGCCTTCGTACGCGTCGCCGATGCCCGATGTCCGTGCGGTCGGCACGTCGACCCAGGGGGTTCGGACGCCGCCCTCGGCGATGCCGTTGGCGTCCAAAACCGGTTGGGGATCGTCGGTTTCGCGCATCGTGATGGGCGGGGCCGCAGGCGCGGGTTCGCCCGTGCGCACCCAGGCGTCCAGCGCCGCGACCGCCGCCTGCACCACGTAGTGGTGTTGGGGGGCGAAGTTGATGTAGTGCCCGAGTTCCTGGCCCATCAGGTTGTTCGTGGGTGCGTAGGCGGCGACGATGTCGTCCAGCGGGGCGTCGCCGGTGTCGATCGCTGCGACCTGGATCGTGTAGTTGTCGGCGTGCGCGGCGCCCGGAATCTCCCACACCCGCAGCCGATCGTCGTCGGGCCGTCGGGCGTAGTAGTAGCCGCTGCGGATTCCGCCGAACAGATCGGTCTCGGTGATGATCGTGAGCAGGGGCACCCGCAGGTCGGGGCGGAAGGCCACCGGCGCTGAGTTGATCGCCTTGTCCTCGTCGAATACAGAGGCGTCGTCCAGGCCGGCGGCAGGGGCGAACCGCGAATGCACCAGGAATCCGTCGTAGGCCTCGACGAGCGGATCCACGGCATTGATGTAAGTCGTCAGAAACATCGCCGACTGGGATTCACCCACCGCGATCACCTGCGCAACGGGCAGTCCTTCCAGCAGATCGCCGCGCACCAGCCCGGCGACCTGGGTGAAGATGTCGTAGGAAAAGGCGTCGCCGGGGTGGCTCAACGCGGCGTAGCGCTGCGGGTTCTGGCTCTTGAGCGACATGTCGATGCCGAGCAGGCTGACGCCGCCGTCCACGCCCACCTTCTGGGCCGACACCGTGACGTAGGCGTAGCCCGAACGAAGCACCTCGCGATGCGCCATCATCCACAGCGCGGGCGCATCGATGCCCCCGCTCACGTTGAGCCATTCGACGATGACCGTGCCGTTGAACAGGCTCC
>NZ_JAFAUS010000435.1 GCF_019243155.1 Mycobacterium sp.
TACCCCGTTGAGCGCAGCGGTTGCGACATTGCTGGCGATAACCGCGTGCGTGACAGCGCCTCTCGGCAACGCCGACCCCACAACCCAACAGTCACCGTTCCCGACCGAAAAGGCCGGGACGACAATTCATGTCACGGAGTACAGCACCGCGACCGCCGACGTCACGGTCAACAACGCGAACTGGATCTCGTCCGGCTGTTCCGGAGGTGGCGGCTGCAACGTCATCGAGCTCACCATTGTCGGCAAATCCGACACACAATTCAGCTACAACGAGAGGTCCATCACCGCCGCTTCTTCGCCATGGAGGCAAGATCCATACCGCGATATCCAAGGCGGTTCGTCGATGGTCGATTATCAGAAGATCAATAAGACGCCACCTTTGCGTTCGGGCGCCGTCACCAATGGTCAAACCGCCCACGGATATATCGCCTACGACAGCACCGTGAAGCAGGGCGACTTTTACATCGAGTTCAACGACCCCAACGCTCCGGCGGCACCCACCCCGTTGGCGGGCTGGAAAGTCCATACCTAACTGAGATGTGGCTAGTAGCTGAGGGTTTCGCCGACAGCGCCTTTAGCCAGTACCCTGCTGCGTGTGCATGACGACGACTTCGACGACGAACTAGATAACGACGTGGCCGAACTCTCCGAGCCGGACGAGAACGCCCACACTCTGTCGATCCGACGCGCTGACGGGCGCGAAATCGTGACGATCTCCACGCTGGGGTCCGGGCAGCAGTGGGCGGTGTACATGCAACCGGGCGGCAAGGTGCAGAACGTCTACCTCGGCGATCCCGGAGACCCGAGTGTTTGGGTCGAGGCCGACGAGTACGACATCACCCGCGACGCAGACGGCACCTACGTCGTCACCGTCGATTAGCTCCAGTGCGGGGGGACTTCGCTACCCGGGCAGTCGGCGTGTTGGCAATTGACATGCCGCACTAACCTTCCGATGACCTTGCCGTCGCTGTCGTAGCGGTATTCGACTTTGGCCTCGGCTGACCGACGGCAGTGCGGGCAGACTTCCATTTCGGTTTTGAATTTCGGCATCGGGTCCTCCCGGTCACTCCGCGCCGCGCGAACCGGCTAGCCGTGGTGGGCCAGATCGATGGCGTACTGACTCACGAAGGTGCCCGCTGGCGGATCACCCTTGCCGCAGGTTCCGTCGGATTCGCCGGGGCGCTTGATCCATAAGTAGGCATCGGCGTGTGCGCCCGCGGTCGCTGCGGTGGGTGGGGTGCCCAGCGCGCGGCCGCTCGGGTTACACCAGTTGAGTTCGGAGTCGGGCGCCGGCCCGGCGCCGTTGCGCGACGTGTCGACCACATAGTGCGAACCATTCGTCAACCCGGAAATCGCTTCGCCGTAACCGATTTCGTCCTCGGTCGAGAAGAAATTCGCGGTATTGAGGCTGAACCCCCGCGCGTGGCCGACACCGGCCTGGTTGAGCCGGGCGGCCATGTCGTCGGCGCTATGCCAGCGTAGGTGCCCGGCGTCGACGTACACGGCCGCGTTCGGATCCTTGGTCAGCGTGTCGACGGCATAGCGAACCAGGTCGTAGCGCTCCTGGCGCTGATCGGCCGACAGGCAGTCGGCCATGGCGAGTGCATCGGGTTCGACGACGATCGCCACCCGCGAGGCGCCGATGCCCGATCCGATGCCGTCGATCCACGAGCGATAGTCGTCGCCCGACCCCATGCCGCCGGCAGCGAAGCTGCCACAGTCGCGGTGGGGGATTCCATAGATCGCGAGCACCGGGATGGCGCCGGCGCCATTCGCGTCGCCAACGTACTTGCCGACCGTGGCTGCCGAACCGCCCGGGACGATCCAGTTCGCCTGCGGCGTGTTGGCGATGGCGGTCAATTCGGCATTGGGCGGATTGGCGCCCTGCGCGGCGCGCATGGCCGCCGAGTTGGGGTTGATGTAGAACGGCGCCCCGGCCAACGGATCCCCGTCGCTGACCAAACGCATCGCCGGTGCCCGACCGACGTGCATCGGGTCCGCAAGAAAACCCGTGCCAAGAACCGCAATTGTCAGGAATGGAGCGATCCACCGCGTCACTGCACCAGCAGCTGAGAACGTCACGTCAGAAAAGTTAGTGCGCCTGAACATCGAGCGCCAACGCGGGGGGCCGCGAGCGCAACTCCACTGCGGAAAATCAGCCCGATTTCCGCGGTGACGTTACGCTCGGCGAAACCCAGGCCCGACCTAAAGGCCGATGTAGACCGCCTTGGTGTTGAAGTACGCCTCGATGCCCTTGCGGCCACGCTCGCCGCCCCAACCCGACTGCTTGTGGCCGCTGATCGGCATCGACGGGTCGGCCGCGAGCGAGGAGTTCACCCAAATCTGGCCTGCGCGAAGCTCATTCACGACACGATGGGCACGGCTGAGGTTCTCGGTCCAGATCGAGCCGGCCAGCCCGTAGTGCGTGTCGTTCGCGGCGGCGATCACCTCGTCCTCGTCGTCGAATGGGATCACACAGCCGACCGGCCCGAAGATCTCCTCTTTGATGAGCCGCATGTCGGGTGTGGTGTTGGTGACGATCGTCGCCTCGTAGAAGTAGCCCTTGCGGTCCATCGGCTTGCCGCCGGTGATCACCTGCGCGCCGCCGGCCACGCCGTCGTTCACGATGCCTTCGACGCGCTTGCGCTGCTTGTCGCTGATCAGCGGCCCCAGCACCGAGTCGGGGTCGTCGCTGCCACCCATCGGCAGCATCTGGGCGAACCCGGCCAGGCCTTCCACGACCTGGTCGTAGATGCCGCGCTGCACGTAGATCCGCGAGGTGCACGAGCAGTTCTGTCCCGAACCGGCGAGCAGGCCCATGCCCGCCCCCATGATGGCCTTGTCGAGGTTGGCGTCGTCGAACATGATCAGCGGCGACTTGCCGCCGAGCTCAAGGGTGAGCCGCTTGAGGTTGCCCGCGGCCGCCTTGACGATCAGCCGTCCGACTTCCGTCGACCCGGTGAACGAGATCTTGTCGATGCCCGGGTGCGCGGTCATCGTGGCGCCGGTGGTCTCCCCATAACCGGTGATGACGTTCAGGACGCCGTCGGGCAGGCCCGCCTCGCGGAAGATCTCCTCCAACTTCAGCGCGGTCAGCGGCGTCTCCTCGGCGGGTTTCAGCACCGCACTACAACCCGCGGCGAGCGCGGGAGCGACCTTGAGCATCGCGACGAAGAAGGGCCCGTTCCACGGGATGATGAGGCCGACGACGCCGACCGGCTCGAGCTGCGTGAAGGTGTGGTAGGTCTCCCAGGTACCGAGCAGACCGTCGGACACGAGGTTGGCCGACTCGCCGTGAATCTTGCCGACCCAGCCAGCGTAGTACTTCAGCATGTCGACCGACACCGGGATGATGTGCTTCGCGGCCGTCAGATTCATGCCGTTGTCTTGGCCTTCAAGCGCCGCGAGTTCTTCGGTGCGTTCCTCGATGATGCGCGCGGCGCGGAAGAGTACGTTCGCGCGATGCGACGCGGGCGCCTTGCGCCACACACCCGACTCGAAGGTTTCGCGCGCCCGCGCCACGGCCGCGTCGACGGCGGCCTGGTCCGAATCGGGGACTTCGGCGATCTGCTCTTCGTTGGACGGGTTGAAGACCGGAATGGTGGTAGTCACTGTCGTAATGGCCCCTTCGCGTGCGCGAATGCTTCGTTGCGCGACAGAGGTTACGCGCTTAACCAAGGGGTGTCCAGTACGTGTGGGGGCCTCAGCGGTACGCCCCTGCCCGGGTCCGTCACGGGCGGGCTGAGGTGTGGAAAAACGGCGCCCGGGTATTACAGCGTGGCTATGACTACAGCGCGGACACAGCCGGATCAACGCGAACTCGACGCCGCTCGAAGGATCGCGGACACCATCTCCATTGCGTTCACCGAAAAGATCGTCGGGCAGCGCGACTTACGAGAGTCGCTGCTGATCGGCCTGCTCACCGGCGGCCACATTCTTCTCGAAAGCGTCCCGGGCCTGGCGAAAACGACGGCCGCCAAGGTGCTCGCGGAGTCGATTCACGGTCGCTTTCAACGCATCCAGTGCACGCCCGACTTGCTGCCCAGCGACATCGTCGGCACGCAGATCTACGACTCGACGACCAACTCCTTCGTCACCCAACTGGGTCCGGTGCACGCCAACATTGTGCTGCTTGACGAGATCAACCGGTCGAGCGCGAAAACCCAGAGCGCGATGCTCGAGGCGATGGAGGAGCGGCAAACCACCATCGCCGGGCAGGTGCACCCCCTCGCAGATCCGTTCTTGGTGATCGCCACCCAGAATCCGGTCGACCAGGAAGGCACCTATCCGCTGTCAGAGGCGCAGACCGACCGATTCCTGCTCAAGGAGATCGTGCGCTACCCCTCTCCGCAGGAGGAGGTGGAAGTGATGACGCGGATCGACGCCGGCGTCTACGACAAGGGGCAGCCGACGGCGCCGGTGGTCGGCCTCGACGATGTGCTGCGTCTGCAGGACATGGTGCGCCACGTACACATGGACCGCGCGTTGATGCTCTACGCCAGCCAGCTAGTCGACGTGACCCGCCACCCCGCGCAGGCGTTGCCCAAGCAGATCGCACGCCTCGTCGAATACGGCGCCAGCCCACGCGCCACGATTGCGTTCTGCAAGGCGGCCCGCGCGAAGGCCCTGCTCTCCGGGCGCGCGCACGTGCTGCCCGAGGACATCGCGAAGCTCGCGCACCGGGTGCTCCGGCATCGGCTCATCCTCGGATTCGAAGCGGCCAGCGCGAATATCACCTCCGAGGTCGTCATCGACGCCGCGCTGCGCGCCGTGCGCGTGCCCTGAGGTCACCTTGGGCAAGCACCTCAACCGGGCCAAGGCCCACTTCGGCACCGACACCAGCGGTCTGCTCGAGGGCGGCCGCTACGCGCTATTGCACACGCGCAGTATGGAATTCGATGATCTGCGTCCGTATGTGCCCGGCGACGATGTGCGCGACATCGACTGGAAGGCCTCCGCGCGCTCGGGTGGCGTGCTGATCAAACGGTTCGTTTCCGAAAAGCATCACAAAATTCTGCTCGTCGCCGACGC
>NZ_JAFAUS010000297.1 GCF_019243155.1 Mycobacterium sp.
CGTTTGCGCTACCAGAATTCGGCCCCGGTGCGGAGTTCCCCGGCGCAATGGCGATCGGGTTCCACTTCGTGGACTACGTCGTGCACGGCTGGGACGTCGCCCGCACGATCGGCACCTCGTTCGATTTGCCGGCCGAGGTGTTGGCGGACGCGCTTCCGCTCGCGCTGGCCGTCCCCGACGATCAGAATTTCCGGACTGCCGACAACGCCGTCTTCGACCCGGCCGTCACGACCGGCAACGAGACCGGCGATCTGGAACGCATCCTGTGCCATCTCGGTCGCTCGCCGGCCTGGACACGCTGATCTAGGTGTATCCGGGCCGGCCCAGCATCTCGCCGACCTGCCGGAGCAGGGCCGTCCGGAAGCGGTCCGCCGACGGGCCGGGAAAGCGCAGGACCCGCGGGATCATCGCACCGACGAGCGTCGCGAAGAGCAGATCGACGACGTCCTCGGGATCGACCACCGGCGTGAAGGCACCGGCATCGCGGCCCTCGGCGACAGTCCGCACAAACGGCGCCCGGTAACGCGACCAACCTTCCTCGCCATAGTCACGCAATTCGCCGTCGCGTACCCCTGAGCGCCAGAACTCGATCAACAGCTGGTGATTGTGCACGGGTGTGTTCAGGTTGCGGTCGATCATCGCCACCAGGCGATTCCACGGGTCGTTCTCCGCGTCCGCGACAGCCTCCAGGGCGGACACCTCGACCTCGGTCGCATGCCTCATCGCCTCGATCAGCATGTCCTCGCGGGACCCGAAGTAGTTCTGCAGGGTGCTGATGGCCGTACCGCTTGCCTCCGCCACGTCGGCGAAGCGGGTGCTTTCATAGCCTCGCTCGGCCAGCACCCTGGCGGCCGATTCAATCGCCTCGGTACGGCGCGCTCCCCCGGCCCGGCGCGTGCGACGTTCAATAGGCATTGACCTATGGTACGGCTATACCGCCTTCGGAGTCCGCATTAGGCGGCGAATCCGGGCGCGATGTTGTGGTTGAGCCGGAACATGTTGTGCGGGTCGTAGACCGCCTTGACGGCCCGCAATTTCTCGTAAACCTCGGGATCGTAGGCCAGCCTGGTGCGACCATCGGCCGTGTCGGCCGGTCCGATGAAACTCGGGCTGGATCCGGTGTGCAGCCAAGGTTGCAGCGCCGCAAGGAGATCACGGCCCGAGTCGCGGTAAGCCGCCACTTCTCGTCCGGGCGGCACGACGGTCAAAGCGAACGTGGCGTACGCGGCGTCGCGTGCACCCACCGCGTTGGGAAATGGCGCCGGATTGCTGAAAGCGCCTTGCAGATGCCGAATGTCGACGATGTTGACCGCGCTACCGGAACCCGGTCCGACCACGTCGACGATCGCCTTGACGGTGTCCTCGGTCATTTCTCGCAGCAGCCCGAAATGCTCGACGGCCGGCGCGGGGTCGGTCGGATCGTTAGTGATCGTGGAGAACTGGGTGTACGGGATGGTGGCGACCGTGTCCGCCAGGACGGGAGCCGCTTGGCGCAGCGGTTCGACCAAACCGGCAGCCGCGTCAGCGTCGCCGACATAGGAGACTCGCACCGATACAGTCAACTTCCCCTGCATGAACGGTGGAAGTCCAGGCAGCGGAGGCAGATTCAGTAGTGCGATGCCGGTCGTCAACTCGTCCGGCGCCGACGCGGTGAGTTCTCGGTAGGACCGCAGTACGTCGGCGGTGTGCTCGCCGGAGAAGAAGATCGCACCCGCGTACAACTCCGCCACCGGGAAAAGCGCGAACTTCATCGCCACGACGACACCGAAATTGCTCTTCCCGCCCAGGAACGCGCCGAACAAATCAGGTTCGGATTCCGTTGACACGCAACGCAATTTACCGTCTGCGGTCACGACCTCCATCGCGATGACGTGATCGGCAGCCCAACCGTATTTGCGGCCCATCGTCGAACTTGCACCGCCACTAAGCGTGTAGCCGACGACGCCCACCCCGGGCGAGGATCCGGGCAAGGGAGCCAGCCGATGTACTGCGGCGGCTTCCACCAGCTCGCCGAACCGCACTCCGGCATCGATTCGTGCCCAACGATTTTCGGCGTCGATAGTGATGCCGCGCATGCGTCGCGTTGTGATCATCAGCGTGTGCGCATCGGCCGCAACCGTCGGTCCGTGACCGGTATTGAGGACGGCGATGTTCAGGCCGTTGCGTTCCGCGAAGCTCACCACCTCGGTGACGTCCGCGGCAGCGGCGGCGCCGACCACGATCGCCGGTCGATGGCGTACCGCCGTGTTAAACACCGCCACCTCTGCGTCGTAGGCCTTGTCATCGGCGGTGAAGACCGGCCCGCGCAGAGTGCCTCGAAGACTGGTGAGTTCGTCTCGCCACGATCCCATAACCGGTTCCTCTCACCTATGTCCAGTCGGTATACAGATACGGTATCGTCATACCGATAATATGACCGCGCACGTGGCTAAGGTCACACGGACCGCGAGGCATCGCCGAGGACCTACCGACCGGCTCTACTAGTGGCGACCGCAGTCCTTGTTCGCGGGCTGCGACGGCCACGCACAGGCGTCGATGTCGGTCGTGTTGCCATAGCCCCCGCCGCTAAACACCCCGAAGGCGTTGCCGTTGCTCGCGGTGTAGGTGGCGCCGCCGCCTACCCCACCGCCGCTCGAGCTGTCGACGATCAGCGACCAGGTCATGCCCGTCAAGGCGGTCTTATAGGTGGCCATGACGTCGTTCGGCGAACCGTTGACGAAGAAGTGCAGATGGATTCCGTTGTCGTGAATGGAGTCCGGGCCGTCGGTCCTCGCGGTGTTGGCCGGCGTGGGGACCAGCGACCGCAGATCCGTGCCGGCGTTGGTGGTCGTCGTCGCCTGCGACACCGTGGTCGTGAACGTCTTGGTGGGCGTCCCACTCGTCGTCGTCGAGTTGCCCGAGCCCGGTGAACCGCCGCACGCCGCCGCAACCAAACCAGCGGCCGTCGCTACGGTCGCCGAGACGTACGTTCGATGTCCCACGATCCCCCTGTGCACGATGTCAACTTTCGTGCGCGGTACAACCCGCTGGCCTAGCGAGAATGTCTGACGCCCAATATCCCGCGCGATGCGTTGGCGGGCTGGTTATCCGCCATGTCGACAAGCTCCAGCCAACTGCCGGGCGCGATGTAGTGCCGGTTCACGTCGTTGCGATGCATGTCGATGATCAACACGCCCGCATCCGTGACCTGGTACTTGTCGAATACGCCGTAGTCGCGCGGTTCGCCGTTGCTGAACACAACCGTGAAGGGCATGCGTCGAGTATGGCCGCGCCGCAACGAGCCGTCTAGCCGTCGAGCGCGAGGTCCTTCCGGAACCGCTGCATGCCGTCGATCTTGTCCTCCAGCGAGGCGTCCGGTCCGGAGTAGAACATCCACGGCATCGTGATGATGCCGGTGATCCCGGCATCCGCGGCGCGTTGATAATCGGCGGTCGTGAAGGCGTCCGTGAGCGGCGT
Source organism: Mycobacterium sp. (assembly GCF_019243155.1). Taxonomy (GTDB): domain Bacteria; phylum Actinomycetota; class Actinomycetes; order Mycobacteriales; family Mycobacteriaceae; genus Mycobacterium. The sequence continues at coordinate 3,457 of NZ_JAFAUS010000297.1, forward strand.
CAGGATGGTGAAACCGTCCATCGACAAACCCTTTTCGCGGCGCAGCTCGCGAAGCTTGTCGACCGCCTCGATGGCGCGGTCGGTCTTGATCAGGTCCCCTATCCAGCCGTCGTTGCGGGCGGCGCGGCGCAGTGCGGCGTCGCTGAGCCCGCCCACGTACACCGGGATCGGCGGCGGTGTCGGTTGCATCTCCAGCCGCGGTGTTCGATAGAACTGGCCCTCGAACTCCGTCCATCCCGGCTGCCACAGCGTCCGCATCAGGTCGATGATTTCATCGGTGCGTTTGCCGCGGGCGTCGAACTGCTCACCCATCAAGGCGAATTCTTCCCGGCACCAGCCGACGCCGATGCCGAGCTCGACTCGGCCCGACGCCAGAACCGCCGCCGTACCAATCGCTTTCGCGGCCGAATACGGGTTGCGCATCGCCGGGATGTAGACGGTGTTGACGAACCGCAGCCGCGTGGTGACCTGTGCCAGCGCCCCGATCAGCACCCAGGGATCGGGCCAGTCGGTGAACGGCTGCCACCGCCGCTCGCCGTCCTTGGTGTACGGGTACGGCGTGTCCAGCGTCTCCAAGTTGACGACGTGGTCGGGAATCCCGACGCCGTCGTAGCCGAGTTCGTCTGCCGCCTTGGCGATCTCGACGATCTCGCGGGTATTCAGAAAGGCACTGCTGACGTAGAATTTCATCCGGTTTCCCTCGCCCACGCCGGCTCGATGAAGACGCCTTCGGCCTCGACGGTGACTCCCTCGCCATCCGAAATCGTGCCGCGCGCAAAGACTTTGACGCCTTCCGCACGGTCGATCCAGGCATCGCACCGTAGCGGGCCAAGCGGCGTCCCGCGCAGATACTTCACGCTGATGGTTCCGGTGAAACGCGCCTTGGAAAGTCCGTCACTGGCCGCCTCGCCGAGCAAGTGGTCGAGCACCAGCGCGCTGACACCACCGTGCACCAGCCCCGGCGGTCCCTCGTAGGCCGACCCGAGGACGAACTCGCTGTGGCAGCGCCCGTCGCCGTCGTGATGGACGACGACCGGCGGAGCGATGGGATTGCACAAACCGACCACCGCATTACCCAACGGCAGTGTTCGGCCATCGACGCGAAAGCTCACGCCGACCGGCCTGGTCTGTTGGCGCAGCAGTTCGGTGACGGCCTCGATCTCGCTGCGCGCCTTGGCAACAACGTCGTCGTCGGCCTCTGTCCGGATGGTCGCGTCGATGAGTTCGCGGACCGCGTCGGCCAACAGGGCGTAGAGACCCGACGCCCGATCAGCTTCTGCGGTGCTGAGCACCTGGAACATCGCGTCGTACGCGCCGGCCGCCTCGCTCAACTCCCGAACACCTTGCGTACCACCGCTTTTGCCCGCCGCGTAACTCGCAGATAGTTGTCCAAGAACTCACTTCCATCGTCGTTGGGCCAGCCCGCGGCGACCGCGACTGCGTTGAGCTGACGTCCGGGTCCGGGCAGTTGGTCGGTGGGCTTGCCACGGACCAGCACCAGCGCGTTGCGGGCCCGGGTCGCGGTCAGCCACGCCTGGCGCAGCAGGTCCACCTCGTCCGCCGGGACGAGGTCGGCCTCGGCGATCGCGTCCAGGCACTGCAGCGTCGACGTGTTGTGCAGCGCGGGGATCTCGTGCGCGTGCCGTAGTTGCATCAGCTGCACAGTCCATTCGATGTCGGCCAATCCCCCGCGGCCCAGCTTCGTGTGCGTGTTGGGGTCGGCACCGCGCGGCAACCGCTCGGAGTCGACGCGGGCCTTGATGCGCCGGATCTCCTGCATCGCCTCGCTCGACACCCCGTCGGCGGGATAGCGAGTCTTGTCGATCATCAGCATGAACCGCTGGCCCAGATCGGCGTCGCCGGCGATCGCGTGCGCACGCAGCAGGGCCTGGATCTCCCACGGCTGTGCCCACTGGTCGTAGTAGGTCGCGTAAGACGCCAGCGTGCGCACCAGCGCACCGCTGCGGCCCTCGGGCCGCAGGTTGGCGTCGACCTCCAGCGGCGGGTCGACGCTCGGCGTCCCCAACAGTGCCCGGATCTGCTCGGCGACCGTCGTCGACCACCGAACGGCGGCAGTATCCTCCACGCCCTCCGACGGTTGGCAGACGAACATCACGTCGGCATCGGACCCGTAGCCCAGCTCGGCGCCGCCCAGCCTGCCCATGCCGATGACCGCGATCGCCGCGAGCGGCTTGCCGTCTTCGGGAAGGTTGGCCCGGATCATCGCCTCGAGCGCGGCCTGCAGCACGGCCACCCACACCGACGTCAACGCGCTGCACACGTCGATGACATCGAGCATGCCGAGCAGGTCCGCCGAGGCGATCCGAGCCAGCTCTCGACGGCGCAGCGTGCGCGCGCTAGCGATCGCGCGCACCGGATCGGAATGGCGGGCGGCCGAGGCGATCAGCGCGCGGGCCACCGCGGCCGGGTCGGTCTCGAGCAGTTTCGGGCACGACGCTCCGTCGGCATAATCCTGGATGACCCGGGGCGCGCGCATCAGCAGCTCCGGCACATAGGCCGACGTGCCCAGCACGTGCATCAACCGCCTGGCCACCGCAGGCTTGTCCCGCAGCGTTGACAGATACCAGCTTTCGCCCGACAGGGCTTCGGACAGCCGGCGGTAGGCCAGCAGCCCGCCGTCGGGGTCGGGGGCCTCCGACATCCAGTTCAGCAGCCTGGGCAGCAGCACCGACTGCACACGGCCGCGCCGCCCGCTCTGGTTGACCAGCGCCGACATGTGCTTCAGCGCGGTCTGCGGGCCCTCGTAGCCGAGCACCGCCAGCTGCCGCTCCGCGGCCTCCGGCGTCATGCCGTTGGCGATCTCCAGCCCAGCGGGCCCGATCGATTCCAGCAGCGGTTGATAGAAGAGTTTCGCGTGCAGCTGGGACACCCGCAGGTTCTGGTGTTTGATCTGTTCGCGCAATACCCCGGCGGCGTCGTGGCGGCCGTCCGGACGAATGTGCGCGGCGCGGGCCAGCCAGCGGACCGCCTCGTCATCGTCGGCGTCGGGCAACAAGTGGGTGCGCTTGAGCCGCTGCAGCTGCAGCCGGTGTTCGAGCAGCCGGAGGAACTCGTAGGAGGCGGTCAGGTTGGCCGCGTCCTCGCGCCCGACGTAACCGCCCCGGCCCAACGCCGTCAGCGCATCGACCGTGGAGGCGACGTGCAGCGAATCGTCGCTGCGGCCGTGGACCAGCTGCAGCAGCTGCACGGCGAACTCGACGTCGCGCAATCCGCCGGTGCCGAGCTTGATCTCGCGGTCACGGACGTCGGCGGGCACCAGCCGCTCGACCCGCCTTCGCATGGCCTGCACCTCGGGCACGAAATCCGCACGCTCGCAGGCGACCCAAACCATCGGTGTGACCGCCGCCAGGTAGCGCTCGCCGAGTTCCTCGTCGCCGACCGCCAACCGGGCCTTCAGCAACGCCTGGAATTCCCAGGTTTTCGCCCAGCGCTGGTAGTACGCGAGATGCGACTCGACCGTGCGGACCAGTTCGCCGCTGCGACCCTCGGGGCGTAGCCCGGCATCCACCTGAAAGAAGGCCTTCGACGCGACGTTCATCATCTCGCTGGCCAACCGGGCACTGAGCGGATCGGCCCGCTCGGCGACGAAGATGACGTCGACGTCGCTAACGTAGTTCAGTTCGCGGGCACCGCATTTGCCCATCGCGATCACCGCGAGTCGCGGTGGCGTGCGGTCGCCACAGACCGTCGCCTCCGCGGCGCGCAGCGCGGACGCCATCGCGGCGTCCGCGAGGTCGGCAAGGTGCGCGGAAACCTCGACGAACGGCAACACCGGCTCGTCTTCGACGGTCGCGGCGAGGTCGAGCGCGGCTAGGACCATCAGCCGGTCCCGGTACAAGGCGCACAGCCGCTGGACCAGCGCGTTGGGCCCGTCCGACGACTCGTCGACGCAGGCGGTAAACGTCGCGCACAGCTGCTCGCGGGCGGGCAGAGTGACCTTGCCACGCAACAGTTTCCAAGACTCGGGGTGGGCGGCCAGGTGATCTCCCAGCGCCAGCGACGAGCCGAGCACCGCGAACAGGCGCCCGCGCAAGGGTCGTTCGGTGAGCAGGGCGGCGTTGAGTTCCTCCCAGCCGGTGTCGAGGTTCTCGGCCAGCCGGATCATGGCGCGCAGCGCGGCATCCGGGTCCGCCGCGCGCGACAGCGACCACAGCAGGTCGACGTGGGCCTGGTCGTCCTGCCCATGCCAACCCAACTGCACCAGGCGCTCGCCCGCGGGCGGGTCGACCAACCCGAGCCGACCGACGCTGGGCAGCTTAGGGCGCTGCGTCGCGGGTTTGGTCACGCCCACGACGGTATCTCAACCCACCCGGATTGAGAGCGGTCGCGGTGCGATCGCGGCGCTCGGGACCTAAAGCGACAGGTAGGTGTTCAGCTCGTACGGGGTGACGTGACTGCGGTAGTTGGCCCACTCCGTGCGCTTATTACGCAAGAAGAAGTCAAAAACGTGCTCCCCCAGCGTTTCCGCGACCAGCTCGGAGGCCTCCATGCTGCGAAGCGCGCCGTCGAGACTGGTCGGCAGCTCCCGGTAACCCATCGCGATGCGTTCCTCGGAGGTCAGATCCCACACGTTGTCCTCCGCCTGCGGCCCCAGCACGTAGCCCTTCTCCACCCCGCGCAGTCCGGCGGCCAGCAGCACGGCGAACGCCAGGTAGGGGTTGCACGCCGAGTCGGGGCTGCGTACCTCGACCCGCCGCGACGACGTCTTGTGCGGGGTGTACATCGGGACCCGCACCAGCGCAGAACGGTTGGCCGCGCCCCATGACGCGGCGGTGGGCGCCTCGCCGCCGTGCACCAGCCGCTTGTAGGAGTTGACCCATTGGTTGGTCACCGCGCTGATCTCCGAGGCGTGCTCGAGGATCCCGGCGATGAACGACTTGCCCACATCGGACAACTGCAGCGGGTCGTCGGGGCTGTGGAAGGCGTTGACGTCGCCCTCGAACAGGCTCATGTGGGTGTGCATGGCCGAACCGGGATGCTGCCCGAAAGGCTTGGGCATGAACGACGCCCGCGCGCCGTTCTCGATCGCGACTTCCTTGATGACATAGCGGAACGTCATGACGTTGTCCGCCATCGACAACGCGTCGGCGAAGCGCAGGTCGATCTCCTGCTGACCGGGCGCGCCCTCGTGGTGGCTGAACTCGACCGAGATGCCCATGAATTCCAGTGCGTCGATCGCGTGCCGCCGGAAGTTGGACGCCGAGTCGTGCACCGCTTGATCGAAGTAACCGGCATTGTCGACGGGAACGGGTTCGGTCCCCTCGTTGGTGCCGGGCTTGAGCAAGAAGAACTCGATCTCGGGGTGCACGTAGCAGGAGAAGCCGAGATCGTTTGCCTTCTGCAGTTGGCGACGCAGCACGTGCCGCGGGTCCGCCCACGACGGCGAGCCGTCGGGCATGGTGATGTCGCAGAACATTCGCGCGGAGTGGTGGTGACCCGAAGCGCTGGCCCATGGCAACACCTGGAAAGTCGACGGGTCCGGGTTGGCCACGGTGTCGGATTCGGAGACCCGCGCGAAGCCCTCGATCGAGGAGCCGTCGAACCCGATGCCCTCCTCGAAAGCGCCCTCGAGTTCGGCCGGAGCGATGGCAACCGATTTCAGGAAACCGAGCACATCTGTAAACCACAGCCGAACAAAGCGGATGTCCCGTTCCTCCAGAGTGCGGAGGACGAATTCCTTCTGTCGATC
>NZ_JAFAUS010000420.1 GCF_019243155.1 Mycobacterium sp.
GACGGTCGGCGACGTCGGCTACCTCGACGACGAGGGCTACCTCTATCTGACCGACCGGCGCCACCACATGATCATCTCGGGCGGGGTGAACATCTACCCGCAGGAGACCGAGAACCTTCTCGTCACCCATCCAAAGGTGTTGGACGCAGCGGTGTTCGGAGTCCCCGACGACGAGATGGGCCAGCGCGTCGTGGCGGCCGTGCAGACCGTCGATCCGGCCGAGGCCACCGAAGAATTCGCCGAAGAGCTGACGGGCTGGCTGCGGGAACGCCTGGCGCACTACAAGTGTCCGCGATCCATCGCGTTCGAAGCCCAGCTGCCACGCACCGACACCGGCAAGCTCTACAAGAACGGGCTGATCGAGAAATACTCGGTGTGACCCATGATCCGGGTCGTCGATCTGTCCAGCGCGCCGGATGCCGGACCCGCGTCGCCGCCGGGAGTGATCGTGGCGCACGGCGGTGCCGCCGAGCTAGCCCGATCCGAATCCTGGCTCGACACCGCGACTTTCACCCTTACCGAGGATTCCTGCGCCGACCGTCGCGTCGTCACCGTGGCTTCGGTGCCCGAGACACTGGCCGAGCTGACCGCGCGCTGTCAACGTTGGCCGCACGCCAGTGCCGTCTGCGACGACGTGTTGCGCGCGATGGACCCGGTGGCGCCGACGGTGTCCGGGGTGATGACCGAGTCGCTGGCCTACTCGACCTTGCAGGCCGGTCCGGAGTTCGCGCGCTGGCTAAAAGAACGCGGCCCGGCGCGCATGCCCGACATCCCCGACCCGGTGCGGGCCGAGCGCGACGGCGACACGGTGCACATCGCGTTCAACCGGCCGCAGCGGCACAACGCGTTTTCCACCGACGCGCGGGCCGCGCTGCTGGAAGCGCTGGCGGTCGCACAGCTGGACCCGTCGGTGACCGGAATCGTGTTGAGCGGCAACGGACCGTCGTTCTGCAGTGGCGGCGACCTCGCGGAGTTCGGCACCTTTGCCGACCCCGCGAGCGCGCACCTGGCGCGCACCCGGCACAGCCCCGCCCTCGCGCTCGATGCGCTCACCGGCAGGCTTGGCCGGTCCTGCCGGGCCGACGTTCACGGCCGCGTGCTGGGCAGCGGGCTGGAGATGGCGGCGTTCTGCGGATGGATCGCCGCCCGCGATGACTCGTTGTTCGGGCTGCCCGAACTGAGTCTGGGGCTAGTTCCCGGCGCCGGCGGCACCGTCAGCGTCACGCGCCGGATAGGGCGTTGGCGCACAGCGTATCTCGTGTTATCCGGCCGCACGATCGACGCCGGCACCGCGATGGCCTGGGGACTGGTGGACGCGGTGGCTCAGAAGCCCGGATAGGTCGTGGTGGTGACGTTCGACGGCACGTGCGACACCGCGAACATGATGAGGCTGAAGTACAGGACCACGCCGATGACCACACCGACGGCGCCGACGATGGCTCCGATGATGGCCCACTTCTTGGCGTTGTTGGCCGCGACTTGAGCCTCCGCGTACCGGCCCTGGGCCCACAGCCCGGAGACCTTGGTGGAGTACACGATCGACACGATTCCGAATGGCAGACAGCACATCACGGTGCACAGGATCGCCCAGACGAGGTAGTTGTCGGGTTCGCGCGGTCCCGGCCATCCCGGCTGCGGAGCTTGCCAACCCCCGGGCTGCGGCGCTTGCCAACCCGCCGGCTCGCCCTGCCAGCCCGGCTGCTGCGGGCCTTGCCATTCCGGGGGGTACGGCCCTGGGGGATAGCTCACGGCAATGCCTTTCGCGGTTTGCTGGCCGAAGTCAGGCAACTATATAGCACGCATTCGGGCACGGCCGGGAAATTCCGGTGCGCGTGGTCAGATCCCGCCGCGGCTCACCAGCTGGCGCGCGATGACATTGCGCTGGATCTCATTGGTGCCCTCGCCGACGATCATCAGGGGCGCGTCGCGGAAGTAGCGCTCGACGTCGTACTCGGTGGAGTAGCCGTAGCCGCCGTGAATCCGTACGGCGTTCAGGGCGATCTCCATCGCGACCTCGGAGGCGAACAGTTTGGCCATCCCGGCTTCCATGTCGCACCGCTCACCGCCGTCGTACCGCTCGGCGGCGTAGCGGGTGAGCTGACGGGCCGCGGTGAGTTTGGTCGCCATGTCGGCCAGGTAGTTGCCGACCGACTGGTGCTGCCAGATCGGTTGGCCGAAGCTCTCCCGCTGCTGGGCGTACGCGAGCGCATCTTCGAGCGCGGCCGTGGCCACCCCCAGGGCGCGCGCGGCCACCTGGATGCGGCCCGTCTCGAGTCCCTTCATCATCTGCGAAAAGCCTTCGCCCATAACGCCGCCCAGCACCGCCGACGCCGGCACGGCGAAGTCGTCGAACGACAGCTCGCAGGTCTCGATGCCTTTGTAGCCCAACTTCGGCAGATCCCGGGAGACCGTCAAACCGGGCCCGTGCTCGACCAGCACGATCGAGATTCCCGTGTGACGCGGCCGGGCACTCGGATCGGTCTTGCACAACAGCGCGATCAACCCCGAACGTCGCGCGTTGCTGATCCAGGTCTTGGCACCGTTGATCAACAAGCCGCCCGACTCATCGGGCACAGCGGTCGTCGACATGTTCTGCAGGTCCGAGCCGCCGCCGGGCTCGGTCAGCGCCATCGTGGCCCGTACCTCGCCGGTGGCCATCGGCGGCAGATACGTCCGCTTCTGCTCCTCGGTGCCGAACAGCGTCAGCAGCTTGGCGACCACGGTGTGGCCACCCATGGCACCGGCCAGGCTCATCCAGCCGCGCGCGAGTTCCTCGGTGACGCGCACGTAGCACGGCATGGACACCGGCGATCCGCCGTACTCCTCGGGAACGGCCAGGCCGTAGATGCCGATCTGCTTCATCTGGTCGATCCACGACTCGGGGTAGGTGTTGGCGTGCTCGACCTCGCGGACCGTCGGCTTCACGTCGCGATCGATGAACGCCCGCACCGTGGCGACCAGCATCTCTTCCTCGTCGTTCACGCGTTACTACCCTCCTGTCCTGATGGTGGCGACCCGCTTCGCCCGGCTTCGCCGCGCTTGCGATCGCCACGAGTTGACCCCCGATTCGACAGCCTGCCAGCATGAGGCGTTGTGACGAATAACGGGTACGCCGCGATCCGCGAGGGCGGCGCCTACTTCGACGATCTGTCGAGAGGTCAGGTTTTCGACTGGGCGCCCACGATGACACTCTCGGCGGGCCTGGCTGCCGCCCACCAGGCGATCGTGGGCGATCGGATGCGACTGTCGCTCGACAGCGGTCTATGTGCCGCGGTGACCGGCCTGCCGGGTCCGCTGGCGCACCCGGCGTTGGTCTGCGATGTCGCGATCGGGCAGAGCACGCTGGTGACTCAGCGGGTGAAGGCCAACCTCTTTTACCGCGGGCTGACCTTTCACCGCTTTCCGGTCATCGGTGACTCGCTGTATACCCGCACCGAAGTGGTTGGGCTGCGGCCCAATTCACCCAAGCCGGGTCGGGCGCCGACGGGGCTGGCCGCGCTGCGCATGATCACGATCGACCAGGCCGACCAGTTGGTCCTCGACTTCTACCGCTGTGCCATGCTGCCGGCCAGCCCGGACTGGAATCCTGAGGCCGCCGCCTCGGGCGACGATTTGTCCACGATCGGCGCCGACGCGGCACCGCCTGCCTTCGATCCGACCTCGCTGTGGAATGGCGAGGTATTCCGTACCAAGGTGCCCGGTCCGCATTTCGACCCGGGTCTCGCCGGCGCGGTGCTGCACAGCACCGCGGACGTTGTCAGCAACGCACCAGAACTGGCTCGGCTCACCCTCAACATCGCTGCCCCGCACCATGATTCGCGGGTCGGCGGGCGCCGTCTGGTCTACGGCGGACATACCATCGGACTGGCGCTCGCTCAGGTCAGCAGGCTGCTGCCGAATCTGGTGACGGTCCTGGGCTGGGAGTCCTGCGACCACACCGGCCCCGTCCACGAGGCCGACACCTTGTACAGCGAGCTGCACATCGAATCCGCCGAACGGGCCGAGCACGGGGGTGTGCTGGGATTGCGGTCGCTGGTCTTCGCCGTCAGCGATGCTCCTGGTGACCCCGATCGTCCGGTGCTGGATTGGCGGTTCAGCGCGTTCCAGTTCTGAGCCGGAGGACAATGGCCCAGGTGAGCGACGCCGCGTCGGACTGGGCCGGCAGCGGGCTGGCCTACCTGACCGGTCTGCCCGATGGTCCCCCCGACTTCTCCCGCGCCAACGTGCTGGCCCGCGCCCGGCAGGTGGCGGCCGACGCGGGTGATCGGATGGGCATCGCCGTCGACGCGGCGCTCCTGCTGGCCGGACGTGCCGCACTGCTCGGCTTGACCCGCGGCGGGCGGACGTCGGCCGGCGGTGCCACCCAATTGCTCGCCACGCGTGACGGCTGGTGCGCGCTGACGCTGTCCCGAGCCGACGACGTCGGCGCCGTCCCCGCCCTGCTGCAAGTCGATGACGTGCCCGCCGACCCATGGCCCGCGTTGCGGCGCTGGGCCGCTGCGCGCCCGGCAACCGCCGTCGTCGAGCGGGCGGCGCTGCTCGACATCCCGGTCGCGGCGTTGGGGGAGGCAACGGACACGTCACCGCGGGTCCGCGAACTGGGCTCCCGGACCCCGCCGCGCGCGTTGACGGGTCTGCTGGTCGCCGATCTGTCGTCGATGTGGGCGGGTCCGCTGTGCGGCCAGTTGCTGGCCCGGGCCGGGGCGAGGGTCGTCAAGGTCGAAAGCCCACGCCGCCCGGACGGCACCCGCGGTGGCGACCCGCGGTTCTTCGACTGGATGAACGCCGAAAAGCTGTCCTACGAAATCGATTTCGACCGCCAGGCGGACGAACTGCAAGCGCTGCTCGCGGCCGCCGACATCGTGATCGAGGGTTCGCGCTCCGCGGCGCTGGAACGGCGCAGACTCGGACCGGACGACGTCCGGCCCCGGGCGGGCCGAATCTGGTTGCGGATCAACGGGTATGACGACCACCGCGGCCGGCCCGCGTTCGGCGATGACGCGGCGGTGGCCGGTGGCCTGGTCGGCACCGCCACCGGCGGGCCGGTGTTCTGCGGGGACGCCATCGCCGATCCGCTGACCGGGCTGGCGGCGGCCGCGGCGGTGGCCGAATCCCTGGGCCGGGGTGGGGGAGAGGTGATCGGTGTCTCGATGGCCGCCGTCGCCGCGACCTATGCGGCGTTGGCGACGGAGCCGTCGGCCCAGGACGTGGCGGCGCCGCCACCGACGGCTCCGCCGGCGTCTCGTCCGGCGCCGGCGCTGGGCGCGGACAACGGCGACGTGCGGCGATTGGTGGCCGAAAGGCTCTGTCTTTCATGCTGATTCAGCGGGCAACGTTGCTGGACGGCACTGTCACCGATATCCGGGTCGGCGAGCAGATCGAGGAGGTTGCCGACGGCCTGGTGGCCCGGCCCGGCGAAGGCGTGCTCTACGCCGGCGGCGGAGCCGTGCTGCCGGGATTGCACGACCACCACATGCACCTTCGCTCGGCGGCATCGGCGCAGGATTCGTTCCTCGTGGGGCCGCCCGGGGTCAGCAGCAAAGACGAACTGGCGCAACTGTTGTCGAACGCCACGCCCGGGCCCGACGGGTGGATCCGCGCCGTCGGCTATCACGAATCGGTCGCCGGGGAGTTGGACCGGGCCGCCTTGGATGCCCTGGTGCCAAGGATTCCGGTACGCATCCAACACCGCAGCGGCGCGCTGTGGATGCTGAACTCCGAGGCCCTGGGCCGGGTGGGCCTCGCCGAGCATGCCGACGGGCGGCTGCGCAGTGCCGACCACGGCTGGTCGGAGGCGTTGCAGCAGCGCGAGTCCGATCTGGCCGAACTCGGCCGCCGGATCACCGCGACCGGGGTCACCGGCGTCACCGACGCCACACCCGACCTCGACGCCGACGACATGGTCTCGCTGCTGGTGGCGCACCGGCGCGGCGAATTCCGGCCGAGGCCAGGCTTTTTGGCGCCGGGCAAGGTCATCCTGCACGATGACCGTCTCGACCTGGATCAGCTGAGCCACTGGATCGCCGAGCAACATGGCCAAGGCCGACCGGTCGCGGTGCACTGCGTGACCGCAGCCCAGCTGGTAGTGACAATCGCAGCCCTGCGTGCGGCCGGGAGTCATCCGCGGGATCGTATCGAGCACGCCGCCGTGGTGCCCGACGACAATCTGGCCGACCTCGCCCAGCTCGGGGTCACGGTCGTCACGCAGCCCAACTTCGTCGCCGAGCGCGGCGATCACTACCTCTCCGACGTCCCCGCCGATGAGCACGCGCAGCTGTGGCGCGTCGCCTCCCTGCTGAACGCCGGTGTGCGCGTGGCGTTGTCCACCGACATGCCCTTCGGCCACGGCGACCCGTGGACGGCGATGCGGGCCGCCGTGTTCCGCACCACGCCCAGCGGAGTGGTCCTCAACGCAAATGAATGTGTCTCGGCCCTAACGGCTTTGACGATGTTTTTGGGCCGGCCCGATCAGCCGAGCGTGCCTCGGACCGTCGAGCCCGGACAACCGGGGGACCTCTGTGTGCTGAGCGAACCGCCGGCCACGGTGCTGGACGCGCTCGACGCCGGGATGGTGGCGGCCACGATCATCGGCGGCGAGCTCGTCTACTTCGCGATGTGACTCGCGCTCAGCCGGCCAGGGCGAGACCCGCGCGCAGGCTGTCGCATTGGCTGTCGAAAAACCGCCGCGACACTTGCGCTTTGGGCGCGACCTGGTCGAAGCCGTGGAAGGCGCCTGGGATGACTTCGACGTCGCACGGGACTCCGGCGGCCGTGAGGCGTTCGGCGTAGGCCAGGTCTTCGTCGTGAAACAGGTCGTTGCTGCCGACGCCGATCCACGCCGGCGGCAAACCGCTGAGGTCGTCGCGGCGCGCCGGGACCGCGACCTGCGGATCAGCGCCGTTGAGATAGGCCGTCCACCCGAACCGATTGCTGCGCGTGTTCCACAGCCGGTAGTTGGGGTTCTCGGCGGTCGCCGAGCTGCGATCGTCCAGCATCGGGTACGTCAACAGCTGGAACATGGGCGCGATCCCGCCACGGTCCCGCGCGTACAGGGCCAGGGCCGCGGCCAGGCCGCCGCCGGCGCTGGCGCCCCCGATGGCCACCCGGGCAGCGTCCACCGCGGGCAGGCCGGCCAGCCAGGTCAGCGCCGCATGGCAGTCTTCGACCGCGGCGGGGTACGGATGTTCCGGAGCCAGACGGTATTCCACCGAGGCGACGGTGATGCCCAACCGTTTGACGAACCCGGCGCAGATCCAATCGTCCTGCGCGGCGGTGCCGATCACGTATCCGCCGCCATGGATCCACAGCAGCGCGGGCATCGGTTCGGGTGCCCCAGCGGGCCGGAACAGCCGGACGCTCGCCCCCGGACTGACGGTGATCACTTCGACGTCGGCCTCGGACTTTCCGCGGCGGTCCCGCAGCGGCATCAGGGTCCGCAGGATCGGCAGAGTCAACGGACCCACCATTCGCCGCGGGGCGAAGCGGGCGATTCGCTGCAGATCGGGGTGAACGTCGTTGTTCGGCACCGGCCAAGTATTGCGGATCCGAAATGGCTCGAGGGTGGTTAGTCGCAATCTCACTCTGCGGCAAGGGAGTAGCGTTGCACACCGAGGTTGGGGGCCGTCAGGAGGCGAAGTGACCAAGTTTTCTCCGACCCCGCAGTTTGTTTCACAATCCGTCGGCACGGTCCTCGGCGCGATCCGCGTCCAGGTCAGTAATGGGACCGGGCCCGCCATCCTGATGTGGCCCAGCCTGCTGATGACCGGCGACCTGTGGAGGGGCCAGGCCGCACGGTTCGGCGAAAGCAACCGCGTGGTGCTCATCGATCCACCCGGCCATGGTGGCAGTGAGCCGCTGCGCGCGCCGTTCAGTTTCACCGACTGCGCACGCTGCGTCGTGGACCTGTTGGACGGGCTGGGCATTGCCAAAGCCCACTTTGTCGGCAACTCGTGGGGCGGAATGATCGGCGCGACGTTCGCGGCCGACTACCCCGATCGCGTCGAAAAGGCCGTCCTGATGAATTGCACGGCGTCGAAAGCCGGTTTGGCGCAGAAGATGAAATACGCGGCGATGCTGCGGATGGCGGCGGTCCTCGGTGGCATGCGGCCCCCGCTGACGCGCTCAGCGCTGCGCGCCTTCCTCGGCCCGACGACGCTGCGCACCCGCCCCGACGTGGTCGAGGCGGTCCGCGCGAGCCTGCGGGCCGTCGACATCGACTCGGCCAGCTGGGCCGTTCGCAGCGTGGTCCCCGGCCGGCCGGACCAGCACGCGCTGCTGAGACGCATCACAGCCCCGGTGCTGGTGGTCGCCGGCGCCGAGGACGCCACCTTTCCAGTGCCCGAGACCCGGGCTATGGCGGACTCGATTCCCGGCTCGACGTTCACCGTCCTCGACAGGATCGCCCACCTGGCGGCGCTGGAGGACCCCGACCGGGTCAACAGCTTGCTGGAAGCGTTCCTGTTCGACGTCGGAAAGCCCTAGACCAGCGCGACTGGCGCAACGGGCCGAAACTGCTTGCCACCCTGGATTAGCCGAGCGCATATCGGGGTATCGGTGCAATGCTGGCGAGCTCGGCAGACGTCAGCGGGCCACCCGTTAGGGCAGGACGCGAGGAACGTGGATGCTGGGTTTTCTCTACGACCAGGCGCTCGACGGCGAGCGATGTTGGATTCGTGACGAGGACGGCGAGCTGCGGCCGCTGCCGGTCCACCGCTGGTTAGGGGTGCGATGTCCCGATGACGGACGTCCCGGTGTCGGATCTGGTGACGCCTTCGACGAAGTCTTCGACGAAGCCGTCACGCAGATGTGCACCGGGCCGACAATCGAATTGGGCTGCGGGCCAGGGCGATTGGTCGCGCGGCTGATTGCGCGGGGAATCCCCGCGTTGGGCATCGACCGTTCGGCCGCGGCGATCCGGCTGGCGTGCCGGGGCGGCGCGCTGGCCCTGCTGGGCGACGTGTTCGAGCCGCTGCCCGCCATGGGTGAGTGGCAGACCGTGCTGCTGGTCGACGGCAACGTCGGACTCGGCGGAGATCCGCTGCGAATCCTGGGCCGTGCCGCCGAACTGCTGGCGCGCGGCGGGAGCTGTGTGGCCGAGTTCGACGCCGAAACGATAGGCATCTGTTCGCGTTGGGTGCGATTGGAGTCCGTATGCGAGGTCGGACCCTGGTTTCGGTGGGCATCGGTGGGGGTGGACAGCGCCGCGTCGCTGGCCGCGCAGGTCGGACTGACGCTGACGAGCGTGAGCCTGATCGGCGGGCGGGTAATCGCCAGTCTGGCCTGTCGGTGAGCGTGTCACGCGCGTCGGATCGCATCAGTGCAGCAAATCGCATCAGCGGGATCCGGCAAGGCAATACCGCCTTTCAGCAATCATTTGTCAGATGACTTTTGGACGACAAAAGTAACTTCTACACAAACGTCAGTTTGGGGTGACAGCCCGGGGGTACAGTGCCCTAACATGACGGCAAGGAGGCCGACTATGAGTTCGTGCGCGAAATGGTTGCTGCGGGCCCGTCCCACCGACTATGCGCTGGCTTTGAGCGTCGCGGGAGCCTCTCTTCCCGTCGTCGGAAAACATCTCGAGCCGCTGGGCGGCCTCACCGCGATGGGCGCGTGGGGTTTCCGGGTCGCACCCGATTTCATTTCCGCGATGAACAAGGACCGGCGGACACCGGACATCGCTGAGATCCGGCGTCGCGACCGCGAAAGCACCCACGACGTGTCCGTTGCGGCCCTGCGGGGCATCGTGTCGGCCGCCGACCTGGAGCTGGACTGGCCGGTGGCCGAGCGGACCCCACCGATCTGGGACGCGATGCGTCAGCGCCGTTACCTCTACCGCCGCGCGGTTCACTACGGGGACCACCCCATGCAGGTGCTCGATGTCTGGCGCCGCAAAGACCTTCCCGCGCAACCGGCGCCGGTGCTGATCTTCGTGCCGGGCGGGGCCTGGGTGCACGGAAAGGCCATGGGACAGGGCTCCGCGCTCATGTCGCGGCTTGCCGAGCAGGGCTGGGTTTGTTTGGCGATCGACTACCGCGTCTCGCCGCACCACCGCTGGCCGCGCCACATCATCGACGTCAAGACGGCGATCGCGTGGGCGCGCGCCAACGTCGACAAGTTCGGCGGTGACCGCAATTTCGTTGCGGTAGCTGGATGTTCGGCCGGTGGGCACCTGTCGGCGCTGGCCGGGTTGACGCCCGACGACTCGGCGTACGAGTCCAAGCTCCCGGAAGGGGCCGACACCTCGGTGGACGCGGTGGTCGGGATCTACGGCCGTTACGACTGGGAGGACCGCTCGACTCCGGAGCGGGCCCGGTTCGTCGAATTCCTCGAACGGGTGGTGGTCAGGAAGTCGATCGCCCGCCGCCCCGAGGTGTTTCGCGATGCCTCGCCGATCGCGCGCGTGCACCGTAATGCCC
Organism: Mycobacterium sp.; assembly: GCF_019243155.1. Lineage (GTDB taxonomy): Bacteria > Actinomycetota > Actinomycetes > Mycobacteriales > Mycobacteriaceae > Mycobacterium. Next base: position 10,419 of record NZ_JAFAUS010000420.1, read on the forward strand.
CGCCGTTTTTGGTCATTCACGGCAGCAAGGACAACGTCATCCCCGTCGAGCAGGCGCGCAGCTTCGTCGACCGCCTGCGGTCGGTCTCGCATTCGATGGTGGGCTACCTGGAATTTCCCGGGGCGGGCCACGGCTACGACCTCATCGACGGCGAACGGGCCGGCGCCGCGGCGCACGCCACGTCGCTTTTCCTGAACCAGGTCTACCGAACCAAACGGATCGGGGCCAAAGAGGTTATCTGAGCCTGCGCCGCTGAGTATGGTCCCTCTATGGGCAAGGGGCAGCGGTGAAAAGGCTGAGCGGCTGGGACGCGGTACTCCTGTACAGCGAAGCCCCGAACGTGCACATGCACACGATCAAAGCCGCCGTGATCGAACTCGACGCCTCGCGGTTTGACTTCGGCATCGAGGCGTTTCGCGAAGTCATCGGCGGCCGGCTGCACAAGCTGGATCCGTTCTGCTACCAGCTTGTCGAGGTTCCGTACGGCCTTCACCATCCGATGTGGCGGGAGAACTGCGATCTCGACCTCGAGTACCACATCCGGCCCTGGCGCCTCCGCCCCCCTGGCGGCCGTCGCGAATTGGACGAGGCCATAGGCCAGATCGCCAGCACGCCGCTGGACCGCAGCCATCCGCTGTGGGAAATGTATTTCGTAGAAGGCTTGGCCAACAACAGGATTGCGGTGGTGGCCAAGATCCACCACGCTCTCGCCGACGGCGTCGCCTCGGCGAACTTGATGGCCCGCGGCATGGACCTGCAGCCCGGTCCCGAGAGCCGGCCCTACATGTGCGATCCGCCTCCGACCACACGCCAGTTGATGGCGTCGGCATTCGCCGATCACCTGCGCCACGTGGGTCGGCTACCGCACACGGTCCGCTACACCGCGCAGGGTCTGGGGCGCGTGCGACGCAGCGCCCGGAAGTTGTCACCGGAACTCACCCGGCCCTTCGAGCCACCGCCGTCCTTCATGAACCACAAGATCACCGCGGAGCGCAGGTTCGCCACCGCGACCCTGGCGCTCGCCGACGTCAAGGAGACCGGCAAGCGGCTAGGGGCGACCATCAACGACATGGTGCTCGCCATGTCGACTGGGGCGCTGCGAAAGTTGTCGCTCCGCTACGACGGCAAGGCCGACCCGCTGCTGGCGTCAGTGCCGATGAGTTTCGACTTCTCACCGGAGCGGATCTCCGGCAACTACTTCACCGGCGTCCTGATCGGGCTGCCCATCGACCTCGACGACCCGCGCGAGCGGGTGCATGTCTGCCACGAGAATGCCGTCGCCGCCAAGGAAAGCAACCAGCTGATGGGCCCGGAGCTGGTCAGCCGGTGGGCCGCTTACATGCCGCCCCGGCCCACGCAGGCCTTCTTCCGGTGGGCGTCCGGCCGCGACGGGCACAACAAGATTCTCAACCTCAACATCTCGAACGTTCCCGGTCCGCGCCAACACGGACGGGTGGGCGGCGCGCTCGTCACCGAGATTTATTCGGTGGGTCCGTTGACGGCCGGCAGTGGCCTCAACATCACCGTGTGGAGTTACGTCGACCAGCTCAACATCTCGGTGCTCTCCGATGGGGCCACGCTGAAGGACCCGCATGAAGTGACCGACGCGATGATCGCCGACTTTATCGAAATACGCAGGGCCGCAGGTCTTTCCGACAAACTCACGGTCATCGAAGCCGCGATGGCGCCGGCCTGACCGGCCCGGCTCAACAAGCCACCACACTCGGCGGTAAGCGCAGTCTCGCCGGGACGTCAATGCCATTTCCGCCGGCGGCTACCATCGTCCCGTAGCAGCCACCAGTACGTCTGAAAGAACGAAAAGGGAGCACCGTGAGCGAAGAGGCCAACGAGCCCGAAGTTCTGGTCGAGCAGCGGGATCGGATCCTGATCATCACGATTAACCGGCCGAAGGCCAAGAACGCGGTGAACTCCGCGGTGGCGAGGGGCCTGGCCGAGGCCGTCGACCGCCTCGACGGGGACCCCGGCCTCTCGGTGGGAATCCTGACCGGCGCCGGCGGATCCTTCTGCGCGGGCATGGACCTCAAGGCATTCGCGCGCGGCGAGCTTCCGATCGTCGAGGGCCGCGGCATGGGCTTCACCGAGCGTCCGCCGGAAAAGCCGCTGATCGCGGCGGTCGAGGGCTACGCGCTGGCCGGCGGCACCGAGCTGGCGCTGGCGACCGACCTGATCGTGGCGTCCAAGGACTCGGCCTTCGGCATCCCCGAGGTCAAGCGCGGCCTGGTCGCCGGCGGCGGCGGACTGCTACGGCTGCCGCAGCGCATCCCGTCGGCCATCGCCATGGAGTTGGCGCTGACCGGTGAGAACTTGAGCGCCGAGCGCGCCCATGCGCTGGGGATGGTGAACGTGCTGGCCGAACCCGGCGCCGCCCTGGACGAGGCGATCGCGCTGGCCGAACGGATCGCCGCGAACGGGCCGCTCGCGGTGGCCGCCACCAAGAAGATCATCGTCGAGTCACGCGGCTGGAGTCCCGACATCATGTTCGCCGAGCAGAACAAGCTGCTGATGCCGGTGTTCTCCTCCAACGACGCCAAGGAGGGCGCGATCGCATTCGCGGAGAAGCGCCCGCCCAAGTGGACGGGCACCTAGAAGGCTAGAAGCTCAAACCGCTCTCACTGTCGAGGACTGCGCGGGCCGCGGCGTCGGTGGTCGGCGGCGGTGCCATGCCCGCGTGATCTAAACTACAGTCGAGCATGACACTTTTGCCCAGGTTTGTAACGTGTTGATTCCGGAGAAAGTTCAAGCGTGAGTATTTCGTTGCTGCTGGAGATGGCCGTGTCGGGCAACCCCGATCGCACGGCCGTCGTTTCTGACGGGCCATCGGGCTCCATGCGGCTGACTACGCAGGAGCTCAGTGATCTCGCCGACGGCGGCGCTGGTTTGATCGCGGAGTCGGGCGCGCAGCACGTGGTCTATGTCGGCACCGGCGGCGCGCTGTTGCCGGTGCTGATCTTCGCCTCGGCCCGCGCCGCGCTGCCGTTCACCCCGATCAACTACCGGCTGTCCGCCGACGGCATCCAGGCGCTGATCGAGCGGCTGCCCGAGCCCCTGGTGATCGTCGACAGCCGGTACCGGGACGCCGTCGGCGAGTCGTCGAAGCGGGTGCTGGGATCCGACGAGTTCCTGGCGGCGGCCCGCACCGCCGAGCCTGCGACGGAGTTCGCCGACCCGGAATCGGTCGCGATCGTGCTGTTCACCTCGGGCACGACGTCGCAGCCGAAGGCCGTCGAACTCTCGCACAACAACCTCACGAGCTACATCACCGGCTCGGTCGAGTTCGACTCCGCGCAGCCCGACGACGCCGCGCTGATCTGCGTGCCGCCGTACCACATCGCCGGGGTGAGCGCGGCGCTGTCGAATCTGTACGCCGGCCGCAAGATGGTCTACCTGCCCAACTTCGATGCCGCGGAATGGGTTCGGCTGGTCAACGCCGAGCAGGTCACCACGGCGACGGTGGTGCCCACGATGCTGGACCGCATCGTCACCGCGCTGGAAGCCGACGGACACGAGCTCCCGTCGCTGCGCAACCTGGCCTACGGCGGCTCGAAGGTCGGCCTGCCGCTGGTCCGCCGGGCACTGGAACTGCTGCCCGGGGTGGGCTTCGTCAACGCCTACGGGCTGACCGAGACGAGCTCGACGATCGCGGTTCTGACCCCCGACGACCACCGTGCGGCGCAAGGGGCGTCGGACTCGGCCGTCCTGAAGCGGTTGGGGTCGGTCGGGCGCCCGGTGCCCGGCATCGAACTCGAGATTCGCGACGACGAGGGCAAGGTGCTGCCGCCGGGTCAGACCGGCGAACTCTTCGTCCGCGGCGAGCAAGTCTCCGGCCGCTACACCGGAGTCGGCTCGGTGCTCGACGAAAACGGTTGGTTCCCAACCAAAGACATCGCGATGCTGGACGAAGAGGGCTACCTGTTCATCGGCGGGCGCAGCGACGACACCATCATCCGCGGCGGCGAGAACATCGCGCCCGCCGAGCTGGAGGAGGTGCTGGTCGAGCATCCGCAGGTGCGTGACGTCGCCGTCGTCGGCGTCGAAGACCAGCAGTGGGGCCAGGCGATCGTTGCCGTGGTGGTGCCGAGGCCGGGCGCCGAACCCGACCCCGAGGAATTGCGGGAGCACGTCCGCAAGAGTTTGCGCGGTTCGCGTACCCCCGACCGCGTAGTGTTTCGCGACGAGCTGCCAACCACACCCACGGGCAAGGTGCTTCGGAGGGAAATCATCGAAACGCTAGAAGGATTACGCGCATGATCAAGAACGGAACCCGCCTCGCGAGCCAGGTGTGTGACACCCAGGTCATCGTCGTCAGGAGTTCTGACAGCCTCGACGACCTGCGCTGTGGTGGAGTGCCGATGGTGGCGATCGGCGCCGACCGGTCGGGCGAGCTGGATCCGGCCTTCTCCGAGGGCACCGTGATGGGTAAGCGCTACGTCGACGAAGCGGGCGCCGAGGTGCTGGTGACCAAGCCGGGGGCCGGCAGCCTGAGCATCGGTGCGACCGCGCTCGCGCTCAAAGAGGTCAAACCGCTGCCCGCCAGCGACTAGTCGTTATTGGGCCGCCGGCGCCGAAGCAACGTCCTGCTTGCCGGGAATCCCGTTGCGAATGACGAATTCCTTCGCCTTGATCAGGAAGTCGAGCTGCTCGCCGACCTGACGCAGCGGGTCGACGCTGCGAGTTGAGCGCGACAGCACGACGGCGCCCTCTAGGGTCGCGATCGACGTCACCGCCAGCGACGCGGACTCGGCCTCGTCGAATCCGTCGTTGACAAACGCCCGGGTCAGGGCGGTGCACCAGCGGGCCAGGATGGCGCTGGCCTCGGAGGCGAGGTCAAGATTTTCGGCGTTGCAACCGATCGCGGCGGCCACGACGGGACAGCCGGCGGTGAAGTCGCCCTCGGTCAGCAGGCGCTCCCAGAACTCGAAGAATTCGTGCAGCAGCGCCCTGGCGCCCCAGCCCGCGGCGTCGTCGATCATCGCGGTGATGGAATCCCCGGAGTACCGCAGCGCCTCGGTCAGGATTTGATTGCGGCCCTCGGGGAAGTGGTAGTAGACCGAGCCGCGTGGCGCGCCGCTGCGGGCGAGGACGGCGTCGATGGTCACCCCGGCGGCTCCGCGCTCGCGCATCACCTGGGCGGCGCTCACCAGCATTTTCTTGCGCGTATTTGTGCGCTTCGTGGTGGCGGCGTTGTTAGTGGGCTTGGCAGTTGGCACGTCAGTACCTCCTGTGGCTGGCCTCATGCAGCGTGGGAATGCCGCAGTACCGGCCAGTGCAGGTTACGAGGGTTGAAGCGGAATGTCCGCCGCCCGATGTCGGGCACCTCGCGGGTGAACTGATAGCCGGCGACGTTGACTTCGATGATCCACATTGTTTTCTCCCGGCCTATGCGCGGCCCATGATTATGCTGAGAATCATATAAGACATCGGTCGAGTAAGCAAATTTTATCCGCTAACTAAATCCGAAACCTCGACGAATGACGTTCCGGCGTTGTCAAGGGTCTCGCTCGCCCGGAACGCAGCAATCGAGTTTCTATGCTCTATTGCATAATTTCTGGCGCTGCGGTTCACTGTGGCGATGGCGCTTCCGAACCTCGAAACCGTGTCCCTCGAGCGCGACGGACATGTCCTGCTGATCGGGCTGAACCGGCCTCACAAACGCAACTCGTTCAACCGGGCGATGCTTGCCGATCTTTCCCACGCTTATGCGGTGCTGGAATCGGACGACGACGTACGCGCCGGTGTGCTGTTTGCGCACGGCGAGCACTTCACCGGAGGTCTCGACCTCATCGATGTGGGTCCGGGCGTCGCCGCCGGGCAGAGCCCGTTCCCCGAAGACGGGCGCGACCCGTTCCGGCTGGAGGGCGCGTGGACCACGCCGTTGGTCGCGGCCGCGCACGGCTGGTGCATGACGCTGGGCATCGAGTTGCTGCTGGCCGCCGACGTTCGGATCGCCGCGGCCGGTACCCGGTTCACCCAGCTCGAGGTGCAGCGCGGCATCTATCCCTTCGGTGGCGCGACGATCCGCCTGCCCCGCGAGGCCGGCTGGGGCAACGCGATGCGTTGGCTGCTCACCGGTGACGAGTTCGACGCCGCCGAGGCGCACCGCATCGGGCTGGTCCAGGAGGTGGCCGACGACGCGTCGGCCGCCCTGGCCAAGGCCCGCGAGATCGCACACACCATCGCCGACCGCGCGGCGCCGCTGGGTGTGCGGGCCACACTCGCCTCGGCGCACCTGGCCCGCACGGCCGGCGAGGCCGCAGCCGTCGAGCGACTGCGCCCCGGCGTGGTCGAATTGTTCGCCAGCGAGGACGCCGCCGAGGGCGTGCAGTCGTTCGTTGAGCGCCGGCAGGCGCACTTCAAGGGGCGCT
>NZ_JAFAUS010000093.1 GCF_019243155.1 Mycobacterium sp.
CCAGGGCGCTGCTGCAGCGGGTCGGCGTGTCGATCGCCGAACTGTGGGCCGCCAACCCGGTCGGACGTCGATCTCGCGGTGAAAACTGACGACGGATTGGCGGGTAGGCTCGCGGTGTGCCGCTACCCGCAGACCCCAGCCCGACGCTGAGCGCCTACGCCCACCCGGAACGGCTGGTCACCGCCGACTGGCTGGCTGGCAATCTGGGCCGACCCGGACTCGCCATCGTCGAGTCCGATGAAGACGTGCTGCTCTACGACGTCGGCCACATTCCCGGCGCGGTCAAGATCGACTGGCACACCGACCTCAACGACCCGCGAGTCCGCGATTACATCACCGGCGAGCAGTTCGCCGAGTTGATGGATCGCAAGGGCATCGCTCGCGACGACACCGTGGTGATCTACGGCGACAAGAGCAACTGGTGGGCCGCCTACGCGCTGTGGGTGTTCACGCTGTTCGGCCACCCCGACGTCCGCCTGCTCAACGGCGGACGGGACCTGTGGCTGTCGGACCGCCGGGACACCACCCTGGACGTGCCGACCAAGACCTCGACCGGCTACCCCGTCGTGCAGCGCAACGACGAACCGATCCGCGCCTTTAAGGACGACGTGCTGGGCATCCTCGGCCGCCAGCCGCTGATCGACGTCCGCTCGCCCGACGAGTACACGGGCAAACGCACCCACATGCCCGACTACCCCGAGGAAGGCGCGCTGCGCGCCGGCCACATCCCCACCGCCCGGTCGATTCCGTGGGGCAAGGCAGCCGACGACACCGGTCGATTCCGCAGCCGTGACGAGCTTGAGGAGCTGTACGGCTTCCTCGAGCCAGACGACAAGACCGTCGTGTACTGCCGCATCGGCGAGCGCTCCAGCCATACGTGGTTCGTGCTCACGCACCTGCTGGGCAAGCCCGGGGTGCGCAACTACGACGGGTCCTGGACGGAGTGGGGCAACACCGTGCGGGTGCCGATCGTCGCGGGCGAAGAACCGGGGACCGTTCCGTTCCGATGAGTCTGCCCGCGCCGCTGGCCGAAGTGGTGTCCGACTTCGCCGAGGTCGAGGGCCAGGACAAGCTGAGGCTGCTACTCGAATTCGCCGACGAGCTGCCGGACCTGCCACCGGAATTGGAAGAGCAGGCCATGGAGCCGGTGCCCGAATGCCAGACTCCGCTGTTCATGCACGTCGACGCCAGCGACCCCAATCGTGTCCGGTTGCACTTCAGCGCGCCCGCCGAATCGCCGACCACCCGGGGGTTCGCGTCGATCCTGGCGACCGGTCTCGACGAACAGCCGGCCGCCGACATTCTGGCGGTGCCCGAAGATTTCTACGCCGACCTCGGGCTGGCCGCCCTGATCAGCCCGCTGCGGTTGCGCGGCATGTCCGCGATGCTCGCCCGAATCAAGCGGCGGCTGCGCGAGTCCGCCTGACGCACGTCCTTCTAGAAATCCGACACCGCCTCATCGGCGCGACGGCGCGGCGCTTAGACTTCCTACGAGTTGTAAGAAACTCTCTTAAAGAAGCCAGCAGAAACCCCGTCTGCCAAAGATGCCAAACAGGAGGCGCAGTGGCCAATCACGCCAGCTCGAGGATCTCCAAGGTGCTCGTCGCCAACCGCGGCGAGATCGCTGTCCGGGTGATCCGCGCGGCCCGCGATGCGGGCCTGCCCAGCGTGGCGGTGTACGCCGAGCCCGACGCCGACGCGCCGCACGTGCGTCTGGCCGACGAGGCGTTCGCCCTGGGCGGTCAGACGTCCGCGGAGTCCTACCTGGACTTCGGGAAGCTGCTTGACGCGGCCGCCAAGTCCGGCGCGAACGCCGTCCACCCCGGATACGGATTCCTCTCGGAGAACGCCGATTTCGCCCAAGCGGTGCTCGACGCCGGCCTGATCTGGATCGGGCCCACCCCGCAGTCGATCCGCGATCTCGGTGACAAGGTCACCGCCCGCCACATCGCTGCACGCGCGCAGGCGCCGCTGGTGCCCGGCACCCCGGACCCGGTCAAGGACGCCGACGAGGTGGTGGCCTTCGCCAAGGAGTACGGCGTGCCGATCGCCATCAAGGCGGCCTTCGGTGGCGGCGGCCGCGGCATGAAGGTGGCCCGCAGCATCGAAGAGATCCCCGAGCTGTTCGAGTCCGCCACCCGCGAGGCGGTCGCGGCCTTCGGTCGCGGCGAGTGCTTCGTCGAGCGCTACCTGGACAAGCCGCGCCACGTCGAGGCCCAGGTGATCGCCGACCAGCACGGCAACGTCATCGTCGCCGGCACCCGCGACTGCTCCCTGCAGCGACGTTTTCAGAAGCTGGTGGAAGAGGCGCCCGCGCCGTTCCTGACCGACGCGCAGCGCAAGGAGATTCACGAGTCGGCCAAGCGCATCTGCAAAGAGGCGCACTACTACGGCGCCGGCACCGTCGAGTACCTGGTCGGCCAGGACGGCCTGATCTCCTTCCTGGAGGTCAACACGCGTCTGCAGGTCGAGCACCCGGTCACCGAGGAGACCGCGGGCATCGACCTCGTCCTGCAGCAGTTCAAGATCGCCAACGGCGAGAAGCTCGACCTCACCGAGGACCCGACGCCGCGCGGGCACGCCATCGAGTTCCGGATCAACGGCGAGGACGCCGGCCGCGGCTTCCTGCCCGCACCCGGTCCGGTCACCCGCTACGACATCCCCACCGGGCCCGGTGTCCGGCTGGACTCCGGTGTCGAGGCGGGTTCGGTGATCGGCGGCCAGTTCGACTCGATGCTGTCCAAGCTGATCGTGTACGGCGCCACCCGCGAGGAGGCGCTCGCCCGCTCCCGCCGGGCCCTGGACGAATTCCACGTCGAAGGCCTGGCCACCGTCATCCCGTTCCACCGCGCCGTGGTGTCCGACCCCGCCTTCATCGGGGACGACAACGGCTTCTCGGTCCACACGCGCTGGATCGAGACCGAGTGGGACAACACCGTCGAGCCCTTCACCGGCGGCGAGCCCCTCGACGAAGAGGACTCCCGGCCCCGGCAGAAGGTGGTCGTCGAGGTCGGCGGCCGTCGGATCGAGGTGTCGCTGCCCGGTGATCTGGCACTGTCCAACGGCGGCGCCGCCGACCCGGCCGGCGTCATCCGCAAGAAGCCGAAGGCACGCAAGCGTGGGTCGCACGCGGGCGCGGCCGCGTCCGGGGATGCGGTCACCGCACCGATGCAGGGCACCGTCGTGAAGGTCGCCGTCTCCGAGGGTCAGGAGGTCGCCACCGGCGATCTGGTGGTCGTTCTCGAGGCGATGAAGATGGAGAATCCGGTCACTGCGCACAAGGACGGTGTCATCACCGGGCTCGCAGTCGAGGCCGGTGCCGCCATCACTCAGGGCACTGTGCTCGCCGAGATCAAGTAACGGCGTTCGCGCAGACTGACGCGGGAAGCAGCGTTCCTGAGAATTAGCTCGGAACGTTGTCGCTGTCGCGGCGCCGCGGGTACAGTTCGGGACAGGTTGAGTTCACAGCCTCCCGGGATACTTGGCGACGTGGGGGCGGCCGGAACTCCCTCCCTCTCCGAACTTTTTCTGCGCGCCTGACGTGTTCCACAGCAGGAATCCTCCTGGAATGGATGGAGTCAGCAATGTCTGTGATTCACTCTTGGCAGCAAAGCCGCACCGCGCAGTTCACCGCGAGCTGGGGCCCGTCGGGCACCGTGATCGCGGTCGAAGGTGAACTCGACGCCGCCAATGCCGACGAGCTCGCGGCATACGTACAACAGAGCACCAAGCGATCCAACAAGGTGATCTTGGACCTGCGCAACCTGAAATTCATTGGGACCGCAGGTTTTTCGGCTCTACACCGGATCAACGTGGTGTGCTCAGGTGCCCAGACGCATTGGGCCATGGCTCCGAGCCCGGCGGTCGCGCGACTGCTGCGGGTTTGCGACCCCGACAGCACGTTGCCGGTGACGATGGTCAAGGACGAGCCGTTGCTGGCACCGCTGTCAGGCGAGGACGACGAAAAGCCCTGGCCCCGGCCGCTATTGCAACTGGTCCCGCAGCCGCGTTAGGGATTTGGCCAGCAGCCGCGACACGTGCATCTGGGAGATGCCGACCCGTTCCGCGATCTGCGTCTGCGTCATCGACTCAAAGAACCTGAGCACCAACACCGTTCGTTCCCGCTCCGGCAGTGCCTCGAGCAACGGGCGCAGCGACTCCTGGTCCTCGATCCGGTCGAGCCCGGTGTCCACGTCGCCCAACGTGTCTGCGATGGCGCGGGCTTCCTCCTCCTCGCCGCCGCCCCCACTGTCGATGGACAAGGTGTTATACGAGCTGCCGGCCACCAGACCCTCGACGACCTCTTCGCGGTCCATGTCGAGCTCTGCGGCGAGTTCCGTTGCGGTGGGCGCTCGTCCGAGCCGTTGGGACAGATCGGCGGTGGCGGTGCCGAGCCGCAAGTGCAGTTCCTTCAGACGCCGCGGAACCTTGACCGACCAACTGTTGTCGCGAAAGTGCCTGCGGACCTCGCCCATGATGGTGGGCACCGCGAACGAGACGAAGTCGGAGCCCGCGTCGACGTCGAAGCGGACCACCGCGTTGACGAGCCCGACCCGCGCCACCTGAACCAGGTCGTCACGCGGTTCCCCGCGGCCCTCGAACCGGCGGGCGATGTGGTCGGCGAGCGGCAGGCAGCGCTCGACGATTTTGTCCCGTTGACGCTGAAATTCCGACGAGTCGGCGGCGATACCGGCCAGCTCGCGGAACATCTCCGGAACATCGGCGTATTCGTTCGGACGCGAAACCGAACCGCCGGCAGGACGGGCTGTCACCTGCTGGAGGCCGCCCGTCGCGCCGTCAGCGTGATACCGAAGACGCTGCCGGTTTCATTGGGTTCGCGGCCGTCGTGAAAAGTCTGGACGTCGTCAGCCAACGACGTCAGCACATGCCAGCTGAAGCTGCCGGGCGCCACCACATCGTGGGTGTCGCACGCGGCGGAGGCTTCGACTACAAGCTGGTCCTCCTGCGGGTCGACGACGACGATCAGCGTCGCGTCGGGGGTGGCACAGCGGATCAACCGGGTGCACACCTCGTCGACCGCGAGCCGCAGGTCCGCCACGGCGTCGAAATCCAGGTCTTCGAAGGTGCCGATCGCGCCGACAAGCGTGCGCAGCATGGCGAGGTTCTCCAGCCGTGCCGCAACGTGTAGCTCTACGGCCCGGTGGCCGCGTTGACGCTTGTTAGCGCGCAATCCCGCATCGTTCATCTGGTCTCCCGGCAACGTTTGACTGACCCTACTACTGGCTTGCAGCCCGCCGTGGACCGTACGTTCGAGCCGGTTAGTCATGATCGCCGCCGGACAATCCGCCCGAAAACGACGGAATGGACGGGCCTGACATTACCGATACAGTCCGCCCGCGCCGGCTGGGGCGCGTCGCGGTAATCGCCGGGATCACGCTGGTCGTATTGAGGCTGTTTGCAGTAGGCATTTATGTATGTGTCTTCGTGATCCTGTTCCCCACGTTGGGGCGGCCACGCTAACGCAACCTTTCCGGCTCTGATCATGGTCAAGACTTAATACCCACTGAACGAGGCGGGTAACCCACGATTTTTGCGTCTTGGCGACATTTCGTCTCGCCCGATTCCCGAACAGACCGGCGGGCTTTAAACGGGGTCCGAACCGACGTTAAGCGGTCGCGGACCGAGCCATCGCTACGAGATCGGCATGTTCACGAAAAGGCTTGCTAATCAGACGATTTGAGAAGCCGGCCAGGCTCAGCTGGCGGGCCACTGCCGCTGCACCTCGGGATGTTCGGCGTACCAACGATCCGCAATTCTGCGTATTCGCCGGTGCTCCACAGCCAGCCACACCAAGCCCAAAGTCGTTACTATGACGGCGGTCACACCGGCGGTCATACCCTGGTGATAATGCCCGGTGCCGAAGGCCGCAAGGCTGCCGCACCCGCCGATTACGCCCGCTACGACTAATAGGTAGCCCGGCCAGTGCAATACGTCGATAAGCGATTCGCCGGCCAGGGGTCGCGTCGTCCTGAGATGGTCGACCGGATCATGATAGGTGTCTCCCATGGCTGCTCCTATTTAGATTTTGGACGCCATTCGCAGGGTTGCACTATCAACGTTAGATCTCACTCAATGGTTTTGGCGAGGCCCGGTCACAAGCTCAGAGAGCCAGTACCGGTCCGGCGATCGGCGCAACGCCCATGGCGACCATCACCACCATCAACGTCAGCAGGAACCAGCCGGCGCCGTGCCACCCCCACCAGGTGCCCTCGGCCTTCCAGACCCGGTAGGTGCGCCAGAACGCCCACAACCCCGCGGCCAGCAGGATCCCCGGTCCCCCGAGGGCCAATAACGTCCGCTGGGGTGGGCCGCAGGCCACCGTGTCGACGCCCGTTCCCGGGCAGGTGCTCACCCAGAGGGCGGCCAGCACCAGGAAGCCGACTGCCAGGACCGCCGCCACGACCGCAAACCGAATGGCGGCGCGCACTTCGCCGTCTTCCTGCCCTAAGCGATCGCCGTGTGATCGCTCATCTGCTTTCGGCATCTGAGAACCTCACATTATTTTCCGCATCCGGCTGTTGTCGGTCGCCCGGATATTCTTATTCAATCGTTCGCTGCGGCCAATTAGTTACCGCCGCGGGAGAATTCTTCAATCCCCTGGCGGCGCTCGCTACGATGCGAAGTTTGCATGGCACGACATACCCGGCGGTAAACAGGGTAAACCGGTCCGGGTCGAAATCACCGATCACGCCATCGCGGCCAGGGCGCCCCGCACGGCGCCGATAGCCGCGTCGAGCTCCGCTCGCGACACCGTCAGCGCCGGGCGGAACCGGACGCCGTCGGGACCGGACACCAACGCGATCACGCCACGTCGCCACAGCAGGCGGATCAGCTCATCGCGGTCGGCCGCGGTCGGCAGGCTGAACGCACACATCAGGCCGCGACCCCGCGGATCGAGCACGACGCCGGGAAAGTCGTGCGCCAGCTCGTCGAGGCGGGCCCGCAGGTACGCACCCTGTTCGGCGGCGCGGTCGAACAGTTCGTCGCTCTCGATCACTTCGAGGATGCGACGTGCCCGCACCATGTCGGCGAGGTTGCCGCCCCACGTCGAGTTGATCCGGCTGCTGAGCGCGAAGACGTTGTCGGCGATCTCGTCGACCCGCCGGCCCGCCATGATCCCGCAGACCTGCGTCTTCTTGCCGAACGCGACGACATCGGGTTGCACGCCCAATTGCTGGTACGCCCAAGCGGTTCCGGTCACGCCGCAGCCGGTCTGCACCTCGTCGAAGATCAGCAGCGCGTCGTAGGCGTCGCACAACTCCCGCATCGCCGCGAAGAAGCCGGGGCGGAAGTGCCGGTCACCGCCTTCGCCCTGGATCGGCTCGGCCACAAAGCATGCGATGTCGTGCGGGTGCGCCTCGAACGCGTCCCGCGCCTGGCGCAGCGACTCGAACTCCAGCGCGTCCATGTCGGCACCGGTCCGGATGTAGGGCGCGTCGATCCGCGGCCAGTCGAACTTGGGGAAGCGCGCCACGGTGAGCGGCTTGGTGTTGGTCAGCGACAGGGTGTAGCCGCTGCGCCCGTGAAATGCGCCGCGCAAGTGCAGCACCCGGGTGCCGAGCGCCGGATCGATGCCGTGTTTCTCGTTGTGCCGGCTCTTGAAGTCGAACGCCACTTTGAGCGCGTTCTCCACCGCGAGCGCGCCGCCGTCGACGAAGAACAGGTGTGGCAGTTCCGGGTCGCCGAGCACCCGGGCGAAGGTCTGGACGAAGCCGGCCATCGGCGCCGAGTAGACGTCGGAATTGCTGGGCTTGTTCAGCGCCGCCGCGGCGAGTTCGGCGCGAAAATCTTCGTCGTCGGCCAGGGCCGGGTGGTTCATGCCCAGCGCCGACGAGGCGAAGAACGTGAACATGTCCAGGTAGCGCCGGCCGTCGCGGGCGTCGACGAGGTACGAACCGGCGGAGCGGGTCAGATCGAGCACGAAGTCGAAACCGTCGACCAGAATGCTGCGTGCCAGCACCTCGTGGACCTGGTCGGGTGCGGTGTGCCGATCGGTGCGGGTGAAGGTGTCCAGGGTGGCGGTCATGGCGCTCATAGTAGCGTATCTTTACGGAATTATGACGCCTCAACAGGATATTTTACGGTATATGCTGCCGATTACTGTAAAAAGTATTCAATATGATGGTGCTTCGAGTCTTGACGTTCGCGGCCGTGCGGATCCGCTGAAGCAGGTCCTCGAGGGCGCGTGCGGACTCGACGCGCACCAGCAGGATGTAGCTCTCATCCCCGGCCACCGAATGACACGACTCGATCTCCGCGATGTGCTCCAGCCGGGCGGGCGCATCATCGGGTTGAGAGGGATCCAGAGGAGTGATGGCCACGAACGCCGACAGCTTGTGCCCGACCGCCTCAGGGTCGATGCGCGCAGAATACCCCGACACCACGCCGCGGGATTCCAGCCGGCGCACCCGCGACTGGACCGCCGACACCGACAGCCCGGCGCTGGCGGCCAGCTCCGCCAGGGTGGCCCGTCCGTTGGCGACCAGCTGGCGCACCAGGATCCGGTCGATGTCGTCGATCGAGTCACTCATGGCCGGAGATTATCGCAACCCGGCGGCATCGGTGGGTGTGCCGTGAGCTCGCGGAAAAGACTGGCGACCTGGCAGCTTCGCGCGCAGTTCGCCGCCGGCTTGTCGGCGATGTATGCCGGCGAGGTGCCCGCGTACGCGACGCTGGTCGAGGTGACCGGGCAAGTCAACGCCGATTATGTGGCGCGCCACCACGACGCCGAACGGCTCGGTTCGGTCGGGCGGGTCACCGCCGAGCGGCACGGCGCCATCCGAGTGGGCAGCCCGACCGAATTGGCTGCCGTCGCTGAAGTGTTCGCCGCGTTCGGCATGTTGCCGGTGGGCTACTACGACCTGCGCTCGGCGGCGTCACCCGTCCCCGTGGTGTCGACGGCGTTTCGGCCCGTCGACGCAGAAGAATTGTCGCTCAACCCTTTTCGCGTGTTCACTTCCATGTTGGCCGCCCGCGACGCCCGCTACTTCGACGGCGACCTGCGCACGCGGGTACAGACGTTCTTGATGAGGCGCCAATTGTTCGACCCCGCCCTGCTCGCTCACGCGCGGACCATCGCCGCCGACCGTGGCTGCGTTGCCGACGAAGCCGAAGCCTTTGTCGCGGCGGCCGTGTCGGCGTTCGCGCTGTCGCGCGAGCCGATCGACAAATCCTGGTACGACGAGTTGTCGCGGGTGTCGGCCGTGGCCGCCGACATCGCCGGTGTCGGGTCAACCCACATCAACCACCTGACGCCGCGGGTGCTCGACATCGACGAGCTCTACCGCCGGATGACGCAGCGCGGCATCACCATGATCGACGCCATCCAGGGCCCGCCGCGCACCGACGGGCCGGCGGTGCTGCTGCGCCAGACCTCATTTCGCGCCCTCGCCGAGCCGCGTCGGTTCCGCAATCGCGACGGCACGCTCGTCAACGGCAACCTGCGGGTGCGGTTCGGTGAGGTCGAGGCGCGCGGCGTCGCGCTGACCCCACGCGGACGCAAGCGCTACGACGCGGCGATGGCCGCGCCGAACCCGGTCCGCGCCTGGTCGCACCACTTTCCGTCGACCGATAAGGAGATGGCCGCCGACGGTCTCGCCTATTACCGCCGCGGCAACCCATCGGCGCCGATCGTCTACGAGGATTTCCTGCCCGCCTCGGCGGCGGGCATCTTCCGGTCGAACCTGGACCGCGACCCGGGGGCCCCCAGCTTCACTACTGCGGCCGACGATTCCGGGTACGACGTGCAGTGGCTGGCCGGGGCCATCGACCGCGAGATCTTCGACCCGTACGAGCTTTACTCGAAGGAGGCGTTATGACCGCGCCGGCGACGATGCAGAGCGAAGCGATGAGGAGGAGTGGCGCCAAATGACTGCGCCGCCGACGATGCAGAGCGAAGCGATGAGAAGGAGCGGCGCCAAATGACCGCGCCGGCGACGATGCAGAGCGAAGCGATGAGGAGGAGTGGCGCCAAATGACAGAGCAACTGCGCGCCCAGGCGAGTGCCGCCCTGAAAGCGATCGGGGCCATCGGAGCCAATGGAGCCGTTCTCGGCGAGCCCGACGGGCACGGGCTGGCCGCCGGCACGCCGATCACCGGGGAGGTGTTGTTCACCGTCGCGCCCACCACGCCCGAGGAGGCCGAGCGGGCGATCGCCGATGCGGCGCAAGCGTTTTCGGTGTGGCGGAGCACCCCGGCGCCGGTGCGCGGCGCGCTGGTGGCCCGCCTCGGCGAACTGCTCACCGAGCACAAGCACGATTTGGCCACGCTGGTGACGATCGAGGTGGGCAAGATCGCATCGGAGGCGGCCGGCGAGGTGCAGGAGATGATCGACGTCTGCCAGTTCGCCGTCGGCCTGTCGCGTCAGCTCTACGGCCTGACCATCGCCTCGGAACGCCCCGGGCATCGCCTGCTGGAGACGTGGCATCCCCTGGGCGTCGTCGGCGTGATCACCGCGTTCAACTTCCCGGTCGCGGTGTGGGCGTGGAACGCCGCAGTGGCGCTGGTGTGCGGCGACACGGTGGTGTGGAAGCCCTCGGAGTTGACGCCGTTGACGGCCCTGGCGTGTCAGGCGCTGATCGGTCGCGCCGCCGCCGACGTCGGGGCCCCGCCCGCGGTGAGCGCTCTGGTGCTGGGCGAGAAGGACCTGGGCGAGCGACTGGTGGACGACCCCCGGATCGCGCTGTTGTCCGCGACCGGTTCGGTGCGAATGGGCCAGGCCGTCGGGCCGCGGGTCGCCGCGCGCTTCGGGCGGGCGCTGCTGGAGTTGGGCGGCAACAACGCCGCCATCGTGACACCGTCGGCCGACCTCAACTTGGCCGTGCGCGCCATCGTGTTCGCCGCCGCGGGCACCGCCGGGCAGCGCTGCACCAGCCTGCGCCGGCTGATCGTGCACCGCTCGGTGGCCGACGAGGTGATCGCCCGGGTCGCGGCCGCGTTCGCAAAGCTGCCCATCGGTGACCCGGCGGCCCACGGAACCCTCGTCGGGCCGCTCATTCACGAGACCGCCTACCGCGACATGGTCGGGGCGCTGGAACTGGCCCAGGCTGACGGTGGCGAGGTGATCGGTGGCGACCGGCACGACGCGGGCCATCCCAGCGCCTACTACGTCGCGCCCGCCCTGGTGCGCATGCCCGGCCAGACCGCCATCGTGGCCACCGAGACGTTCGCACCCATCCTCTACGCGCTGACCTACGACGAGCTCGACGAGGCGGTAGCGCTGAACAACGCGGTGCCGCAAGGGCTTTCGTCGGCGATCTTCACCAACGACCTGCGCGAGGCCGAGCGGTTTCTGGCCGAATCCGACTGTGGCATCGCCAATGTCAACATCGGCACGTCGGGCGCCGAGATCGGCGGCGCATTCGGCGGCGAGAAACAAACAGGTGGCGGGCGGGAGTCCGGCTCCGATTCCTGGAAGGCGTACATGCGCCGAAGTACCAATACCGTCAATTACTCCGGCGAGTTGCCGCTGGCCCAAGGCGTGGAGTTCGGATAAATCCAATGTGGTCGGCGTCTCATGGCTGATGAGTACTATCTGTCACATGCCGACAGCCAGGAGGCGGTTATCCCCCGAGGATCGACGCGCTGAGCTGCTCGCTTTGGGGGCAGAGGTATTTGGGAAACGACCCTACGACGAGGTCCGCATCGACGAAATCGCCGAGCGGGCCGGAGTCTCAAGGGCGTTGATGTACCACTACTTCCCCGACAAGCGAGCGTTCTTCGCCGCGGTCGTGAAGGACGAGGCCGACCGACTCTACGAAGCCACCAACAAAGAGCCGATGGTTGGCCTGACGATGTTCGAAGAGGCGCGCGTCGGCGTCATCGCGTACATGGCCTACCACGAACAGAACCCGGAAGCCGCCTGGGCCGCATACGTCGGGCTGGGCCGCTCCGACCCGGTTCTGCTGGGCGTCGAGGACGACGCCAAGAACCGTCAGCTGGAGCTGATCATGACCCGCATCGGCGAGGTCGTGGTGAAGGTTCCCGGGGCCAAGCTGGAACCGCACGTCGAGCGCGACCTGCGGGTGATCCTGCACGGGTGGCTGGCGTTCACGTTCGAGCTGTGCCGGCAGCGCATCATCGACCCCACCACCAGCGCCGAACGCCTCGCCGACTCGTGCGCCCACGCGCTGCTCGACGCGATCACCCGGGTGCCCGAAATCCCCGAGGAGCTGGCGCACGCGATGGCGACCGCTCGTCACCAACCGCAGTAGCGGACGCCTTGTCAGTGCCCGCTGGCACGATGGCTAGGTGAGCAAACGCGCCGATTCCGACCCCGAGGGCCCCGACGCCCTGGGTCGCTTCAGCACGATCACCCGCGAATGGTTCACCAGCACGTTCGCCACGCCGACCACCGCCCAGGCGCAGGCCTGGAACGCGATCGCCGACGGCGACAACACGCTGGTGATCGCTCCCACCGGTTCGGGCAAGACGCTGGCCGCGTTCCTGTGGGCCCTGGACAGCCTTGCCGGCTCCGCCGAAAAGCCGGCCGGCACCCGCGTGCTGTACGTCTCGCCGCTCAAGGCGCTGGCCGTCGACGTCGAGCGCAACCTGCGCACCCCGCTGGCGGGGCTCACCCGGATCGCCGAACGCCGCGGTCTGCCCGCCCCCGAGATCAGCGTCGGGGTCCGCTCCGGCGATACCCCGCCCGCGCAGCGCCGCCAGCTCATCACCAAGCCGCCCGACGTGCTGATCACCACGCCGGAGTCGCTGTTCCTGATGCTCACCTCGTCCGCACGCGAGACGCTGGCTACCGTGCAGACGGTGATCGTCGACGAGATCCACGCGATCGCCGGCGGAAAGCGCGGCGCGCACCTGGCCATCTCACTCGAGCGGCTGGACGACCTGCGCGAGGGTCGGCGCGCGCAGCGCATCGGGTTGTCGGCCACGGTGCGCCCGCCCGAGGAGCTGGCACGGTTCCTGTCCGGGCAGGCGCCGACGACCATCGTGGCTCCCCCGTCGGCCAAGACCGTCGACCTCACGGTGCAGGTGCCGGTTCCCGACATGACCAACCTGGCGGAGAACAGCATCTGGCCCGACGTCGAGGCGCGCCTGGTCGACCTGATCGAGGCGCACAGCTCGACCATCGTGTTCGCGAACTCGCGGCGGCTGGCCGAACGACTTACCGCCCGGCTGAACGAGATTCATGCCGAGCGCATGGGCATCGAGCGCCCCGCCGATCTCAACCCCAAGGTGGGCGGCGGCGCGCCCGCGCAGCTGATGGGCAGCGGCCAGACCTACGGCGCCGACCCACTATTGGCCCGCGCCCACCACGGCTCGGTCAGTAAGGAACAACGCGCTTTGGTCGAAGAGGACCTCAAGCGAGGGTTGCTCAAGGCGGTGGTGGCGACGTCCAGCCTGGAACTGGGCATCGACATGGGCGCGGTCGATCTGGTGATCCAGGTGGAGGCGCCGCCGTCGGTGGCCAGCGGCCTGCAGCGCATCGGCCGGGCCGGTCATCAGGTCGGCGAGGTCTCGCAGGGCGTGCTGTTTCCCAAGCACCGCACGGACCTGATCGGCTGCGCGGTGAGCGTGCAGCGGATGCTGGCCGGGCAGATCGAGACCATGCGGGTTCCCGCCAACCCGCTCGACATCCTCGCCCAGCAGACGGTGGCGGCGGCCGCGCTGCAGCCACTCGACGCCGACCGGTGGTTCGACACGGTCCGCCGGTCCGCCCCCTTCGCCACGCTGCCGCGCAGCGTCTTCGAGGCCACCCTGGACCTGCTATCCGGCAAGTACCCGTCCACCGAATTCGCCGAGCTGCGACCACGATTGGTCTACGACCGCGACGCAGGCACCCTGACGTCGCGGCCCGGCGCGCAACGGCTGGCCGTGACCTCCGGTGGCGCCATCCCCGATCGCGGGCTGTTCACGGTCTACCTGGCCACGGAATCCGAAAAGCCCTCCCGGGTAGGCGAACTCGATGAGGAGATGGTCTACGAGTCCCGCCCCGGCGACATCATCTCGCTGGGCGCCACCAGTTGGCGGATCACCGAGATCACCCACGACCGGGTGCTGGTGATTCCGGCGCCCGGCCAGCCCGCGCGGTTGCCATTCTGGCGCGGCGACGATGCCGGCCGTCCGGCCGAGCTCGGCGCCGCGCTCGGGGCGTTCACCGGCGAGCTCGCCGGCATGACCCGCGCCGAATTCGACAAGCGTTGTGCGGGTTTGGGTTTCGATGCTTATGCGACCGACAACCTGTGGGGGCTGCTGGACGAGCAGAAGGCGGCCACGTCGGCGGTGCCGACCGACAGCACGCTGCTGGTCGAGCGTTTCCGCGACGAACTGGGCGATTGGCGGGTGATCCTGCATTCGCCGTACGGGCTGCGGGTGAACGGTCCGCTGGCGCTGGCGGTCAGCCGGCGGCTGCGCGAGCGCTACGGCCTCGACGAGAAACCCACCGCCTCCGACGACGGCATCGTGGTGCGGTTGCCCGACACCATGGAAGACGTTGCGCCGGGCGCGGAGTTGTTCGTGTTCGACGCCGACGAGATCGACCCCATCGTCACCGCCGAAGTGGGCGGCTCGGCGCTGTTCGCGTCGCGGTTCCGCGAGTGCGCGGCGCGCGCCCTGCTGCTGCCGCGCCGCCACCCGGGCCGTCGCTCGCCGTTGTGGCAGCAGCGGCAGCGGGCCGCGCAGCTGCTGGAGGTGGCGCGCAAATACCCCGACTTTCCGGTAGTGCTCGAGACCATCCGGGAATGCCTGCAGGACGTCTACGACGTGCCGGCCCTGGTCGGCCTGATGTCGGGCATCGCCCAGCGACGGGTGCGGGTGCTCGAGACGGAGACGCAGCGGCCGTCTCCGTTCGCCGCGTCGCTGTTGTTCGGCTACGTCGGCGCGTTCATGTACGAGGGGGACGCGCCGCTGGCCGAGCGCCGCGCCGCGGCGCTCTCGCTCGACAGCTCGCTGCTGGCCGAGCTGCTCGGCCGGGTGGAGCTGCGCGAGCTGCTCGACCCGGAGATCGTCGCCGCGACCGGCCGGCAGTTACAGCATCTGGCCCCCGACCGCGCGGCCCGCGACGCCGAAGGGGTCGCGGACCTGTTGCGGCTGCTGGGTCCGCTGACCGAGGAGGAGGTCGCGACCCGCGCCGGTGGCGCGGATGTCGGCGGCTGGCTGGAAGGCCTGCGCGCGGCCAGGCGCGCGTTGACGGTGTCGTTCGCCGACCGCACCTGGTGGGTGGCCATCGAGGACATCGGCCGGCTGCGCGACGGGGTCGGCGTTGCGGTTCCGCTGGGCGTGCCGACCGCCTTCACCGAGCAGGTGGCCGACCCGCTGGGCGAGCTGCTGGGCCGATACGCGCGGACCCGCACCCCCTTCACCACCGCGCAGGCCGCCGCCCGATTCGGGCTGGGGCTGCGGGTGACCGCCGACGTGCTGGGCCGGCTGGCCGGTGACGGAAGGCTGGTGCGCGGCGACTTCGTCGCGGCGGACGTCAACGTGGGCGCCGGCAGCGAACAGTGGTGCGACGCCGACGTATTGCGCATCCTGCGGCGGCGCTCGCTGGCGGCGCTGCGGGCCCAGGTCGAACCTGTCAGCACCGCCGCCTACGGGCGGTTCCTGCCCGCCTGGCATCGGGTGGGATCGGCCGATTCTTCCGGTTCCCCAAGCCATTCGGGCCTCGACGGGGTGATGTCGGTGGTCGATCAGCTGGCCGGCATGCGGATGCCGGCCTCGGCGATCGAACCGCTGGTGTTGGGTCCCCGGGTGCGGGACTACTCCCCCGCGATGCTCGACGAACTGCTCGCGGCCGGCGAGGTCACCTGGTCTGGCGCCGGATCGATTTCGAGCAGCGACGGCTGGATCGCGTTGCATGTCAGCGATTCCGCGCCGCTGACGCTGGCCGCGCCCGCCGACATCGACTTCACCGAAGCCCACCGCGCCATCCTGGACTCGCTGGCCGGCGGGGGCGCGTACTTCTTCCGGCAGCTCACACAGGGCGGCCTGCCCGAGAGCGAGCTGAAAAGCGCCCTGTGGGAATTGATCTGGGCCGGTTGGGTCACCGGCGATACGTTCGCGCCGGTGCGCGCCGTCCTCGGCGGCACGGGCACCCGCAGACGCTCCGCCACCGCGCACCGGTCACACCGGCCGCCGCGTCTGAGCCGATACAGCGTCGCGCACGCACAATCTCGCCCCGCCGACCCGACGGTCGCCGGCCGCTGGTCGGCTCTTACGGCGCCCGAACCGGATTCCACCCTGCGCGCCCACTTCCAAGCCGAACAGCTGCTGAGTCGCCACGGCGTGGTGACGCGCGGCGCGGTGGCCGCCGAGGGTGTGCCCGGTGGGTTCGCGACGCTCTACAAGGTGTTGAGCAACTTCGAAGACGCCGGCCGTTGTCAGCGCGGCTATTTCGTCGAGTCGTTGGGCGGCGCGCAGTTCGCCGTCTCCTCGACCGTCGACCGGCTGCGCAACTACACCGACAGCATCGACCCGGAACGGCCGGACTACCGGGCGGTCGTGCTGGCCGCCGCCGACCCGGCCAATCCCTACGGCGCGGCGCTCCCCTGGCCCGCCGCCTCCGGCGGCGACGGCAACGCGCCCGGGGCGCGACCGGGCCGCAAGGCCGGGGCGCTGGTCGTGCTGGTGGACGGCAACCTGGCCTGGTTCCTCGAGCGCGGCGGACGTTCGTTGCTGACGTTCACCGACGACCCGGCCGCCAATCACTCCGCAGCAGTCGCACTGGCGGATCTGGTTGCTGCCAAGCGTGTTTCGTCGATCCTGGTCGAACGCATCGACGGCGTGCCGGCGCTGGCGCCCCGCGCGGGCGGCTCGGAGTCCGCGGCGCTGGACGGGCTCGCGGACGCCGGATTCGCCCGCACCCCGCGCGGAATGCGGCTGCGCTAGCCATGCCCGAGGGCGACACCGTCTGGCACACCGCGGAAGTGCTGCGGCAGCACCTGGCCGGGCGCACGCTGACGCGCTGCGATGTCCGGGTTCCGCGGTACGCCACCGTCGACCTCACCGGGCAGGTGGTGGACGAGGTGCTCAGCCGCGGCAAGCACCTGCTGATCCGGGTGGGTGAGGCCAGCATTCACTCGCATCTGAAGATGGATGGCAGCTGGCGGGTCGGCAATCGTCCGGTACGGGTCGACCATCGCGCGCGAATCGTGTTGGAAGCCGGACCTATTCGGGCCATCGGTGTCGACCTCGGGGTGCTGGAGATCCTGGAGCGCGACCATGACGAGGACGCCGTCGCGCACCTGGGACCCGATCTGCTCGGCGAAAACTGGGACCCCGCCCTTGCCGCCGCCAACCTGATGGCGGCTCCGGATCGGCCGATCAGCGAGGCGCTCTTGGACCAGCGCGTGCTGGCCGGCATCGGCAACGTCTACTGCAACGAATTGTGTTTCGTCAGCGGGCATCTGCCCACCGCGCCGATGAGTGCGATCGCCGATCCGCTCCGGCTGGTATCCCGTGCACGAGACATGTTGTGGGTCAATCGCTTCCGCTGGAATCGCTGCACCACCGGAAACACCAAGGCCGGGCAGCAGCTGTGGGTGTACGGGCGGACCGGACTCAATTGCCGTCGCTGCGGCACCCGCATCAAGTTCGACGACTCCGGCGAACGGGTGACGTACTGGTGCCCGTCCTGCCAGCGCTGACTAGTCGCGGGCGTGCGCGAGGAAGAACTGTGCGATGGCTTCCGATCCGTCGAGTGCGCGGGTGGTGGACCCGATGACGGCCTTGGGCAGGTATTGCTTGCCGCCCGGCCAGGTGTGGCCGCCGTTGTCGATTTGGTAGAAGACCACTTCGGTGGACGCCGAGCAGCCGGTGGAATCGAACCGGTGCACGACGGTGCCGTCGCCGACGTTGGGCATGTCCTGCACCGACGGATCCCCCTGGCACCCGTCGACGGTGCGCCACTTGTTGACCATGCTGGTGGCCGAAATGGAGTGGCTCATCCCGCCGCGGCCACGCACGTCACCACCTTTGAAGTGCACCACCGGATCGGCGGTTCCGTGCGCTTCCCACACCGATACGGGGCGCGACGGGTTACACGTCACGCCCACACCCATGGTGCCGGCTATCGGCGCGATCGCGGCGAACACGTCTGCGCGGTCGCACCCGAGCTTGTTGGACATGAAGCCCCCATTCGACATCCCGGTGACGAAAACGTGTCCTGGGGCGACGTTGTATTCGTTCTGCAGCTTGCCCGCCAGCCCGACGAGGAAGCCGACGTCGTCGATGTGATGGCGGTCCGCCGGCGAGGCGCCCCGCCCGTCGGCCCAGCTCTTGTCGTAACCGTCGGGGTAGGCCACCACCAGGCCATGGGCATCAGCAACGGCGTCGAAATCGGTCAACCCCCGTTGCCCGATCCCGGTGCCGCCGCCGCCGTGCAGGCTGAGCACCAGGCCGACGGGGTCTCCGGGCGGCACGTGCAGCACGTAAGTTCTGTCTATGCCGCCGGAACGAAAGGTGCCGGAAATGTCTCGAGCGCTGGCCGCAGAGACATGCCGCACGCCACAGCCGGCCAGACATATCGCCACTAGAACAAGCGACAACCATCGCGGGTAAGACATTGTCGTCAAATCACCGGCCACACGTCGGCGAGGGTCCGCCGGTGACGCATAAAAGACGGCGGAGCAAACCTTGGTGGGGCGCAAACCGCACTATCGGCGATACCGCAACGGGTGACGCCGGACATGTGAGCATGCGAACTAGCCTCGCCTCCAGCAAGCAACGGCATTTCTGTTCCACGGGAGTATCACACAATGACGACGACCCGTATTCGCAAACCCGGCACGGCCATGCCCGACATGGTCAATCAGCGCATCCGGCAAAGTCTTTCCGGCGCCGCCTGTCGCGTAAGTGACCACCTTGCGATCTACAGCCAATCGCGACGCCTGAACATCACGTAGAGCACCACCATCAAGACGACTATCACGGTGGTGCTGGCCGCGAATCCGGCGGCATTTCCGAAACCTGGGTAGGGAACATTCTGCCCGTAAAAGCCCGTGATCGCCGTTGGCACGGCGATGATGGCCGCCCACCCGGTCAACTTCTTCATGACGGTATTCAACCGGGCGTCCTGCAGCGACAGGTTGGTTTCGAAAATCGTTGTGATCATGTCGCGCAACGATTCTGTCCATTCCGCCACCCGCAACACGTGGTCATACAGGTCGGCGTAGAGAGGGTCCAGCTGCCGGTCGGACCCATCCGAGACCCGGTGGTGCTGTATTGCATTGATCACCTCGCGCATGGGTAGCGCTACTCGCCGAAGGTTCACCAGGTCTCGGCGCAATTGGAATGTTTTGCGCTGAAAGGTTCCTTTGCGCGGCCTGCCGTCGAACAGCTCGTCCTCGATGGCTTCAATGCATTCATCGAGGGCCTCCACCGCCGTGAAATGACTGTCGACCACCACATCGAGCAAGCCGTGCACCAGTGCCCCGACACCGTGCGCCTGGCCGCCGATCTCCTGCCACCTCCGCGTCACCTGGGCCATGTCGAAGTCGGAGGTCAGGCGCACGGTGATCAGCCCCTGCGGCAGCACGAAACCCGAGATGCGCTGCATCGACAGCATGCGCTGTGGCGTTTCGGCGGCCTCGGTTGCGACGTCGACCGCATAGACGGTGAAGAAGGTGTGGGTTTCGTAGGCGGTGACTTTGACCCGCTCGGCCGCCGCCAGGGCGTCTTCGACAGCCCAGCGGTTCAGACCGAGTTCGTCGGCCAGGCCGCACAGGGTGTCGTGGTCCGGATCGCACAGATCGGCCCAGATCAGGGTATCGCGCTCGGTGAGATAGTCCGAGATCTTGTCGAACTCGAAGTCGTCCTGCGCCTTGCCACCGCGCCATACCTGGCCCTGGATATTCGATGCGATCTGCACCGCACCATCTTCTCAGCCGCTGCGCCGACGGTTGGACGGCGGCCGGGCAGCACAGTTTCCACACCCGAAAGAGGTTGCGAAAATTCGTTGTTCACGATCGGGAAACCCGCCAGCCACTCACTGGCGCAGCGGCCGCCCACTACCCGTGATGACCTTGACCTTGCGGGGGTCGTCAGGCCGATCCGCGGAGTCAGCGAGCAGGTGGTTGAAATGGAGCAAGCAAACCGGTTGCAGCTCAAGCCTTATCGGGCTGTGTCCGAGCACATCGACGGGGCGTGGTGGCCGCGGTCGACGAATTTGGCCGCCGAGCTGCTGGGCCTGGTGGCGGCGTTGTCCGACCGGCTGGGGCAGATCGTGATGGTGGGTTACCACCGTAACGACTGGCATGATACTCCGCCGTCGGCTCAAATCGGCGGGCACGCAATAGAATTACTGGGTTTCACCAGCGACGAGCCGGCAAGTGTCATGCTGTTGTCCGAATACGGTCGCCACATCACCCTGCACGTCATCGCGCCAGACACCGACGAAGACGTCGCCCGTCAGGCGCTCGACGAGGCGCGGGCGCGCACCGACTCCGAGGTTTCCACGGCGGCCCGGGCCACAGTGGGGCGATCGGTGGCGGACGTGGCCGAGAAGCTGGCCCGTCACGAGGGGCTTGGTGACGAACATCGGACCGCTCAGATCAAGCGCTGGTGCGAAGAGACGGCTCAGCAATTCGTCGATGCACCGGTGCAGACCTTCGTCCCCATCCTCGTCGAACACATCGTCCGCAACCGCATGATGGAGTCTCGCAAGCAGCGCGATCGCGTCCATGGCGGGCTGCGCATCGCTTTGCCCGGAAGCTCGGCCCCGTATTCAAGTCGTCGTAGTCTCGCCCCGTAAGCCGGCGACCGCTCGTCGAGGCCGCGGCCGCACCGGGGGAACGTGAGAGGTATTTATGTCAACGAATGGGAAATCCACCCGCGAATGAATTACCACCCCAAAACGATGTTGTGCGTGAACCGGTAATCGAAACTTTGGGTTGGCTGCAAAGCGGCTACTGAGCCATCGCCCGACAGCAAATACCCGCACCAATCCAAGCCGCCGGCAGTGGCCGAGAAGGAACCCAGTGTGGCCCCAGCAGAAGCGTTGGCGCCCAAATGGCGACGAGGTGAATTGGCTGCGAACACCCGTGCAGCTAACTGGCTCCCTATCTCAGCTCGCTTGACTCCCTTTGCGTGCAATGTCACGATGGGGTTTGCACACCTTATTAGGAGAGGCTAACTACGTGGATCACCGTCATAGATCGACGCCCACGGTCTGGATAGCTTTCCCGGCTTAGGGGTATTGAGTCCACGTGGCTTCTGGCTTGGGTCGTTCTGGCCAGGGTCACGTT
Source organism: Mycobacterium sp. (assembly GCF_019243155.1). Classification (GTDB taxonomy): domain Bacteria; phylum Actinomycetota; class Actinomycetes; order Mycobacteriales; family Mycobacteriaceae; genus Mycobacterium. The sequence goes on from NZ_JAFAUS010000093.1 coordinate 21,216, forward strand.
TCTGTCTCGCCCCTTCGCGGGCGAGCTCCGATGACCTACGTCGCCGCAGCAGCCCGAGCTGCAGCGATGTATCAGGCGTTTGTGGCGAATTTGAAAATGAATGTTATTTTGTGTGCGGCCACCGCGGCCGCAGCCTGTTAGGCGCGAAGGGGGTCCCATGCTCTACTTTGCGGCGTTGCCGCCCGAAGTCAACTCGGCGAAAATGTATGCCGGCCCGGGATCCGGCCCGATGCTGTCTGCCGCCGCGTCGTGGAATACGTTGGCCGCCGAAATGCGTTCCGCGGCAATCGATTACGATTCGGTATTGACGCAGCTGAGCAGCGGAGGCTGGCATGGCCCGTCGTCGGCGTCGATGTTGGAAGCGGCCCGACCCTATGTGACGTGGCTGAGCACCACTGCCGCTCAGGCCGAGCAGACCGCCGCCCAGGCCCACGCGGCCGCAACGGCTTTTGAGGCCGCCTTCGCGGCCACGGTGCCGCCGCCGGTCATCGCGGCCAACCGCAGCCTGCTGGCGACCTTGGTGGCCACCAACATCTTCGGCCAGAACACCCCGGCGATCGCGGCTACCGAGGCCCAATACGCCGAAATGTGGGCTCAGGATGCCGCGGCGATGAACAGCTACGCCACCTCTTCGGGTGCCGCGTCCCAGGTGACGCCGTTCCAATCGCCGCGGACGAACACCACGCCTGACGCGGTAACCACACAAAGTCAGGCGGTCAACCGTGCTGCCAGCACGTCGGCGGGCAATGCGCAGTCGCTGTTGTCGAACAGCAACGCAGCGACGAACGCTACGAACGCAGCGCCTTTGGCCCTCCCGAACGGCGAAACGCTCCAACAGTACCTGGCGGGCCTGCTCAGCGGCTCGGACAATTCGGCGTTTGGGACCTTCACGAATGGCAACTTCTTCAGCACGGCGGTGGTCAACGGCGCCCTTGCAGGCGGCCCGTTCAACCCGCAGTTCATCATTGCCACGACGCAGGGCCTCCTGGCAGCTCAACACGCCACGACACTCGGGGGTCTAGGGGACTTCGCCGCCGACGCCAGCGGCGTCGCGACTGCCGACCTGTCATCCAGCACGGTGGGGTCGGCCGGCCTCACCGGCGCATCCGCCGGGGTGGGCGAGGCGCATCTCGTGGGATCGCTATCGGTGCCGCAGACCTGGACGTCGGCGGCCAATCTCAACCCCGGTCAAGCGGTGCAGGCCACCGGCGTCACCGGTCTCACTGACTCGACCTCGGCAGCCCCGGCGGCAGGCGGGCCCGGAGGCGTCGCCGGGCCGATGGGCGGCGGCGGCAGGCGTCGCCGCGCCATCCCCAAATACGGGTTCCGACCCGTCGTCATGCCACGTCCACCGGCCGCCGGCTGAGAACTCTGGAGAAGATGTCATGTCGATCTATGCGGGATTGCCACCCGAAATCAACTCGGCCAGGATGTATTCCGGCCCGGGCTCGGAATCGATGCTGGCCGCCGCGGCTGCGTGGAACTCCATTTCTGCTGAATTGCGTTCCACTGCAACCAACTATGAGTCGGTGATTGCGGCGCTCACCAGTGAGGGTTGGGGCGGTCCGTCTTCGGCAAAGATGGCGGCGGCGGTCGCACCTTACATTGAGTGGCTCAAGACCACAGCCGTCCAAGCCGAGCAGGTCGGCACACAAGCCAACGCGGCCGCGGCCGCCTATGAGACCGCGTTTGCCGCAACCGTGCCCCCAGCCGTCGTGACGGCCAACCGCACCCAGCTGACGAACCTGGTGGCGAGCAACCTCTTCGGCCAGAACACCGGATTGATTGCTGCCAACGAGGCTCAATATGGCGACATGTGGGCTCAGGACGCCGCCGCGATGACCGGCTACACCGCCTCCTCGCGCGCGGCAACCCAATTGACGCCGTTCGAACAGCCGAATTCGGACACCACCAGCAGCGGCACCAGCCAGCAGAACGCCGCCGTTTTGAACGCCACCAATAGCGCCGCAAGCGGTTCCACGAGCAATGCGGTCAATGCGGCGGCCGCCGACCCTTCGGGAGGTCTGCTGGCGTGGCTTGGCCTCGCGCCGAATACGAACACCTCCACCACCGGGCTTGCCGGGTTGATGAACTTCCTGGATGGAAGCAACGGCTCGGTGACGGGAAGCTTCCTCAACAACGCCTCGGTCGCCAACTTCTCGAACGCCTTTACCACCAGCGGGCTGTTGAACCCGACGTCGTTCATCGATTCGCAGGTGGCGATGAACTCCATCAACTCTCTGAACGCCGTCGACTCCACCACATCAGGGCTGGGCGTCCTGGCCGCCGGCCTGGGGGGTACGGCGAACCTGGCATCGGTAACCGCCCCCGGAGCGGCAGCCGCGGCAAGCGTGGGGCAGGCGAGCCTAGTTGGGGCCCTGTCGGTTCCGCCGGCGTGGGCTGCAACAGGAGCGACCATCACACCAGTGGCGGCGACGACTCAGGTCGGTCTAGTTGCTTACCACGGCTTCGGCTCCGCCACCCCGATGGTGATGGAAGAGCCTGGGGCAGTGGGCATGCCGGGCGTGCCCATCGCGGGCATCCCCGGCGGGCACGAGGAAGAGTTCTCCGAACCGATATACGGGTTCCGCCCCCGCATCTTCGGTAAACCGCCGGCCGCTGGTTAAGGACAGCGAGCTCGCGACATGAGAATCCTAACGTTTCTGGCTGGCGCCGTTGCCTTGGTCGGCATGGCAATACCAGCGCACGCCGACTCCGATGACGACGCGTTCCTCGCCGCCCTCAACAAAGCCGGTATCACTTATCAGAATTCCGACCGCGCGATAAAAGCGGGCCAAAAGGTTTGTGACTTGGCCAATTCAGGTACGTCACAGCTCGACATCATCAGGGATGTCCACGAGCTCAACCCGGCATTCACCTCAGCAAAAGCCGCCCTGTTCGTCCAAGCCGCCGCCAGCGCATACTGCCCTGAACGCCTATCCACTGACGATGGCGGAACAAACCCCCAGAGCAGTAGCTGAACGGCCGCTCGGCGACCACTCTCACACGGTCGCTGAGGCGCCGCGGTCCAGTTCGATGATCCGATCGCCCATGCCGCGGCGCTGCATTTCACCGATGAAGTCGGCCAGCGGCGATGCGAAGACGCCGTAATCGTCGAAGTGGACCGGGATCATCTTCGGCAGCCCCAGCAACGCCACCAGTTCCGCACCCTGGCGGCCATCCATGGTTACGGTCAACCCGAACGGAAGCCACCGGCCGGCCGGCAGCCGGGTTCCGCCAAGGTGCAGCACACCCGCGTCGATGGAGTCGAAGCGCACCGGAATCTCGTTGAGCTCCTCGACGAGCAGGGTGTCGCCGGAGACGTATAGCCGACGGACTGAGCGGTCGGCGGAAACGAATTCCAGCATGGTGCCCATCACCGGTGGCAGCAGCCGATGGCTCCACGCCGGTGCGTGACGTCCCGGCAGCGATGTGATGTTGAGGGTGGTGTCGCCCTTGGTGATCGTGTGGCGTTGCCACGTCGACAGGGCAAGTGCGTGGCCGAAGCCACGGTGGTGTAACCGCTTTGCCGCGTGTGGGGTGGTGATGATCGGCAACCCATGGTCGAGGCCCCGCTGCGACACCCTGTCCCAGTGGTCGCCGTGCATGTGCGAGAGCACAACGGCGTCGACCGGCGGCAGTTCGTCAATATTCAGCGCCGGTTCCCTCAGCCGCTTGGACACCAACCCGTAACCCAGATAGGCATGCTGCCCCTGGTGCAGAAAATTCGGATCGGTCAACAGCGTCAGCCCGCCGGCAGTGATCAAAGTGGTGGCGTTGCCCACAAAAGTGACCGTGATTTCCATGGCCGCGGGCTACCCGGTCCCGGAGTATTCACGCGGCTAGAAGGCTGGTGGATCGTCGTCGGGTGGGGCCGGGCCGGGGCAGCTTGAGTATTCGGCGCGCCGCGCCAGGCGGGCTTCGCAGTTGCGTCGGCGTTCGGTGGCGATGCGCTGGGTGCGGTTCTGGGCGCGGGTGCGCGCACGCCGCGGCATCATCGCAGTGCGCTCGCCGCAAGGTTGGTCGGCTGGCGCCTTGACGGCAGGCAGGTCGCCGGTGGGTGCGCAGAGGGACGGGAACAGCAGCGCGCTGCCCGGGGTGGTCACGTAGGTACGCCCCGCCGGTGACCGCAGGATCAGCGTGCCGTTCGGCAACTGCAGCTCGCGCCAGCCCCAGAAGGTCTTCACCAAATGATGCATGCGGCAATAGCACTTGAGATTCGACGCATGCGTGAGCCCACCGGCGGCGAACGGGATCGTATGGTCCACATCGCATTCGGCTGCCGACCGGTCACAGCCGGGCCAGCGGCAAGTCAAGTCCCGGCAGCGCACGAAATCGGCCAGCGCCGCCGACGGCACATAGCCGGGTTCGGCCGGCGCGTCACCCGGGTGGACGAGCGGCACCAGCTTCGCCGAGGCGGCCAGCTCGGCCATCAACTCGGGCGGAATCAGCCCGTCGGCGCCGACCAACGACCCCGGCGCCGCACCGACGCCGTCAACGGTGGCCTGCTCGGCGACCACGTGGATGACCACGGGGCTCGCGCCAGGCCGGGACGCGGCGACGCAGTCCGCTCGCCCGCAGCCACACCCCAGCCGGTCCGTGCCGGCGGCCAACGCCCCCAGGGCATCCGCGCGGCGTTGCTCCCGGGTGCGGGGATCGTGCTCGCACACCGTGCCCGCCAACACGCTCAGCCGCCGATCCAGCGCTCGCGCGTCCGGGCTGAGCAGGCTGCCCTGGATGTGCGAAAGGCCGTCCCCGCTGTCGGCGATCCAGATTTCCCGGTCGGCTGCGCGCTCCTTACGACGCCGCACCGCGTCGATGTCCGCCCTGGCGACGACCCTGTCGACCTGACCGGCCAGCCGGCCCCGGCTCATGGACGGCCACCGCGTCGCCTTGACCGCCAACTCGGCGTCGACGGCCACCAACACCTCCGAGTCGACGATCAAGTCGGTGCGGTACACGATCGTCTGGAACGTGCGGTAGTCGATGTCGCCGGCCTTGAAGACCTCGGCCACCCGCGGCAACCGCTCCCGCATCGCTCGCGCGTAGCGCACCTGGCCGGTGGCCAGCCCCTGACTGATGCGCAACTCGGCGGCGACCTCCGCGGCCACCGCCTCCATCGTGTCGACGGCCCACTCCTCGGTCTCCGAACAACGCGAAAGCCGGTAGGTGAACAGCTCGTCAATTGCGGTCAGCTGCGCGGCCGCCGCCCGATTCTCCACCCGGGAGAACGCGTGAATCCGCTCTAGCAATGCCGCCGATTCGGCTGTCGCCGACGGGTAATGCCGCTCGAACAACTCGTCAAAACGAGCGATCACCTCCGACCGTTGCGCTTGCTCGAACATACATTCGAGTATGCCAGTGGCCTCCGACACCCGGAGGTTCACCGCCGAAGGACCGGGTATGCACGGACATGCCATCAAAGCGGCGTTCTCCGACAGAGTTCGACCAGTATCGGTTCCACGCGGCCGCGACTTCGGTAGCCGGCAAAATTAACGTCGGCGCAATGTTTCTCGACCGCGACCTACGCATCCGCGGGCTCAATGGAACCTACGAGGCAATCTCCATGCGCCGGCGCGAGGAGATGCTGGGTGAGTTCGTGTTCGACGTGTTCCCGGACAACCCGGACGATCCGAAGGCCAGCGGATGCTCCCGGGTTGCCGAATCCGCCGAATCCGCGATGCGCAAGCGCGGCACCGACGCCATGCCGATCGTGCGGTACGACATCGCCGACCCGCAGAATCCCGAAATATTCATGCCGAAACTCTGGACGTGTAGCAACACCGCGGTCGACGATGGACACGACCACATCGGAGTTCTCCATCAAGTAGCCGAGATCGTGTCTCTTGACGAAGCGTTATCAGCACTTTCGCGGGCCAACGCCCGCGGAGAGCTGGCTGGCGCCGGTGAGCAATTGCATGTGTTGGCCGCATTGGCCGCCAGGGTCCGCGCGGACCAGGGGCACGTCGCCGCATTGACCCAGGAGATCGAGCAACTACGCCGCGCTGTTGAAAGCCGCGACGTCATCGGCCAGGCCAAAGGGATACTCATGGAGCGCTTCGACATCAACGCGGCGGCGGCGTTCGCCCTGCTGGTGAGGTTGTCGCAGCGGTCGAACACGCCCGTGACGGTGATTGCCCAGAAGCTGATCGAGATCGACCATCCAAGCGCGTAATCCGGCAAAATCAGCGCAGCGTTCTGTCCGCCTTGGTGACGCAGCGATAGAGATCGGAGTCAGGGACCCGCTCGGCGGCTGGTGAATTCGCGGCGCACGCCCGTCACCGGGTCGTCGAACTCGATGCGCTGCGCCAGCAACCGCAGCGGTGTGCTGAAGTCGTCGGCGGCGACTTCAATGACGTTGGGATACAACGGGTCCCCATCGATCGGAATCCCCAGCGAAGCCATGTGCACGCGCAGCTGGTGGGTGCGCCCCGTGCGCGGGGTCAGCCGGTACAGCCCGTCCGGCGACAGCAGCTCAATCCTGGTGTCCGCGTTGACCTCTCCCGGTTCGCAGACCGCCTGCAGGTGTCCCCGACGTTTGACGATCCGGTTGCGCACCACGCGCGGGAACTCGCACGCGGGGTCGACGGCGGCCCGCGCCAGGTAGGTCTTGCGCACCAAACCCCGGGAGAACAGGGTCTGGTAGGCGCC
>NZ_JAFAUS010000159.1 GCF_019243155.1 Mycobacterium sp.
CCTGGTGGTTGGACGCGGCGACGCTGGTGTCGGTGGCGTCCAGCCGGGCGAGCACCGCGGAGTCGCTGACCTGCGCGTGCACGATCCGCTGGAAGGCCGGCCCGTATTGCAGGCCGATCTCGGCCAGGCGGGGGTACAGCTGCTCGGCGGAGATCTCCGGGCCGCCGACGAGGGCGGGCAACGCCAGTACCGGCCGCACCTGGCCGTCCACGATCCGTCCGGTCGCATGCCGGGTCCAGCCGCCGCCCGCCGCGCCGCGCGAGCTGGCGGTGAACCGCCCGCTCGAGGATTCGACGGTCAGGCGCAGGGTCGGAACGTCGTTGTCTTCCACCACGAACGGGGCCACGAAGCTGACGTCCTCCAGCGCCGGGGCGGGCCGGTTGGTGATCTGCGCGGCCGCGGCGAGGGCGGCGTCGAGATAGGCCGCGCCGGGCAGCAGCACCATGTCGGCGACGACGTGGTCGCGCAACCAGGGGAGTGCCGCGGCCGCCAGTTCGACGCGCCACTCCGGGTGGCCGGCGTCGACCGGGTCGCCGGGCAGTGCCCGGGCGTCGTTGCTGCCCATCCGGTCGTCGACGATCGCCTCTTCCACCGTCCACAGCCGCTGCCGCTGGAATTGGTGCGACGGCAGCACGCAGTGCGGTGGCAGCCCGTCGGAGCTGCCCGGGGCGTGATCGGTGTCCAGCCCGCCGGCCGCATACAGGTCGGCGAGCGCGGTCCGGACGCTGGTGTGGTCGTCGACGTCGCGCCGCAGCGTGCCGACCGCGGTGCCGGTAAAGCTGCTGGTCAGCAGGATTTCCTTGATGTTGCCCGACAGCACCGGGTGCGGGCCGACCTCGAGGAAAAGCCGGTCACCGCGGTCGATCAGCGCGGAAGCGGCGGCGGCGAACAGAACGGGCTTGCGGACGTTGCCGCACCAGTATTCGGCGTCCCAGTCCGGGCCGGTGACCTGTACGCCGGTGACCGTCGAGTAGAGCGGGATGACCGGGGTCTGCGGCTTCAGGCCGCTCAACGCCTCGGTCAGCTCCGGCAGGATCGGGTCCATCAGGTGCGAGTGATAGGGCACCTCGACCCGCAACTTGCGGGCGAAGATCCCCTCAGCGCCGAGCTTGTCGCTCAGCTCGTCGATGGCGCCGTGGGTCCCGGCCAGGGTTACGCCGGACGGGCTGTTGACCGCCGCGATGCACACGTCAGTGCGCGCGCCGATCCAATCCAGCGCCTCGGTCTGGCTCAATCCCGCGGCGAGCATGCCGCCGGATCCGGCCGTCTGGGCCTGCAGGCGGGAACGGTGGTAGCTCACCGTGATCGCATCCTCGAGGCTCAGCATCCCGGTGACGTAGGCGGCGCTCACCTCGCCGACGCTGTGCCCGACGACGGCCGCAGGGTGGACGCCGTATTGCGCCAGTTCCGCCGTCAGCCCGACCTGGACCAGGAAGTTCGCGGGTTGCGCGATCTCGGTGCGAGTCACCCGCGAGTCGGACTCGTCGCGGCGCATCTCGTCGATCAGCGACCACCCGGACAGCCGGCGGAAGATCTCGTCGGTCTCGGCGGCGGTCCGGGCGAACGGCCCGTCGCTGTCGAGCAGGTCGCGGCCCATCCGCCACCACTGCGGGCCCATCCCGCTGTAGACGAACGTCGGCGAGCCGCCGTCGACGACGGTGCGGCCGCCGGCCACCGAGCCGTCGGCCACCGAGTCCAACCGGGCCAGCAGGTCGTCGCGGTCGGTGAACGGCACGGCGAACCGGAAGTGGTGGTGGGCGCGTCGTGCCCACATGGCGTCGGTCAGGGCCACCGGGTCGACCGTCGAGTCGGAGACGAGAGTGAGCAACTCCTGAGCCAGCTGCCGGGCGCCCACTTCGTTGCGCCCGGACACCGGTAGCACCTGCAGCGGCGAACGCCGCTGCGCGGTCGGGGCCGGCTCGGGCGCTCCCACCAGAACGGCGTGGGCGTTGGTGCCGCCGTAACCGAATCCGTTGACCGAAGCCGCTGCCCGTGAGTAGCCGGCGGGGAAGGGTTTGGCCTCGGTGATCACCCGCAGGCGGTTCTCCGCGAACGGGATGGCGGGGTTGAGTTCGTTCAGCGTCGCCTGCGGCGCCAGCTGCCGATGGTGCAGGGTCAGGGCCGCCTTGATCACGCTGGCCACACCGGCCGCGGCTTCGAGGTGGCCGATCGAGTTCTTGATGGAGCCGACGACCAGGTCGGTGCTGCGACCGTCGATGCGTCCCAGCGCTTCGCCGATCGCCGCCATTTCCAGCGGATCACCGATGGCGGTGCCGGTGCCGTGCGCCTCGACGTAGCCGATCTGCTCAGGCCGCACACCGGATTCGGCGGTGACCCGGCGGATCAGGTCGGCCTGGGCATCCGGGTTGGGGACGGTGATCGCAGCGGTCCGGCCGTCCTGGTTGACCCCGGTGGCCTTGACGACGGCGTAGACGCGGTCGTGGTCGCGGGACGCGTCGGCCAGCGGCTTGAGCACCAGCACGCCGGCTCCCTCCCCGCGGGCGTAGCCGTCAGCGGCGGCGTCGAAGGTCTTGCAGTGGCCGTCCTCGGCGAGGAACCGGCCCTTGCACATCGCGACGAAGGTCTCCGGGGCAAGCATCGCGTTCACCCCGCCGACCAGAGCCAGCTCGATCTCGCCGCGGGCGATGGCCTGGGTCGCCTCGTGCAGCGCGACCAGCGAGGAGGAGCACGCGGTGTCGATCGTCATGCTGGGGCCGCGCAGGTCGTAGACGAACGAGATCCTGTTGGACAGCATGGTGAACGTGCCGGCCGTGGGAGTGTGCGAGTTGATCGCGGTCCTGGTCGAGGGAATGTGACGCAGCAGGTTGTTGTCGGACATGAACCCGCCGACGTACACGCCGACCTGACGTCCGGCGACCCGCCCGGATGCCCCGGCGTCATCCAGCGCTTCCTGCGTTACCTCGAGCAGCAGCCGCTGCTGAGGGTCCATGATCGCGGCCTCGCGCGGCGAGATTCCGAAGAACTCCGGATCGAAGTCCCACAGCGAATCCTGCAGGAAGCCGCCACTGCGGGTGTACATTCGCCCGGGCATGTCTGGATCGGGGTCATAGAAGCGGTCCAGGTTCCACCTGTCCGACGGGACTTCGATGATGCCGTCGCCGCGCCCGAGCAGGAAGTCCCAAAGTTGCCCGGGCCCCCGTACCTTGCCGGGAAGACGGCATCCGATCCCTGTAATCGCGACGTCGACCATGTTCTAACTCCCCCTCGGAGCTATGACTAGTGATGTGCCACTCTCGGCCCCGACCGCGTGGCTCGAGGACGGCCCACGCGTTTGCTGTCAGGTTCGTTGAGTCGCGGTTGGCAATGCTACGAGTTACGAAACTGTTAGTTGCTTCAGGTAAGCATTACCATACTAAATCAATGTTTTCTAGCCAGAGTCAAACTTTGAGTATCTTTTATCACATTTTGTTTGACCCTTTGCCTAGGTGATCGCCCCGTTGGCATGCGACCAGATTGCATAATTCACGAATTGGGCAAACTTGTGAGATGAGGACTTTGGAGTACGCCCCGGGGCGTCTAGCCGATCTCCATGGCGAACGCGGGCAGCCGACGATGTTGCTGTGGCACGGCATGCAGGCCGACGCGCGCGCCGTGGTGCGACCGCTCGCGAGTTCGCTCGCCGATCACGGAGCCATGGTCATCGCGCCCGATTGGAATTCGCACTCCGCCGACGGTGGACGTGCGGACCTGTTGGGCTCGCTGGATTTCGCCAGACAACAGGCCGACGGCCCCGACGGAATCGTGCTGATCGGATGGTCGATGGGTGGTGCCGCCGCGGCGGCGCTGACGCTCGCCGCCGCGCGCTTCGAAGTTGTTCTGGTACATACGGTTTGCCTCGCCGGAGCTTTCATGGTCCCCGACCCGATCCGTGGCCGGGTGGCGACCGAGGAGCTGTCCCGGGTCGACGTCGGTTCGACGCCCTTCACGCTGCTGCACGGAGTCGCCGACGACGCGGTCCCGGTGCAGGCAAGCCGAGAATTCGCCGCAGGCCTCGAACGAGTCGGCTGGCCCGTCGACCTCGTGGAGTTTGCCGCAGATCACGGGTCGATCGCCGGCGCCGAATACGACGCGGCTGCCGATTGCTACCGGCCGGCACGGGGCGGCAGGCCACTGGAGCTGGCCGGTGAGGTTGCCTCCCGGATCGCCTCGGCAATCGCTCGTTAGGCGTCTGCGCACACCGCGGCGAACGGCCGAGCCGAACTGCGGTACGAATGATAGGTGGCTGAGCCGACCATCCTGTTGTTGTCGACTTCCGATACAGACCTGATCAGCGCCCGTTCCAGCGGGAAGAACTACCGGTGGGCCAACCCGGCGCGGTTGGGCGAGGACGAGTTGCCCGGCCAGCTGGAAGACCTGTTGGCTGAGGCGTCGATCGTCGTGGTGCGCATACTCGGCGGCTACCGCGCCTGGCAGAGCGGCATCGACGCGGTGATCGCCAGCGGCGTGCCGACGGTTCTGGTCAGCGGGGAGCAGGCCGCCGACGCCGAGCTGACCGGCCTGTCGACGCTGGCCGCAGGCATCGCGGTGCAATCGCACATCTATCTGGCGCACGGCGGCGTGGAGAACCTGCGCCAGTTGCACGCTTTCCTGTCGGACACCGTGCTGATGACCGGGTTCGGGTTCAGCCCGCCGGTGGTGACGCCGACGTGGGGCGAGCTGCAGCGGCCGAACGCCAAGACCGTCGACGGCCCCACCATTGCCGTGCTGTACTACCGGGCGCAGCACCTGGCCGGCAACACCGGTTACGTCGATTCGCTGTGTCGGGCCATCGAGGACGCCGGCGGGCGGCCCTTGCCCGTCTACTGTGCGTCGCTGCGCACCGCCGAACCCGAGTTGCTGGCGCGGCTCGGCGACGCCGACGCCATGGTGGTCACCGTCCTGGCCGCCGGCGGCCTGAAACCGGCGACGGTGTCGGCCGGGGGAGATGACGACAGCTGGAACGTCGAACACCTTGCCGCACTGGACATTCCGATCCTGCAGGGATTGTGCCTGACCAGCCCCCGGGCGCAGTGGCGCGAGAACGACGACGGTCTGAGCCCGCTCGACGTGGCCAGCCAGGTCGCGGTACCCGAATTCGACGGCCGCATCATCACGGTCCCGTTCTCGTTCAAAGAGATTGACTCCGACGGCCTTATCTCCTACGTCGCGGACGCGGAACGGTGCGCCCGGGTCGCGGGCCTGGCGGTTCGGCACGCGCAACTGCGGCACGTCGCCCCCGCCGACAAGCGGGTGGCGCTGGTGTTCTCGGCCTATCCGACCAAGCACGCGCGAATCGGAAACGCGGTCGGTCTGGACACCCCCGCGAGCGCCGTCGCCCTGCTGCGCGCGATGCGCGAGCGCGGATATCAAGTCGGTGAGTTGCCCGGTGTCGAGGCCGCCGACGGAGACGCCTTGATCCACGCGTTGATCGAACGTGGCGGGCAAGACCCTGACTGGCTCACCGAGGGGCAACTGGAAGGCAATCCGATCCGGGTGTCCGCCAAGGACTATCGCGACTGGTTCACCACGTTGCCCGCCGAACTCACCGACGCAGTGCAATCGCATTGGGGTCCGCCACCCGGGGACCTGTTCGTCGATCGGAGCAACGACCCCGACGGCGAGATCGTCATCGCCGCCATGCAGGCGGGCAACCTGGTGCTGATGGTGCAGCCGCCCCGCGGGTTCGGTGAGAACCCGGTCGCCATCTACCACGACCCCGACCTGCCACCGAGCCACCATTATTTGGCCGCCTACCACTGGCTGGACGCCGGATTCGGCTCGCACGCCGTGGTGCACCTGGGTAAGCACGGGAACCTGGAGTGGCTGCCCGGTAAGACGCTGGGCATGTCGGCGGCCTGCGGTTCCGACGCCGCTCTGGGCAACCTGCCGCTGATCTATCCCTTCCTGGTCAACGACCCCGGCGAGGGCACCCAGGCCAAGAGGCGGGCGCACGCGGTGCTCGTCGACCATCTGATCCCGCCGATGGCGCGCGCCGAAAGCTACGGCGACATCGCGCGTTTGGAGCAGCTGCTCGACGAGCACGCCAATGTCTCCGCGCTGGACCCGGGCAAGCTGCCGGCGATCCGGCAGCAGATCTGGACGCTGATCCGCGCTGCGAAGATGGACCACGACCTGGGCCTGACCGAACGGCCCGAAGAAGACTCATTCGATGCCATGCTGCTGCACGTCGACGGCTGGCTGTGTGAGATCAAGGACGTCCAGATCCGCGACGGCCTGCACATCCTCGGGCAAAAGCCAACGGGCGAGGCCGAACTCGATCTCGTGCTGGCCATCCTGCGGGCCCGGCAGTTGTTCGGTGGCGAGCAGGCGCTCCCCGGCCTGCGACAGGCGCTCGGCCTGGCCGAGGACGGCACCGACGAGCGAACGTTGGTCGACCAGACCGAGGCCGCGGCCCGCGAACTGATCGCGGGTCTGCAGGCCACCGGCTGGGACCCCGACGCGGTCGACCGGCTGACCGACAACGCCGACGTCGCGGCCGTGCTGCGATTCGCGGCCACCGAAGTCGTGCCCCGACTCGACGGCACGGCCTCCGAGATCGACCAGGTGCTGCGGGCTCTGGACGGCCATTTCATTCCGGCCGGGCCGTCGGGGTCGCCCCTGCGTGGCCTGGTGAACGTGCTTCCCACGGGCCGCAACTTCTATTCCGTCGACCCCAAGGCCATCCCGTCGCGGCTGGCATGGGAAGCCGGTGTGGCACTGGCGGATTCGCTACTGGTCCGGTACCGCGACGACCACGGGCAGTGGCCGCAGTCGGTGGGGCTGTCGGTGTGGGGCACTTCGGCGATGCGGACCGCCGGCGACGACATCGCCGAAGTCCTTGCGCTGCTAGGTGTTCGGCCGGTGTGGGACGATGCGTCGCGGCGAGTCGTCGACCTGACCACCATTCCGCTGACTGAGCTCGGCCGCCCACGTATCGACGTGACCGTGCGGATCTCCGGTTTCTTCCGGGACGCCTTCCCGCACGTGGTGACCATGCTCGACGACGCCGTGCGCCTGGTCGCCGATCTCGACGAGCCCGACGACGACAACTACGTGCGCGCCCACGCGCAGGCCGACCTTGCGCAGCACGGCGACGAGAGACGTTCCACCACAAGAATTTTCGGTTCCAAGCCGGGCACCTACGGCGCGGGGCTGCTGCAGCTGATCGATAGCCGCAACTGGCGTGACGACGCGGACCTCGCGGAGGTGTACACGGCGTGGGGCGGCTTCGCCTACGGTCGCGACCTGGACGGCCGCGAGGCGGTCGACGACATGAACCGGCAGTATCGGCGCATCGCGGTGGCCGCCAAGAACACCGACACCCGTGAGCACGACATCGCCGACTCCGACGACTACTTCCAGTACCACGGCGGAATGGTAGCCACGGTGCGGGCGCTGACCGGCCAAGCCCCGGCCGCATACATCGGGGACAACACCAGGCCCGACGCGATCCGCACCCGCACGCTTTCCGAGGAGACGACGCGAGTGTTTCGCGCCCGGGTCATCAACCCGCGCTGGATGGCCGCGATGCGCCGGCATGGCTACAAGGGCGCGTTCGAGATGGCGGCGACCGTCGACTACCTGTTCGGCTACGACGCGACCGCGGGCGTGATGGCCGACTGGATGTATGAACAGCTCACCGACCGCTACGTGCTGGACCCGGAGAACCGAAAGTTCATGGCGGAGTCCAATCCGTGGGCGCTGCACGGCATGGCCGAGCGGCTGCTGGAGGCGGCCGGCCGTGGCATGTGGGCGAAGCCGGAGCCCGAGACGCTCGACGGCCTGCGCCAGGCGCTGTTGGAGACCGAGGGCGATCTCGAGGGCTAGCCCCCGGCGTCACGCTCGCGGGCAATTCCGCTCAGACGAAGTCGGACCCCCCGTCCACGTTCACCGTCGCGCCGGTGACGTAGCCATTACGGCGGGATCCCAGGTAGGCGGCCAGCGAAGCGACCTCCTCGGGCAGTCCGGCGCGACCGAGGTCGCAGGGCTGGTGAAAGTTGTTGTCGATCCACGTCATAACGTCACGCGGATTGGTCGCGTCCAGCCCGTCGGCGGCGAGGACGTCTTTGAGCGCTTCGGTGAAGCTGGCCGACACGATGGTGCCCGGGCAGACGCAGTTGACCAGAATGCCGTCCTTGGCAAGGCTTTTGGACAGGTTTTTGGTGACGCTGGCCAAAGCCGCCTTCGACGCCGTGTAGGCGACGATCCGGGGGTTCTGCCGCTGGATGGAGTGCGCGGACAGCGTCACGATGCGGGCCCAGTCCGCCGTGCGCAGCAGCGGCAGTGCGGCACGGATCGACCGCACGGCCGACATCGTGCCGAGCGCGAAGGCCTCGTCCCACTGTGCGTCGTCCATCTCTTCGAAATAGCCGTCGGCCGGCCCGATCGTGTGCACCAGGCAATTCAGGCGACCCCAGCGCTCGGACACCGCCGCGAACGCGTCGGCGATCGAGACGGCGTCGGCCATGTCCACGCTGATCCCCACGGCGTCCGGGGCGCCGGCGGCGCGCAGCGATTGCTCGGCGGCGTCGAGGGTCTCGCGACTTCTGGCCATCACCGCGACGCTGGCGCCTTCGGCGGCAAGGGTTTCGGCGATTGCGAGCCCCATTCCCTTGCTGCCGCCGGTGACGACGGCCGTCGATCCGGCATACCCCAGGTCCATCGTGTGTCTTCCTCTCTTACCGCGCGTCGGCGCAGATTCGGTCGATGGCGTGCGGGACGACGCCGAGTCCACGTAGGCAGAAACCCAGAATGCGTCGGCGCAGGTCCTCGCGGTCGGACTCGCCCGTCGTCCACTGCTGGTTGATCCCCGCCCATATGACCCCGTGAATGAACCGGGCTTCGGTCGCTGGGTCGATCGGGTGAAACACCTTGTCCTGTAAGCCGCGCCGGAGCGCATCGGTAAGCGGTTTGAGCATCTCCGCGTATGCCGGCTCAACCAGGGCGGGGGAGGCGGCCGTCTGGAATTGCGCCTCCAGCGACAGGCGGCGCAGGTCGGGTCCGATCCTGGCGTCGAACGCCAGGTCGAGTCGCCCGTCGATCCACGCCGCCACCGCCTCGATCGGCGTGGGAGCACCGGCCATCCGACGCTGCAGTCGCCGCCGTTCGGTGCGTGCGGCCTCCTGGAACACTGCGGCGACCAGGTCATCCATGGAGTTGAAGTGCCGGTAGAACGCGCGGGTGCTCAAGTTCGTCCGCTCCAGCACGGCGGCGATGTTCAGACCTCGAACGCCGTTCTCGCGCAACGACGTTGACGCCGCAGCCAAAATCTCACGGCGCACCTCCGGGTCCGGTTCGAGTTTGTCGCGTCGCCTTCGGCGCCCGGTGCCGGCGTCGTCAGGCTGTTGCGTCATAGGCGGCGAGGTAGTCGGCAAAGCGTTCCCGAACGCCTTCGGACGTCAGGCCGTAGTCGGCCAACTCGTAGTCGTGCGCGCCGCGCGAGCCGGGCTTGTGCCCGTCCGCCCACTGTCTGACCGAACGCAACGTGTCCTCGGTGAAGGTCAGGCCCAGGCGTTCATAGCTGTCCTGCAGCGTGCGCACCGGGTCGGTCTGCAGGTCGGCGAAGGAGACGTCGGCGAACCGGTCGTCACCGACGCGGCCGCGGAAATCCATTGCCCGCCGCACACCTTCAGCCCAGCTGTCGAGTTGTTCGGCGCCGAGTTCGTTGGCGTCATCGTGGTCGCTGCTCCAGCTGCGCACGTACTGGATCAGGCTGCACACCGAGCCCAGCACCTTGGCCGGATCGCGATGGCTCCAAAGGAATTTGGCATTCGGATACGCCGCGATGAGCGCGTCCATGGCGAACATGTGCACGGGGGTCTTGAGGTGCCACAGCACCGGCGGACAATGCCATTGCAACACCTTGAGCACCCGCCGGTGGAACGTGTACGTCTCGCGCATGTCGCAGTCCATCAGCCACGACAGATATCCCGGCGCGCGCACGGCACCATCGAAGTGGAACGTGCGGAAGCTCATCCCCATCAGGTCTTGGCACTCGGTCGCGGCCGTGGCCTCGGAGTTGTGCATCGTCTTCATCAACGGGAACATGTCGTCGAGCATTTTCAGGCCCGCCTCAGCCTGCTCGATCCGCGGATCGCTGTGCTGCGTGGCGGCTTCCGGCGGTGGCGTGGGGGCCTGGGACTCCCACATCCGCAGCGACCGGAACTGCGGATCGGCGGCCACCAATTGACTCAGCGCCGTCGTGCCGGTGCGTGGCAGGCCGATCACGAAGACCGGGCCGTCGATCTCCTGGTCGTCGATTTCGGGATGCAGGCGGTAGACGTCCTCGATCTTCAGGCGCTGGATCAGCGCATTGCTGGTGGTGGCGTGTTGGATGACGCGGCCCATGTCGTTGAGGTCCGCCTCGTTGTTCAGCGCATCGACGATGCGTTCGAGTCCCTCCCGGTAGTACGGCGAACCGAAATCCTCGAGACCGGTTGCGGCGCGGGCGCCTGCCTCCAATTCGTCGGCGTCGAACATCAGCGTCCGAACCGTTCTCGGACGGCACGGCGGCGTGCCTCAAGGACTTCCGCCCGCTCGTCAGCGGTGACTTTCGTTGTGTCCGAGGGCAATACCGCGTCGATATCAGCGAACGAGACGAGTCGTGTCGTCGGCGTGGGTGCGGTTTCGGTGCGCACGCAGCGCAGGATGATGGCGCCGTTGCTGTGGCCGGCGGTGTCGAGCCAGTTCGCCACACCCGGGTCGCGCGCACACAGCACCACGCGCACCAGGCCGTCGGAATCCACCGCGGCCTGATGGGCGTTCAGGCTGGACTGGTGGCGTCCGTAGTGGATGGTCTCCCACCACGGGTTGCCGATGGAGAAACTCCAGTAAATGCCTTCCGGCGGTTCCACTTCGACGACGAGCGCCTCGTCGGGCCCCAGCTCCCAGCGACCTATCACCGGCCTGTTCTCCGCGGCGGCGCCGATGTCGGTGCGGTCGATCGGCGGCAGGAAGCCATTCGGCGGCGGTGCGGCACCGAACTGAAGAAAGAACGCGAGGTTGTCGCGAACGAAGTCGCCGAGGGCGATCAGCTGGCGCGACAGCGCGGCGTCGGGCTCGGGCGACGGACGCCGTGCCTGGGCCGCATCCCCGAGGCGTTCGATACGCAACGACGATGGCACCTCGGTGTCCCAGTCGTAGAAGAAGTGCCGCACCGTCAAGGTCGGGTGGTCACCCTCGATGCGCATCCAATTGCCCGCTCGCTGGTCGGGTGACAGCACAACCTCGAAGTTTCCGTCGGCGTCCACCTCGAGCTCGTCGACCAGTTCGTTGGCGGTCGAGACGATGCCGTTCATGGTCTGCAGGCCGACATAGCGTGCGGTGCCGCGATTGCCGAACAGCCGGTAGCTTTCCCCGCCTCGCAGTGGGGCGCGTGTGTACAGGCAGTCCGGGCACTCCATTCCCCAGGTCACCATGTCGTCCGTGCTGGTGCGCGCGACGCTGAGCGCCGGATCGAAGTCGAACCGCAGTACCTCGTCGATGCCCGCGGTGAGCAACACCAGCAGGTGCCGGATTCCGGCGGCAAGGTCGGCCCGGTTTCGAGTCGCGGGGTCGGATTCGACGGCCTGGGCTGCCTCACGAAGCTGGGAGAGAAGATGCGACCACGCCGCCAGCGGATCGGAGTCGCCGTCCGTGCCCGATAACGCGGCCTCGGCGATCGAGAACGGCAACCATGCCAGCGGTTTGTTCGTCACGCTGCCCCGCTTCCGGTCGGTTGGGACTTAAGTGAAAAATACATTTTCGCTTAAGACGTCATGACTATGGCAGCTGAGTCTTGGGAATGTCAACGCCCATCCGCGGCGGTAGGTTGTTACCGTGACGCCCACGTTTGCCGATCTCGCCAAGGCGCAGTACATCCTGCTCACCACCTTCACGAAGGACGGTCGGGCGAAGCCCACCCCGATCTGGACCGCTGTCGACGGTGATCGACTGCTGGTGATCACCGAGGGAAAATCATGGAAGGTCAAGCGGATTCGCAATACGCCCCGCGTCACGCTGGCCACCTGCACCATGGGTGGGCGCCCCACCAGCGAGGCGGTCGAGGGGACCGCGGCCATCCTCGACAAATCGCAGACGCCGATCGTCTACGACGCGATCGGCAAGCGGTACGGGATCGTGGGCAAGGTGTTCAACTTCTTCAGCAAGCTGCGCGGCGGCATGGACAACAACGTCGGGCTCGAGCTCAGAATCGCCTAGAAACAGCGCCCGATGGCCACCGTCCTGATCCCGATCCCGGACCGCGACTTCGACCCGACCGAGGTCGCGGTCAGTTGGCGCGTGTTGACCCGCAACGGCCACCACGTGGTCTTCGCCACCGAGAGCGGTGAGCCCGGCGAGGCCGACGACGTCATGGTCACCGGGCGCGGATTGGACGTCTGGTCCACCCTGCCGGTGCTGGGCGCCATCCCGATCGTCGGGCTGATGCTGCGGGCGAACAAGGACGGCCGCGAGGCCTATCGGGACATGGTGCGGTCAACGGAGTTTCAGCGCCCCGCCACGTGGGCACAAGCGTCCCTTGACGGCGTCGACGCACTGCTGTTGCCCGGCGGGCATCGCGCGCGCGGAATGCGCAGCTACATTGACAGCGACATCCTGCACCAACTCGTGGTCGACGCCTTCGCCAAGCCGGTTGCCGTGGCCGCGATCTGCCACGGGGTGCTGCTCGCCGCGCGCAGCGTCGATCCCGGCACCGGTCGTTCGGTGCTTTACGGGCGCAAGACCACGGCGTTGACGTGGGCGATGGAGCGACTCGCCTGGCGACTGACGCGGATCACCCGGTTCTGGGATCGCGATTATTACCGGACATACAGCGAGGAGCCCGACCAGCCCAGCGGGTACATGTCGGTGCAGTCGGAAGTCACTCGCGCACTTGAAGACCCGGCGGATTTCCGGGACGTCGTCCGCGGCTCGCAGAACTGGTGGCTCAAATCGTCCGGGATGGTGCGAGACACGGCGAGCGATTCGCGGCCGGCCTTCGTCGTCGACGACGGCGACTATGTGTCGGCGCGTTGGCCGGGCGACACCCACACGTTCGCGACCGTGTTGTCGCGCAAGCTGGATTCGGTGTCGTAGCGGCCTATCTGCTTGGCCGTGAAGGCGTAGGGGCTGTTGCGGTCCCGCATCAGCATGTTGGAAACTATCACTCCGAAGACGGCGCTGACGACAGCCCCGATCGAGCCTCTTGCCCAGTCCCGCTTGCCGATTCGCCCTTCCTGGTCGACGGCCTTCAAGTAGTCGTTGATCCCAGGTGCTCGCCGAAGAAGGCGAAGATCCGCCGCCAGGCGTCCTCGGTGGCCTCCCGATCGTGACCGAATCCCGCGATCCGGATAATCGGCTGTGCCGGAAGCTCATTGGCGAAGCTGTGCCCGGCGCCCGGATATTCCTTGATGTCGGCGGTGATGTTCTTTCTCGCGGTCGTTTCCCGCAGTCGATCGGCCGCACCCTTGCCGAGCGGGTCGCGCTTGCCGAAGCTGGCCACGATCGGGCAAGCCCCGTCCAGCGTCTTGTCCAGGTTGCGCGGCAGGGGAGTGCCGTAAAAGGGCGCCGACGCGCCGAAACCCTTGGGGGACATGAGAAGTGCGAACTGGCCTCCCATGCAGAAACCCGCGATGCCAACCTGCCCCGAACACTGCGGCATGGCCTTCAGATGATCGCGCGCGGCCAGAATATCGGCGAGGGCGCGGCCCTGCTGCGTCAACAGCTCCCGCATGACCCGGGAGATGCAGCGGATGCGGCCACCGCGCGAATACATGTTCGGGGTGAGCGCCAGGTACCCCGCCTTGGCGACGCGGTCGTTGATCGACTCCTTGTCGGGCCCGTAACCGATCGCGTCGTGAATCACCACCACTCCGGGCCATGGGCCGTCGCCGGGCGGAGTGTTCAGCAACGCGTCGATCGGTCCGTCGGGAGTATCGATCTGAATCGTCGTCATAGCGTCATCTAACTGCAATCGCGCGGCAAGCAACATGGGAACTCCGACGCGTTCCGCAATCGTTGACCTGACATGCTGTCGCGCCTTCTGTTGATCTACGCCGTCGTCGAACTCGCGGTGATCTGCGCGCTGGTATCGACGATCGGGTGGGGCTGGATGCTGCTGGCGCTGCTGGCCGCCTTCGTGCTCGGCTGGGGCATCCTGGCCCCGGTGGCCAGCAAGCACCTCGTCCGCCGGATCGGTCAGCTGCGTTCGGGCCTGATCGACCCGCGCAGCGCGGCGGGCGATGGCGCCCTGGTGACGCTGTCCGTGGTTCTCGTCCTCGTTCCCGGGCTGGTGAGCACGGCATTGGGCCTGTTGCTGCTGGTGCCGCCCATCCGATCCGTCGTCGGCCCCCGATTGACGTCCATCGCGGTGAACAAGTTGCAGCCGCGGGACTCAGCTACCCGACGGATTCGTACACCACGACGGGCGGTGGCCACGGGGACTACATCGACGGCGAGGTCATCGACGTACACGATGTCAAAGGGCCGCCGGCCTGGTCCGAGCCCGGCACCGAACGGCGTGGCGGCCGCTGAGCCATCGGGACGTATTGATCGCCACTGCGTCGTCACAGATAGTTGTGCCCTGTGACCGAGACCGTTTTTTCTGCTGACGGGGTCACCGAGAACCCGGTGACCCTGCTGGTCAACGGTCGCGTGCACAGCCCGACCCATCCCGACGCCACCGCGATGGCCGTGCGTGGCGGTGTCGTCGCGTGGCTGGGTAGCGACGACGTCGGCCGCGGCCTGTTTCCCGGCGCTCACGTCGAGGACCTGGGCGGCGGTTTCGTGACGCCGGGGTTCGTGGACAGTCACATCCATCTGACCGCGACGGGCCTGACGCTCAGCGGCCTGGACTTACGTGCGGCGCGCTCAGCTGCGCAATGCATCCAGCTGGTCGCCGACTACGCGGCCGCCCACCCGGGCCAACCGGTGTGGGGGCACGGCTGGGACGAGTCGTCGTGGCCCGAGAACGCCCCGCCGAGCACCGCCGAGCTCGACGCCGTCCTTGGTGACCGGCCCGCCTATCTGGCTCGCATCGACGTCCACTCCGCGCTGGCCTCGACCGGGTTGCGGCGGCTTGTTGCGGAACTACCTTCAGTGGCCGGTTTCGCGGCCGAGCGTCCGCTCGTCGGCGATGCTCACCACCTGGTCCGGGCCGTTGCCCGCGACCTGCTGACGGCCGAGCAGCTCGCCGAGGCCAGGGCCGCGGCCCTCGCGGCCGCAGCCGCGGCCGGCATTGTCGCAGTGCACGAGTGCGCCGGCCCCGAGATCGGCGGCCTCGACGACTGGCTGCGGCTACGGGCCCTCGATCACGGCGTCGAGGTGATCGGCTACTGGGGTGAGGCGGTCAGCACTCCCGCACAAGCCCGCGCGCTGGTCGAACAGACCGGGGCCCGCGGACTGGCCGGTGACTTGTTCGTCGACGGGGCGCTCGGCTCGCGCACCGCCTGGCTGCACGAGCCGTACGCCGACGCACCCGAGCGCACCGGCACCTGCTACCTGGACTCCGACGCCGTCGAAGCGCATGTGCGGGCGTGCACCGAGGCGGAGGTGACGGCCGGCTTCCACGTCATCGGCGACGCCGCGGTGTCGGCCGCGGTCACCGCCTTCGAGCGGGTTGTCGCCGACCTCGGTGTGGTGGCCGTCGCTCGGTGCGGGCACCGCCTGGAGCACGTCGAGATGATCACCGCGGATCAGGCTGTCCGATTGGGCCAGTGGGGCGTCATCGCCAGTGTGCAGCCCAACTTTGATGCACTCTGGGGCGGCACCGACGGCATGTATGCCCAGCGTCTCGGTGCCAGGCGAGGAAGCGGGCTCAACCCCCTCGCGCTGTTAGCATCCCAAGGCGTGCCCCTCGCGCTAGGTTCCGACGCTCCAGTGACGGGTTTCGACCCGTGGGAGAGCGTGCGCGCGGCCGTCAACCATCGCACTCCCGGCAGCGCGGTATCGGCCCGCGCCGCCTTCGCGGCCGCGACGCGCGGCGGCTGGCGGGCCGCGGGTGTGCGCGATGGCAAGACGGGAACCCTGGTCCCCGGGGCACCGGCCTCTTACGCCGTCTGGGATGCCGGGACCCTTGAGGTACACGCGCCGCGCGACGCGGTTGCGCGCTGGTCTACCGACCCGCGTTCCCGGGTGCCGGCCCTGCCGAGCCTGAGTCCGGCCGACGCGCTGCCGCAATGCCGCCAGACGGTGCATAGGGGCGCTGTCATCCATGGCTAGGGACTGGCTCGGTCGAAAGGATCGGGACATCGACTCGATCGGCGACGAGGCCGAATCGGATCGCGACGACGAGCCGGCCGAAATCCACATCGACTCCGAAGACGAAGCCGAAGCCGACTCCGAAAACGAAGCCGACTCCGAAAACGAAGCCGACTCCGAAGACGAACCAGAATCCGAGCGAGGCTCCGATGCGCCGAGCCTGACGGGCCGGGCGGGGAGCGGGGCGCGTCGGTCGGCCGCCGGACTGGGAGCGGCGGTGATCGCTCGGATGCCCGCGGTCCAGGCCGCGATGCTGCCCCGTCTGACCCGGTTGATCTGTGCCGTGGTGGGCGGCGTGCTGTTGTGGACGAGCTTCCCGTCGGTGAACTGGTGGTGGGGTGCCGTCGTAGCCGCCGCGCTGCTGGCCTGGGTCCTGACCCACGCCGCCACGACGGCGATCGGCGGCTTGGGCTATTCGTTCCTGTTCGGCCTGGCGTTCTATCTGCCTCTGCTGCCATGGATCGGCAACCTGGTCGGCGCCGTCCCGTGGCTGGCGCTGGCGACGGTATGCGCGCTGTATCCGGCCATCTTCGGCCTGTTCGCCGTCATCGTGCGGCCGCTACCGGGCTGGCCGGTCTGGTTCGCGCTGGTGTGGGCGGCCCAGGAATGGTTGAAGTCGATCTTCCCGTTCGGCGGCTTTCCCTGGGGCGCGGTGGCGTTCGGTCAGGCGCAGGGTCCGTTCCTGCCACTCGTCCAGCTCGGCGGCGTCAGCCTGCTCTCTGCGGCGATCATGCTGGTGGGCTTCAGCGTGACCGCCATCGCGCTGGAAATCGTGAAGTGGTGGCACTTGGGTCATCCGCAGCGTCGAGACGGCCAGACGACAATCAAGGGCTCGCCGGCCGAGGAGTCCACCACGATCGACCCCGCGCCACCCGCGGTCGTGCTGCCAGGCATCTGCATCTGCCTGGTGTTCTTCGCGTCGGTCATCGTCTGGCCGTCGGTGCGGCACGCAGGCACGGGGTCCGGCGGCGAACCCTCGGTCACCGTCGCGGCGGTGCAGGGCAATGTCCCGCGACTCGGTCTGGGCTTCAACGAACAGCGTCGAGCCGTGCTCGACTACCACGTCCGCGAGACGTTGCGGCTGGCCCAGGACGTGCGTGCCGGGCAGGCCCCGCAACCTCAGTTCGTGATCTGGCCCGAAGACTCCTCGGACATCGATCCACTGGTCAACGTCGACGCCGCGCTGCAGATATCGCAAGCGGCCGTGGCGATCGGGGCGCCGATCCTGGTCGGCAGCGTGCTCGAAGTTCCCGGCAGCCCACCGGACAATCCTCAGTACACCAACACCGTGATGGTGTGGAATCCGACCACCGGCCCGGCCGAGCGGCACGACAAGGAGATCGTGCAACCGTTCGGCGAGTACCTGCCGATGCCGTGGCTGTTCAAACACCTGTCCGGGTATGCCTCGCGCGCCGGGAACATGGTGCCGGGTCACGACAGTGACGTCGTGCACATCGCCGGGGTTCCGGTCGGCGTCGCGACCTGCTGGGAAGTGATCTTCGACCGCGTCCCGCGCAAAGCGGTCCTGGGCGGCGCGCAGCTGCTGACCGTGCCGAGCAACAATGCCACCTTCAACCAGGAGATGAGCGAACAGCAGCTGGCATTCGCCAAGGTGAGAGCCGTTGAGCACGATCGGTACGTGGTGGTCGCCGGCACCACCGGGATCAGCGCGGTGATCGCGCCGGACGGCGCCGAACTGGTGCGCACAAACTTCTTCGAGCCCGCGTATCTCGACATCCAGGTCCGCCTCAAGACGAAGCTGACGCCGGCGACCCGCTGGGCCCCGCTGCTGCAGTGGGTCATGCTCGCAGCGGCCGGCGCGGTAATTCTGGCCGGGATACGGCACAATGGATGGTTCCCGCGTCCGATTCGTCTCAGGTCCAGGCCCTCGGATGAATCGAAAAGCGCAGGTGCGCCCAAGGGCGATCGCTCGCCCGACGAGGGTGAACCAGACACTTCGCTCGACGAGGGCGAGGACCACGCGTCGTCAGACGACGGCGATGACGACACTCCGTCCGACGAGGACGGCCGAGAGTCTTCTCGTTACGGGCGACACAAAGGAGCTACATGACCACCGGCCAGCCGGCGCCCCGGGTTCCGGACAATCGTCCCAGCCAACGCGTCCTGGTGATCATCCCCACCTACAACGAGCTGGAGAACCTGCCGGTGATCCACCGGCGGCTCAAGGACGCATGCCCTGGCATGCACCTGCTCATCGTCGACGACGGCAGCCCCGACGGCACCGGCGAGCTCGCCGAGGAGTTGGCGGCCACGGACGCCGGCCGCACCCACGTCATGCACCGCACCGCCAAGGACGGCCTGGGGGCGGCGTACCTGGCGGGCTTCGCCTGGGGATTGAGCCGCGACTACTCCGTGCTCGTGGAAATGGACGCGGACGGCAGCCACGCACCCGAACAGCTGCACTTGCTGCTCGAGGCCCTCGACGCCGGTGCCGACCTGGCGATCGGCTCGCGCTACGTCGAGGGCGGGGCGGTGCGGAATTGGCCGTGGCGGCGCTGGGCACTGTCCTGGACGGCCAACACCTACGCGCGGTTGGCGTTGGGCATCGGCGTGCACGACATCACCGCAGGCTACCGCGCCTACCGCCGCGAGGTGCTCGAGGCGATCGACCTCGACGGCGTGGATTCCAAGGGCTATTGCTTCCAGATCGATCTGACCTGGCGCACCGTCTGCAACGGCTTCACCATTGCCGAGGTTCCCATCACGTTCACGGAGCGCGAACTGGGCGTCTCCAAGATGAGCGGATCGAACATCCGTGAGGCGCTCGTCAAGGTCACTCGATGGGGAATCAACGGGCGCAGGACGCGCCCCCGGGCCTTAGGCGCAGACAACCGAACTTAAGAGACGAAGCCGGGGTCAGCCCCGGCGGCGTGTCCGGATGATTTCGAGTCGCTCTTTGAGCAGCTCTTCGAGTTCTTCGACGCTGCGCCGTTCCAGCAACATGTCCCAGTGCGTGCGCGGCGGCTTGACCTTCTTCGGCTCGGGCAGGTCGCCCTCAATCAGGGTGCCTTCCAGACCGTTACGGCACAGCCAGGTGCCGGGGATTTCAGCGTCGTCGGCGAAGGGGACCTCGAACTCCTCGCCGTTCTCGGTGCGGTACTTCGCGAGCTGACGCGGCGCGAGATCGTGGTTGCGATCGGTCTCGTAGCTCACGGCTCCGAGGCGGCTACCCCTCAGTACTCGATCAGCCATGGGTGCTACTCCTTATAGGTTCTCTGAGCTTTGAGGCTTGCTCAGCGCATTTCTTTCCGTTTGGCAAACGTTACGGCGCCGTTCGTAGTTCCCGGCCGCTCGGCGGGCGTTCGCGACGCGACCTTCAATGATACCGGGACCGCGAAGCAACGCCGACTAAAGTCGGCAGGCGTGAGCCGCCGATCCCACCCGCAGCCGTGCCGCTGGTGCGGTCGAGACGTGACCGACGCGGGGATGGGCCGGCGTCGCCAGTACTGCCGGCAGTCGTGCCGGCAGCGGGCCTACGAGCAGCGGGCCTCGCTGAACCGCGGTGGCGCCGCGGCGGTTCCGGACGACTCGGTGGTGTTGTCGGCGGACGACGCCGCCGACCTTTCGGATCGCGTCTACCAGGTGCGGTGCGCGGCGGAGGACGTGGCCACTGCGCTCGATGAAGGAGCCGCGGCGCGCGAATTGCGCGAATTGTGCGACGTGCTGATCCAAGCGGCGCGGGCCGCCGACGGCTGGCGCCGGGCGGGTGTTTGACCAGCCTGACCACTATCTATGGGCCGCCGGGTACAGTCGCGCCATGGACGTCGGGCCACTTGTGGAGGAGACCGTTGTCCAGCGAGCGCATCGGGCGTGCCGCCTCAGTCCCTGCTCGGACCGGGCGTTGCGCGCGTCGAAGCCGGCCCTCCTCTAGCAGCAGGGAGTATCGGCCGTTTTGAAATCGTGTCGGAGTTGGCGATACTCACCAGCAACATTCGCTGGCTTAAGAGCAGCACAACGCTGGTCGAATCAGAAGCGACGCCGCTTCATGCAGCAACTTCCGTGATTGCGCTTCAACCGCATCCGGCGGGGCAGACGGCCAATACAGGTGAGGGTTAGGCGAGGTTAGGGATGGTGGATCAACTCCAGCATGCGACCGAGGCGCTGCGAAAAGCGCTGGTCCAGGTGGAACGCCTGAAGCGCACCAACCGTGCGCTGCTGGAGCGCTCGAGCGAGCCGATCGCGATCGTCGGCATGTCGTGTCGCTTCCCCGGCGGAGTCGATACCCCGGACAGCCTTTGGCAGATGGTGGCCGACGGCCGCGACGTGATCACGGACTTCCCGCCCGACCGCGGCTGGGATGTGGCCGGACTCTTCGACCCCGACCCCGACGCGCGCCACAAGACCTACGCCCGCACCGGCGGCTTCGTCGACGGTGTCGCGGATTTCGACCCCGCCTTCTTTGGCATCGCGCCCAGTGAGGCCCTCGCGATGGACCCCCAGCATCGAATGCTGCTGGAGCTGTCGTGGGAGGCGCTCGAACGCGGTGGCATCGATCCGAGCGGCCTGCGCGGCAGTGCGACCGGGGTATTCGCCGGACTCATCGTCCAGGGCTACGGCATGCTCGCCGAGGAGATCGAGGGCTACCGGCTGACCGGCATGACCTCGAGCGTCGCCTCGGGGCGCGTGTCGTACGTGCTGGGCCTCGAGGGTCCGGCGGTGTCGGTGGATACGGCGTGTTCATCGTCGCTGGTGGCGCTTCACATGGCGGTGCAGTCGCTGCGTTCGGGGGAATGCGACCTGGCGCTGGCCGGCGGCGCGACCGTCAACGCCACCCCCACGGTCTTCATCGAGTTCAGCCGGCACCGTGGACTCGCACCGGACGGCCGGTGTAAGGCCTACGCCGGCGCGGCCGACGGGGTCGGCTGGTCCGAGGGCGGCGCCATGCTGGTGGTGGAGCGGCTATCGGACGCGCGTCGCCTCGGTCATCCGGTGCTGGCGGTGGTGCGGGGCACGGCGGTCAACCAAGACGGCGCCTCCAACGGATTGACCGCGCCCAACGGCCCGTCTCAGCAGCGAGTGGTGCGCGCGGCGCTGGCCAACGCCGGGCTCTCGCCGGCCGACGTGGACGCGGTTGAGGGGCATGGGACCGGCACCACGTTGGGCGATCCCATTGAGGCTCAGGCCCTTTTGGCGACCTACGGCCAGGATCGCGACGAACCGCTGTGGCTCGGCTCGGTCAAGTCGAACATGGGTCACACACAGGCAGCCGCCGGGGTGGCCGGAGTGATCAAGATGGTGCAGGCCATGCGTCACGAGATGCTGCCTGCGACACTGCATGTCGATCAGCCCAGCCCCCATGTCGATTGGTCGGCGGGCTCGGTGTCGCTGCTCAGCGAGCCGCGGCCCTGGCCCGCGCAGGGTCGGGTTCAGGGTCGCATTCAAAGGGCCGGCGTGTCGTCGTTCGGCATCAGCGGCACCAACGCGCACGTGATCGTCGAAGCGGCCCCACCGGTGAAGCCGCCGGCCGAGGAGCCGAAGCCAACCGTCGTGCCGTGGGTGGTGTCGGCAAAGTCGGCCGCTGCGTTGGGATCTCAGGCCGCTCGATTGGCGGCCCACGTGCGGGCGCACGAAGAACTCGATGTCGCCGATGTGGCGTGGTCTCTTGCGGGCCGTTCGAACTTCGAGCATCGCGCCGTCGTCGTCGGTGGCGACCGCGATCGATTGCTTGCCGGACTTGATGAATTGGCCGGCGACGACCCGGCCGGTTCGATCATTCGCGGCGCCGCGGTTCCCGCCGGCAAGAACGTGTTCGTCTTTCCCGGCCAAGGCTCGCAGTGGCTGGGCATGGGCGTCGAATTGCTCGATACCGCACCGGTATTCGCGCAAACGATCGACGCTTGCGCGCAGGCTTTCGCGGAATTCGTGGACTGGTCCCTGATCGACGTGCTGC
The DNA here is from genome assembly GCF_019243155.1 of Mycobacterium sp. Lineage (GTDB taxonomy): Bacteria > Actinomycetota > Actinomycetes > Mycobacteriales > Mycobacteriaceae > Mycobacterium. Next base: position 22,148 of record NZ_JAFAUS010000159.1, read on the forward strand.
GTGGTGCTCCCGATGCACCCGGCATGGATCGCGTCGATGTGGTGCAGCCTGTGCTTTTCGCGGTGATGGTGTCCCTGGCGGAGCTGTGGAAGTCGGTTGGAGTGCGCCCGGATGCGGTGATCGGCCACTCGCAGGGAGAGATCGCCGCGGCATACGTCGCCGGTGCGCTGTCGCTGAGAGACGCCGCGCGGGTGGTCACGCTTCGCAGCAAGTTGCTGCGGTCGCTGGCCCACTCCGGCGGCATGCTGTCGATCGCATGCAGCACCGAGCGCGCGCGAGAATTGTTGGCGCCGTACGGCAATCGCGTCAGCATCGCGGCCGTCAACGGCCGGTCCGCGGTTGTGGTGTCGGGCGAAGTGGCGGCTCTGGAAGAACTCGTCGGGTTCTGCGCCGACTTGGATCTGCGCACCCGCCGGATCGACGTGGACTACGCGTCGCACTCGGTCGAGGTCGAGGGAATTCGCGCCGAGCTCACCGAGGTCTTGGCGGTCATCGAGCCGCAGTCCTCACGGATCGCCTTCTTCTCCACGGTAACCGGAAGCCGCTTGGACACCGCGGGTTTGGATGCCGCCTACTGGTATCGCAACATCCGCCAGACCGTGCAGTTCGATCAGGCGGTGCGCACCGCGTGCGAGCACGGGTACCGCACGTTCATCGAATCCAGCCCGCATCCCGCGCTGATCGCCGGTATCGAAGACACCTTCGGTGACTGCGCCACCGAAGGCGCCGAGGCCACCGTCGTTCCCACGTTGGGGCGTGATGAGGGCGGACTCGACCGGTTCCTGGCCTCGGCCGCTTCGGCTTTCGTGGCCGGCGTCAGCGTCGACTGGCGAGGCGTATTGGGTGGCGCGGGCTTCGTCGAACTGCCTACCTACGCCTTCGACCGGCGCCGGTTCTGGCTGTCCGGCGAGGGTGTCGGAGCCGATGCCACGGGCTTGGGGCTTGAAACCGGTGAACATGCTTTGCTCGGCGCGGTGGTGGAACTGCCGGCCTCGGGCGGGGTGGTGTTGACGGGT
>NZ_JAFAUS010000329.1 GCF_019243155.1 Mycobacterium sp.
CAGCAGTGACACCAGTACGATCCCGGTAACGCCACTTGCGTTGAGCGCCTGGCTATCCGGCACACCGGGATTGTTCATCTTGGAGTAGATCGCGAGCGGCTGCAGAGTCGCGACCGCGAAGATGAAGATGATCGTCAAGGCGGCCAACAGGATGTTCAGCGCGATCTCGTTGGGGGTCTTCTGCCGGTTGGCGCCCTCGACGAGCGCGATCATCCGGTCGATGAAGCTTTCCCCGGGCTTTTGGGTGATTTGCACGACGATGCGGTCACTGAGCACGGTGGTGCCGCCGGTGACCGCGGAGCGGTCGCCGCCGGACTCGCGGATCACCGGCGCCGATTCGCCCGTGATCGCCGATTCGTCCACCGAGGCAATGCCTTCCACCACGTCGCCGTCACCCGGAATCACCTGGCCGGCCTCGACCACGACGATGTCGCCCTGTCGCAGCTGGGGAGCGGCGACTTCTTCCTCGACATGATGCGCGCCGGGTCGCCAGTCCCGCAGGCGGCGTGCCACCGTCTGCGTCTTGGCCCGGCGCAGCGTTTCGGCCTGGGCCTTGCCGCGGCCTTCGGCCACCGCCTCCGCGAGATTCGCGAAAAGCACTGTCAGCCATAGCCAGATCACGGCCAGCCAGGCGAACCAGGTCGGGTTGATGATCGCCAACGCGGTGCTCCACGCGGCGCCGATCTCGACGATGAACATGACCGGGTTGCGCCACAGGGTGCGCGGGTCGAGCTTGCGAAGCGCATCCGGTGTCGACTTCCACAGCATCTTCGGGTCGAGCAAGCCGCCCTGCACCCGCTTCTTGCTTGTCGAGGCCGCAGGCTGCGCCTGCTCGGGCGAATTGATCACGGTCGCGGTCATCAGTGGATTCCTTCAGCGAGTGGCCCGAGCGCCAGCATGGGCAGGAAAGTGAGGGCAACGACAATCAACGTGACGCCGGCGACCATGCCCACGAACTGTGGCCGGTGGGTCGGCAGGGTGCCCGCCGACTCGGGCGTCTGACCCTGTTTGGCCAACGAACCGGCCAGCGCCAGCACCAGCACGATCGGCAGAAATCGGCCGAAGACCATGGCCAGGCCAAGGGCGGTGTTGTACCAGTTGGTGTTGACGCTGAGGCCCGCGAAGGCCGACCCGTTGTTGTTGGCCGCCGAGGTGAACGCGTACAGGATCTCCGACAAACCGTGCGGGCCGCTGTTGGCCATGCTCGCGCGCTCGCCCGGCAGCGCCATCGCGATCGCGGTGCCGGTCAACACGATCAGCGGCGTGACGAGGAAATAGCTTGCCGCCAGCTTGATTTCGCGCGGGTTGATCTTCTTGCCGAGGTATTCCGGCGTGCGTCCGACCATCAGGCCCGCGACGAAGACGGTGATCACCGCCAGGACGAGAATGCCGTACAGGCCGGAGCCCGTGCCACCGGGCGCGACTTCGCCCAGTTGCATGTTGAACATCGCGATCATGCCGCCGAGGCTGGTGAGCGAATCGTGGGTCGAGTCGACCGCGCCGGTGGATGTCAGGGTCGTCGAAGCGGCGAACACTCCGGAGTCGGGAATTCCGAAGCGCTGCTCGACTCCCTCCATGGCCTGGCCGACGGAGGTGGGCACCGTGCCGTGGTGCTGCAGCTGGAACCACAGCATGAACGTGACGCTGATCCCGTAGAGCGTCGCCATCACCGATGCGATCGCGTAGCCCTGCTTGGTGCTGCCGACTATGCGCCCGAAGGTGCGCGGCAGCGAGAAGCCGATCATCAGGATCAGGAAGATCTCCAGCCAGTTGGTCCACGCGGTCGGGTTCTCAAACGGATGCGCCGAGTTCGCGTTGTAGAAGCCGCCGCCGTTGGTGCCGAGCTCCTTGATGGCCTCCTGGCTGGCCACCGGGCCACCGGTGATCGTCTGCTGGGTGCCGTTGAGGGTGGTCACTACCTGGTCGTGCAGGTGGAAGTTCTGGATCGCCCCGCCCGCGACCAGCAGGATGGCGCCGATAACGGAGATCGGCAACAGGATGCGCAGTGTGGTGCGCACCAGGTCGACCCAGAAGTTGCCCAGGTCCCCGGTGCGCCTCCGGGCAAACCCGCGTACCAGCGCGATCGCCACGGCCATGCCGACGGCGGCCGAGACGAAGTTCTGCACGGCCAGCCCGGCCATCTGGACGAGATGGCCTTGGGTTGTTTCACCGGAGTAGGCCTGCCAGTTGGTGTTGGTGACGAAGCTGACCGCGGTATTCCACGCCAGCCCCGGCGTCATGGTCGTGCCGGGGTTGTGCAGGTGCAGCGGCAACTTGTCCTGCACCAGCTGGAGCACGAACAAAAACAGAATGCTGATCGATGAGAACGCCAGCACGCTGCGCGCATACGCGCCCCAGGTCTGCTCCGAGCGGGAATCGACACCGATCAGTCGGTAGATCGCACGCTCAACCGAGGAGTCCTTCTCGGTCGAGTAGACCCGGTACATGTAGTCGCCCAACGGAACGTGTATCAACACGACCGCGACGACGAGGGTGACGAGGAAGATGATTCCCGCCGTTGTTGTACTCACTAGAACCTCTCCGGGAACAGCAGGGCGCACCCCAGAAACAGCGCGAGGATGACCGAAAGCACCAGCCCGACAACGTTTTCGTAACTCACAGTCGCTCGACCAACTTCTGCGTCAGGCCGAGCACGGCGAACACCGCCACCGTGAGCAGCACGAATATCAACACGCCCATCTCGTCTCCGTCCCACGCCGTTCACGTGCGTACGTGCATAACCTCATCGACTCAGCTACAGCGCATTCACCGGAGGCAAGGTCGATTTGAAATTAGCTGGGAGGAGTTGCGATAGGGCCTTTGGTTGACACTTTCCTAACGGGGTCGCTGGGCACCTTTACGCTTTCTTTACGCCGCACTGCCGGGCACTGTGCCAGATACGCCCAATCATCAACCGCGACAAGGAATATGAAGCAGATCACGTCGCATAAAAGTGGTGCCGCGACCGTATAAATGCCGTTAGCATCGGCGCCCGCGCCACCGATCAGGCGTACACCTGAGCGATGCGAAGCATCGACCATCGAAATGTTCCGGGCCGAGGCTCACGGTCGCGGGTATGCGATCCCGGCGTGTGGTCACGGCTGCTCGACGGCTCGCGAACGTGGGGTTCGTATGACGCCACGGTCAGCCGATACGGTGTCCGGCGCTGTCAGCTGGTCCTCTATCCGCCGGGCTGCAGCATCACGGACCGGCGGCTGGCGCGGTTGTGGCGAGGCTGGCCGCTCACCGGTGCCGCGCTTGCACTGGTCGCGCTGATGCTGCTCGGTGACGCGGCGGCCGAACCCATTACGGTGCTGGCAGTCGCCGTGGCCGCCTATGTGAGCATCGGGCTGTTGCTCTTCCTGCGGGCCGGCCCGCTTCGTGTGCGAGTCAGGTCCATGTCGGTCATCCTCATGCCGGCAATTGCCGACGAGCGCGAGGTATGCAAGTACGTCGAATGGAAAGCGTTGGTGCACAAGCTGAATTGCGCCGACCGCATGCTGGCGATGGGAACCATCTCACCCGTGGAGCATGAGGCCGCCTGGTGGCAGGCCTACGACCGGTTGGGGCCGGCGCGCTGATCGCGATCGGCGACCGGATTTTCGATCATCGGCAGGCGCACTCGGAAAATCGTTCGGCCGTCGGTGGATTCGGCGGTAACCGAGCCGTGATGGGCCTTGACGATCGAACTCACGATAGCCAGGCCCAGCCCGTTGCCGGAGCCGTTGGTGCGCGACCTGTCCGCCCGGACGAAGCGCTCGAACAAGTCGGGGAGCAGGTCGGGGTCGATGCCCGGCCCGTCGTCGACGACGGTCAGCTCCGCATAGGACCCAGCGGGATCGCCGTGATGGCAAGTGATTCCGGTCGTCACCGTGACGCCCGGCGGTGTGTGCACCCGGGCGTTGTTGAGGAGATTGCTGACCAGTTGGTGTAGCCGGGCGTGGTCCCCGCTGACCCAGACCGCTCCGTCGGGCAGGTCATTGACCCAATGGTGTGTCGACGCCGCAACGGCCGTGTCGTTCACCGCATTGACGACGAGGTCGGCCAAATCGACGTCTTCGGTCTCTAAGTCCTGGCCCTCGCCCAGGCGGGACAGCAGGAGCAACTCGTCGACGAGCAACGTCATTCGGCGCGCCTCCGATTCGATACGGGCCAGCGCGTATTCGGTGGTCGGCGGCAGCGCCGAACTGTCCTGGCGGGTCAATTCGGCGTAACCCTGAATCGCCGCAAGGGGAGTGCGCAGCTCATGGCTGGCGTCGGTGATGAACTGCCGCATCCGCAGGTCGGAGTCGGCACGCTGCGCCAGTGCGCTGTCGACGTTGTCCAGCAACCGGTTCAGCGTGTGACCGACTATCCCGACTTCGTTCTGGGAGTCGGTGTCCTGCGGTCGCACCCGGACGCTGATCCGGTGGTCGTCGTCGGTGAGTGGCATCGCGGCGACTTCCGCGGCAATCGCCGCGAGCCGGCGCAGCGGTCGAAGCGTGTACCCGACGACCCACACGGTGAGCGCGGCCGTGACCACCAGTGCCGCCGCGATGAGCGCGGTGGTGGTGACCTGTTTGCGGGCGATGATCCGGTCGGCGAGGTTCAGCGAAACCCCGGCGACCAGAACGTCGGGTCCGTCGACGCGGCTGTCGACGCGGTAGGAACCCAGGCTGCCAAGGTGTTCGGTCCGCGGCGGGCCACCGGTCCACTTCTGCGCCTCGATGGCGCGGACCACGTCGGCCGCCGCGGGCCGCGCTTCGGCCTCGGAGAAGACCGCCGAGCCGATCACGGCGCCGTCGTGCAGCACGACGATGAGGTTCTCCGGCGTCTGGTCGGTGAACTGCAGCATCGCCTGCGCCACTGGCTTGTTGCCGCCGTCCGCCGAATTCTGTTCGCCGTTGCGGTATTTGGCGTACGAGTGGCCCAACGCGTCCAGGGAGTCGACGACGTCGGCGTCACTCATCGCGGTGACGTAGCCGCGCAGGCTCAGCACGGAGACGATGCCGACCGACACCAGCACAACGCTGACCACGGCCAGCACTCCGACGAGCAACTGGCGGCGCAGCGAGCGGGGGAGCCACCGCGGGCGGTCGCGTGATGTCGAGTCCCCGACTTCGGTCATTCCCCGGTCATTCGGCAGGGCGCAGCATGTATCCGACACCGCGGACCGTGTGGATCATCGGCTTGCGGCCGGAGTCGATCTTTTTGCGCAGGTAGGAGATGTACAGGTCCACGATGCTGGTTCGGCCGGCGAAGTCGTAATTCCAGACGCGATCCAGGATCTCGGTGCGGCTGAGCGCGCGGCGGGGGTTGCGCATCAGGAAGCGCAGCAATTCGAACTCGGTGGATGACAGCGATATGGCCGTGCTGCCGCGGCTGACCTCACGGCTGGCGCTGTCGACTCGAAGGTCGCCGACTTTGAGGCGTTCGGCGCTGGGCGTCGGCTGCTGGCCGGAACGTCGCAGCAACCCGCGTAGCCGAGCGACCAGCTCCTCGAGGCTGAACGGCTTGGTCATGTAGTCGTCGGCGCCGGCGGTCAGGCCGGTGACCCGGTCCATGACAGAGTCGCGCGCGGTGAGAAAGAGCGTGGGGGTGTACGCGTCGGATTGCCGGACCCGTTCCAGAATCCGCAGGCCGTCCACGTCGGGCAGCATGATGTCGAGGACCAGCACGTCGGGACTGATCTTGTCGAATTTGGCCAGCGCCTCGCGCCCGTTGTGGGCGATGTCGACGACCCAGCCCTCGTAATGCAAGGCCATCTTAACCAGGTTGGTCAGCGCGGGCTCATCGTCGACCAGCAAAACCCGAATGGGTGATCCGTCGGGGCGGTAGATCCTCGGTAGCTGCCCAAGGATGGCTTGGCGTGGGCGCTGTCCGCCCGCGTATCCCGACACTGCTGTCATGTTCCTACATTCTGGCAAGCACACACATGATTGTCACGAACTTCATAGAAACCTCAAATGTAAATGCGTTTGTCGGCTCTCGCCCGACACCAAACAAACATGTGCTTTATAGCTTCCAAAACGATTGGAAAGCATAGTAATTGGTTTGGCGTTGGCTGGCCCATCCGAGGCCTAACGTTTCCAAATCGGCTAAGCACGAACGCATTTGCGTGGTTCCCAAGACGCCGCTCTTCAACGATTTCCGCCGTGGCCTACTGCGTACGCTCGACGGCAGGGGACGAACACGATTACGAATGCTGGCCATTTGAAATGTCTTTCGTATGAAACCCGTGGAATGCTGACGCGAAATCTCCGTTGGCGTTCGGCTCACTCAGCACGCTACCGGTGCCCGCGGGGGCTGGTTGGTGCCGACGGCTGCGATCGGATTGTGGCCTGTGCCGCGAATTACTTTGCGGCACGCGTCGGTTCGAACCCCACACGGTGAGACCAAGTGTCGCACGATTTGTGCGGCGCTGCGGACCGCATGCCGTCACCGCACACCGCACCGGACTGGGCCGGCAAACTCCATCGCCCCTCGCTCATCCCCGCTCGCCAGGGGCCGGATAGCTGTTTCCAGCACGAAAAGGGCCCGCACACATCGAGTGTGCGGGCCCTTCTCGGTATAGCTGCGGGTCAGGCCCAGCTGGAGCCGACGGCACTGTCCGTGCTCGCCATGTTGCTGCCGGCGGTCTGCACCTTCTGCCCGTGGGAGTTGGCCTGCTCGTAGATCACCTGGAAGTTGCGACCCAACTGGGTGATGAACTCCTGGCAGGCGACCGAACCGGCACCACCCCAGAAGTCACCGGCGGCCAGCACATCGCGCACGATGGACTGGTGCTCAGCCTCGAGGGACGCGGCCTGGGCGCGGATCAGGGCGCCGTGGCTGTCGACATCGCCGAACTGGTAGTTAATGGTCATTTCTGTGCTCCTTAAAAGTGTTGGACGACAGTAGCTTTGATCGACTAGCTGCCGAGGATTTGCTGCGAGGCCTGCTCTTGCTGCTCGTAGTTGTTGGCGTCGCGGATGAGACCGTCGCGCACCCCGTGCAGCATGTTGACGATGTTGCGGAAGGCCTGGTTGACCTGTCCCATGGTGTCGTACGAGGTGGCCTGAGCCTGGCCGCTCCAGCCCGCACCGGCGATGTTCATCGACGACA
>NZ_JAFAUS010000399.1 GCF_019243155.1 Mycobacterium sp.
GAGGCCAGGTACGACTGGTTGTTCAAGACGACCGTCACGAAGGGCGCCCCGTGGCGATGCGCCGACCACAACGCGGCGCTCGGCACGCCGAAGTTGAACGAACCGTCACCGCATATGGCGACGACCGGCGTCTCCGGCCGGGCGAGTTTGACGCCGAAGGCGCCGCCCAACGCCCAGCCCAAAGCCGGTGCGCCCGTGTCGAAAAAGTGGCCGGGTGCCCGGAGCACCTGTCGTGCGACGGCGGGCCGGTTGGTCACGGCTTCCTGCACCACCACCGCGTCGTCGGGCAGGGCGCTTCCCAGCGCGGCCATCATCGCATCGGCGGTGTCCTCCGTGCGGTCGGAGGCGGCCCGGCGGATCGCTTCGCCGCGGCGTTGCGCGATGTCGGCCTCGGCCGCCTGCCGGCGTGCGGCCCACTTCTCCCGCAACTCGTCGGTGGCCAGCCGCAACAGAGTCTGCTCGAGCAGTACCAGCGCCACACGGGTGTCGGCGGTCAACGCGAGCTCGACCGGATACGACCACAACGGCATGCTCGGCTTGACCGGATCCCCGTCGATCTGCACCACGCGGGCATCCGCGGGTGGGGCCAGCTGCGACGGCACCCACGGCACTTCGGAATCCAACACCAACACGGTGTCGGCACTTTCCAGCGGGGCGGCGTCGCCCACCACGTGCAGCGGATGGCCTAGCGGCAGGTTGGCGCGGTCGCCCTGATCGATCACCGGCGCGCCGAGCAACTCGGCGATGCGGCCCAGCACGGCCGCGGCCGCCGGGTCGGCGGCGGTCCTGGCGGTGACGATCGCAACCCGCTTGCCCGCCACCAGGATTCCCGCCAGGCGTCCGAGCGCGCCCGGATCCGGGCCGGGCGGTATGGCCGGCGGCAGCCTGCGCGGTAGCGCACCGACGCCGGGGTCCATCAGCGCTTCCCGCGGCAGCATGACGTAGGCGGGACCGGACGGACAGGACTGGGCGACCTGGAACGCCCGGCGGACTATCGAGGCCAGCTCGCGGCCGCGCGGAACCTCCATGTGCCACTTGGCGTAGTTGCGCACCACGGCCGGCTGGTCGAGTTGCTCCTGCTGCCAATGGATGTAGGTATCGCGGTGACCGCGCACGTGCGGCGCCGAACTGTAGGGAGTGCGCCCGGCGAAGATCACCACCGGAGTTCCGTTGCGCTGGGCGTTGTGCAGCTGGCAGCCCAGGTTCAGCGTCCCGGCGTCCACGTGCACCATGACCGCCTGCGGGCGGCCGCTGGCCATGTGATGGCCGATGGCCGCCGCCAAGGCGATGCTCTCGTGCACGCACAACACCGCCCGCGGGCTCGGCGTGCCGGCCGCGCGCGCCGCCGCCAGCGCCTCCTGGATCGGGGCGGAATCGGTTCCGGGGTTGATGAAGAAGTGCGCGACTCCCTCGTCGGCGAGCAGCGCGATCAGTTCGGCCGCGGCCTCGGGCGGGTCGGATGGATTGTCTACCGTCATGGCTGCTCCTATCGACGTCGCCGATTTCGCGTATACCCTCCTCCGGCTCAGATTTTCACGATGCGTTCTGCGTCGAAGTCGGCGATCGGTCAGGACCGGTCCGAAAGCCTTTCGCGCAGGCGACGATTGACCGGTTCGGGCAGCAGTTCCGACACGTCACCGCCGAGTATCGCGACCTCTTTGGCCAGCGATGACGACACGAACGAATAGCGCGGGGCGGTCGCGACGAAAAAGGTGTCCACGCCGGCGACGTGCTTGTTCATCTGCGCCATCTGCAGCTCGTATTCGAAGTCGGTGCCGGTGCGCAGCCCCTTCACGATGGCCGTCATGCCGCGCGACCGGACGAAGTCGACGACCAGACCCTGCCCGGCTTCCGCCCGCAGGTTGGGCAGGTGTGCCGTCGATTCGTTGATCATGGCGATCCGCTCGTCGAGGTCGAACATGCCCTTCTTGGCGGGGTTGGTCAGGATCGCCACCACGACTTCGTCGAACTGCGCCGCTGCGCGCTCGAAGACATCGATGTGGCCCAACGTCACCGGATCAAATGACCCCGGGCATACCGCGCCGCTCATGTGCGATGACGCTACACGGTGGCAGGGACCCATTCGGCCAGCTCCAGACGGGTGTCGCCGTAAACCCGCTGCTGCCAGCGGTCCCAGCCGGCCGGCCAGTTCAGTGGTGCGCCGCTCACCGCACGCTCAACCACGACGACGGTCCCCCGGTGCACCCAGTCGTTGGTGGTCAACGCGCTTAGCATCGCCTCGACCTCTTTCGGATCGACGTCGTAAGGCGGGTCGGCCAGCACGAGATCGACCGGTGCCGGCGCACCGGCGGCCAGCACGGCCGACACCGCTGTGCGGCGCAGCGTAGCGCCAGGCAGGCCCAGGCGGGCAATGTTGCCGGTGAGAACAGCCGCCGCCCGGTGGTCGGACTCGACGAACAGCGCCGACGTCGCGCCGCGGGAGAGCGCCTCGAGGCCCAGCGCGCCCGAGCCGGCGTAGAGGTCGAGCACCGACAGACCGGTCAAGTCCCTGCGGGCGGCCACGATGTTGAACAACGATTCGCGCACCCGATCGGTGGTCGGCCGGGTTCCCCGCGGCGGGACCGCGATACGCCGCCCCCCGGCGACGCCGCCGATGATTCGGGTCAGGGGGTGCCACCCGCTTGCGGGGGATGCAGGACCACCAGCAGGTCCCCGCCCTCCACCTGCTCGGTGGCCGACACCGCGACCCTCTCCACGGTCGCGTCGGCGGGGGCGGTGATCGGGGCTTCCATTTTCATTGCCTCGATGGTCGCGATGGTCTGGCCTCCGCTTACCTTCTCCCCGACGGAGACGTTGACGGTGACGACGCCGGCGAACGGTGCCGCGACGTGGTTCAGATTGGCCCGGTCAGCCTTCTCTGCGGCCGGAACGCTGCTGGCGATACTGCGGTCACGAACCTCCACCGGCCGCAGTTGGCCGTTGATGATGCACATCACCGTGCGCATAGCGCGTTCGTCCGGCTCGGAGATGGCTTCCAAACCGATCAGCAACTCCACTCCGGGTTCCAGTTGAACCCGGTGTTCTTCGCCTTGCCGCAGGCCGTAGAAGAACTGGTTGGCCGACAGCCGTGATGTGTCGCCATAGGCTTCCCGATGCGACTCGAATTCCTTTGTCGGGCCGGGGAATAGCAGGCGGTTGAGGGTGGCCTGTCGTTTCGCACCCATCAGCGCGAGTACGGTCTCGTCCTCGGGCGTCAGTTCCTGGACAGGCTTGGCCGGGCCGCGGCCAGACAGCGCTTTGGTGCGCAGCGGTTCGGGCCATCCGCCGACCGGGTCACCCAGCTCTCCGCGCAGAAAGCCAAGCACTGACTCAGGAATATCGAATCGCGCTGGCTCTGCAGCGAATTCGTCTGCACTCACACCCGCGCCCACCAACGCTAGCGCCAGATCGCCGACCACCTTCGACGATGGAGTGACTTTGATCAGCCTGCCCAGCACCCGGTCCGCACCGGCGTAGGCCTCTTCGATCTCCTCGAACCGATCCCCCAGTCCTAACGCGATCGCCTGCTGACGCAGATTCGACAACTGGCCACCGGGAATTTCGTGGTGATAGACCCGGCCCGTTGGCCCTGGCAGCCCAGATTCGAAGGGAGAATACACTTTTCGCAGTGCCTCCCAGTAGGGTTCCAGCGCGCAGACTGCCGCGAGCGATAGGCCGGTGTCGTACTGGGTGTGTGCGGCAGCCGCGACGATCGAGCTCAGCGCCGGCTGGCTGGTGGTTCCCGCCATCGGGGCGGCGGCACCGTCGACCGCGTCGGCGCCGGCATGCCAAGCGGCCACGTAGCTGGCCAGCTGGCCGCCCGGCGTGTCATGGGTATGGAAGTGCACGGGCAGGTCGAAACGACTGCGCAACGCACCGACCAGTTGCCGGGCCGCCTGCGGGCGCAACAGTCCGGCCATGTCTTTGATGGCCAGCACATGGGCGCCGGCGTCCACTATCTGCTCGGCCAACTTCAGGTAATAGTCCAGCGTGTAGAGATTTTCACCAGGGTCGGACAAGTCGCCGGTATAGCACATCGCAACTTCGGCGATCGCAGTGCCTGTTTCGCGTACCGCGTCGATCGCCGGGCGCATTGACTCGAGGTTGTTCAGCGCATCGAAGATACGGAAGATATCAATTCCCGTTGCCGTGGCTTCTTCCACAAACGCCGAGGTGACCAGCTCGGGATACGGCGTGTAGCCAACGGTGTTGCGGCCCCGCAACAGCATCTGCAGGCAAATGTTTGGCATTGCTTGGCGCAACGTGGCCAGCCGCTCCCACGGATCCTCTTTGAGGAACCGCAGCGCCACGTCGTAAGTCGCACCGCCCCAACATTCCACCGAGAGCAGTTGCGGCATGGTACGGGCAAGATACGGCGCCACATAATTGAGTCCGCTGGTACGCACCCGGGTCGCCAGCAAGGACTGGTGGGCGTCGCGGAACGTCGTGTCGGTAACACCGACGGCCGGCGATTCTCTAAGCCAGCGCGCGAAACCCTCGGGTCCCAGCTCGACCAACCGTTGCTTGGACCCCGGTGGCGGAGCAACCTCGAGCTCGACATCGGGAAGCTTATCGTGCGGATACACCGTCGATGGCCGTGTGCCATGCGGTTTGTTGACGGTGACATCAGCCAGATAGTTGAGAATCTTGGTGCCACGGTCGGCCGATGATCGCGCAGTCAGCAGCTGCGGACGCTCGTCGATGAACGAGGTGGTGATGCGGCCGGCCTCAAAGTCCGGGTCATCTAAAACCGCTTGCAGAAACGGGATATTCGTCGACACGCCGCGAATGCGGAACTCCGCGATCGCACGCCGGGCCCTGTTCACCGCGGTCGGGAAGTCACGACCCCGGCAGGTCAGCTTGACCAGCATTGAGTCGAAGTGCGCGCTGATCTCCGCACCCAGATTCGTACCACCGTCCAGCCGGATGCCGGCCCCGCCGGGGCTGCGGTAGGCGCTGATCCGACCGGTGTCAGGCCTGAACCCATTAGCCGGGTCCTCGGTGGTGATCCGACACTGCAGCGCGGCGCCATGCGGTCGAATCATGCCCTGTCGCAAGCCCAGAGCGTCGAGGCTCTCGCCCGAGGCGATCCGCAGCTGGCTGGAGACCAAGTCGACGTCGGTGATCTCCTCGGTGACCGTGTGCTCGACTTGTATCCGTGGATTCATCTCGATGAAGACGTGCTGGCCGCGGTCGTCCAACAAGAACTCCACAGTGCCCGCGCAGCTGTACTCGATGTGACGGGCGAAAGCCACCGCGTCGGCGCAGATCTTGTCGCGCAATTCCTTATCCAGGTTGGGCGCGGGCGCCAGTTCGACGACCTTTTGGTGGCGCCGCTGCACGCTACAATCCCGCTCGTAGAGATGGATCACACTGCCGTGCGTGTCGGCCAAAATCTGAACCTCGATGTGGCGGGGGTTGATCACCGCCTGCTAGAGGTAGACCGTCGAATCCCCAAATGCCGATTCGGCTTCCCGGCTGGCGGCTTCGATGGCCTCGGGCAGCGCGGCGGCCTCGGTAACCCGCCGCATCCCCCGGCCGCCGCCTCCGGCGACCGCCTTGACGAACAACGGAAATTGCATGCCCGCTGCGGCGGATATCAGCTCGTCGACGGATGCCGACGGCGCCGACGACGTCAGGACAGGCAGGCCAGCTTCGCGCGCCGCTGCAATGGCGCGCGACTTATTGCCGGTCAGCTCAAGCACTTCGGCGCCGGGGCCGACGAAGGTGATATCCGCATGAGCGCAGGCCGCCGCCAACTCCGGGTTCTCGGACA
>NZ_JAFAUS010000109.1 GCF_019243155.1 Mycobacterium sp.
GATGGGTATCCGACGCTGCACGGCGGAGGAGGCCCTGGCCGAGATCACCGGTGTCGTGCGGGCCAGCGGAGTCGGCCTCGGCGGGGTATCCCGCGCGTTGCTCGACCTGGTGAGCGGCGCCGTCGACTCGACGGCCGCGAACGCGGCCCTCGCCCAGTGGGACGCGGTGCTGCGTTAGTTCGGTGCCCCACCGGTTCGGTGCCGGCCGTAGCGGCGGTTGAACTTCTCCACTTGGCCTGCGGTGTCGAGGATTCGGCGACCGCCGGTCCAGAACGGGTGTGAGTCCGAGGTGACTTCGACGACCACGAGTGGGTAGGACCGCAAACCCTGCGGTGTCTCCCACTCGATCGTGCGCGAACTGGAGAGCGTCGAGCGGGTCAAGAACATCGCACCGGTGGTGGCGTCCTGGAAGACGACGGGATGGTAATCGGGGTGAATGTCGGGTTTCATCAACGGTCTCCGTCCGAACTGTGCTGGGCGGGCGTGCTGTCCCCGGCGGCGTTGGCCGGGCCTGCGCACGGTTCCTCGTGCCAGTCGCCGAACGGGTCGTCGCCGCGGAACCAGTCATCGGGGAAGGCGAGCTCCTCGTCGGTGAGCAGTGCGCCGTGCAGTGCATCGTGGATCTCAGCGGGCTTCGCGCCGCAGACCAGAACGGTCAGCGCTGTGTGCCGGTCGCCAGTGCGTTCGTCCCACCCCAGCTCGGCGAGGGCGCGCCGCTCCGGGCCGATGCCGGCGAGCTCGGACGGCGTGAGGGCGGCGAGCCACTTGCCCGCCGAACTGACACCCAGCCCGCCGCCGGCCGATTCCAGCCACAGCGCGTGTTCGGGCCGGCCGGCCAGCCACAGGCGCCCACGGGTGCGAATCACGCCGTCCAGCAACACATCCAAGCAATCGTGCAGGCGCCGCGGATGGAAGGGGCGTCGGGCATTGAACTCGATCAGGCTGACCGGCCCCCGGGATTCCAGCGGCGGCTGCCCGGCGAGCAGCGGGCCGTGCGGGTCGTCGCTGCGGCCCCGTCGTGCGTCGCGGTACAGATTGTTCAGCGCCACCTCGATGCCGCCCGCGCCCACTTGGATGCGTGCCCGCGGCGACAGCCGGTGCAACACGGCTGCCACGAACGGATCGGGGCGGTTGAGCACCACCAAGTCGGCGAATTCGGCCTGCCCGACGACCACCTGAGCGTGGGTGCGTCCGTCGTCGAGTTCATCGTCGCCCAGCGCCTGGTTCAACCACACCGACGAATCGGCGCAGGCGATTACCGCCGCGATCGAAACATCAAGCGCCGCAGGACCGTCGACGTATCCCGGTGCCACGCGGACCCGGACGAAGTCGATCGCGACACAGATCGCTTCGGGTTCCATCCACGGCGCCAGGTGCACGACGATGCGATTGACGTCTGGGCGCCGGTGCAGCTGGCGCAACAGGACCAACAGATCGTTGCGGATGGTGCACGACACGCAGCCGTGGGCGAGTTCGAGCCCGCTCTCGGCCGTGGTCAAAACGCCATGCTGCAACGTCGCCGTCGTCCGGCGCACCACGTGGCCGTCGAAGTTGTGCTCTACGACCAACGTTCCGGGGGTCTGCAGCAGCGCACCCACGACCGGATCGGTGTCCATCTGGCCGACGACCAGGATGACGGGCGTCCGCATCATTCTCCTTATTGGTAATGATTTTCATCTGGGCTCCTCGTACGGTACCGTCTTTTTCAGGCCTTGTCGAAAACGATTTTCAATAAGCTCGAGAGAGGGGAGGGCGCTTGTGTCCGCACATTGCCAGGTGACCGGCAGGACACCGGGTTTCGGTAACGCGGTATCGCATTCCCATCGCCGAACCCGTCGACGCTGGTCCCCCAACATCCAGCTCAAGACGTATTACCTGCCCTCGGAACACCGCCGCATCCGGCTGCGCGTCAGCGCCAAGGGGATCAAGGTCATCGACCGCGACGGCATCGAGGCCGTGGTGGCCCGGCTGCGCCGCGAGGGGCAGAGAATCTGATGGCGCGCAACGACATTCGACCCATCGTCAAGCTGCGTTCCACGGCGGGCACCGGCTATACCTACGTGACCCGTAAGAACCGGCGCAACGATCCCGACCGGCTGGTGCTGCGCAAGTACGACCCGGTGATCCGTCGCCACGTCGACTTCCGAGAGGAGCGCTGAGCATGGCCAAGAAGTCCAAGATCGTGAAGAACGAACGCCGCCGCGAGATCGTGGCGCGCTACGCCGATCGACGCGCCGAACTCAAGGCGATCATCCGGTCACCGGCGAGCACGGTCGCGCAGCGGACGGCGGCACAAAGCGAGTTGGGCCGCCAGCCTCGCGACGCCAGTGCGGTGCGGGTGCGCAACCGCGATGCCGTCGACGGACGGCCACGCGGGCATCTGCGCAAGTTCGGGCTGTCCCGGGTACGGGTTCGCGAGATGGCCCATGCCGGACAGCTACCTGGCATCCGGAAGGCGAGCTGGTGATGGCCAAGAAGGCTGCGCGTCCGCGCCGTCCCGGCCAGGCCAGTGTCCGGGCAGTGAAGAAGAACCTGCTCGCCAGCCTGGGGCTGAGCGCGGTCGACTACAAGGACACGTCGTCCCTTCGCGTCTTCATCTCCGAACGCGGCAAGATCCGTTCGCGTCACGTCACCGGTCTCACGGTCCAGCAGCAACGACAGGTCGCGACGGCCATCAAGAACGCGCGCGAAATGGCGCTGCTGCCCTATCCCGGACAGGGCACGTCGC
>NZ_JAFAUS010000135.1 GCF_019243155.1 Mycobacterium sp.
ATCACACCGCCGGCGCTGCCGTGCAACGAGCTGAGGTCGACCATCAGCTCCTTGGCCAATTTGCGTACGGGTGGGGCGGCAAGCGGCCTGGGAGTCCGTCGACTCGTGTCGATGCCCGCGTTGGCGCCGTAGCCCACCAGCGTGGGCGGCTCTTCTACCGGCGCGGGCGCCTCGCCATTCAGCGGTGCCGTGTCGATCCGGACCAGCACCGCGCCCACTTTGAGTACATCGCCCTCGTCGCCCTGCATTTCGACGATCCGGCCGCCGTGCGGGCTGGGTATCTCCACCTCGGCCTTGGCCGTCTCCACCGTGCACAACACCTGGTTCAGGTCGACGAAGTCACCCATAGCGACATTCCAATGGGTCACCGTCACTTCTTCGAGCCCCTCGCCGAGATCGGGGACGCGGAACGCCTTGACGCGATCGTCGGTGCTCATGGTTGACTCAAGGCACGCTCGACGCAGTCCAGCAGCCGGTCGGGGCCGGGAAGCCACAATCTCTCCAACCGGGCCGGCGGGTAAGGCGTGTCAAAACCGCAGGCGCGCAACACCGGTGCCTCCAGCTCGTAGAACAACTCCTCTTGAATGCGGGCGGCCAAACCGGCGCCATAACCGAGGCTGCGCGGCCCCTCATGCATCACCACGCAGCGGCCGGTCTTGCGGATCGACGCCGCGACGGTGTCGAAATCCAACGGGACCAGTGAGCGCAGGTCTATGACTTCCAGACTCCAACCATGTTGCCGCTGAGCATCTTCCGCGGTACCGACCGCGGTGCTGACCAGGCTTCCATAGGTCACGACGGTCACGTCGGTGCCCGGCCTGCGCACCAACGCCTGTCCGATCGGTGGCTCCGGCCGGCCGGCGTCGACCATGCCGCGTCCCTGGTAGCGCCGCTTGGGCTCCAAGTACATCACCGGATCCGGGCATGCGATCGCATGACGCAGCAACCAGTAGGCGTCGGCGGGATCGGACGGAACCACCACTTTGAGGCCGGCGGTGTGCGCCCAATACGACTCGGTGGAGTCCGAATGGTGTTCGGCCGCACCGATTCCCCCGAACGACGGGATCCGCACCGTCACCGGCATGTTGATCTCGCCCCGGGTGCGGTTGCGGTACTTGGCCAGATGGCTGACGACCTGGTCGAAAGCCGGATAGGAAAACCCGTCGAATTGGATTTCGGGCACCGGCACGAAGCCGCGCAGCGCCAAACCCACCGCAATACCGACGATGGCGGACTCCGCCAAAGGCGTGTCGAAGCAACGGCTCTCACCGAACGTCGCGGCCAATCCCTCGGTTACCCGGAACACCCCGCCCTCGACCGAGACGTCCTCGCCGAACACCAGGACCCGCTCGTCGGCGGCCATTGCGTCGTGCAGAGCGCGGTTGAGTGCCTGCACCATTGTCAATGACTGCGGACCGCGAGCCGCATCGGCCGCTGCGGCGGCCGGACGATCAGCGAGCTGAGTCATTGGCGCCTCTCAATCGATTCGGTCGAGTTCGGCCCGCAGCTGCTGACGCTGCGCCTGCAGTCCGGGCGTGATCTCCGCGTACACGTTGGTGAAAACCTCGTCGACGTCGAAATCCGGCGCGTCGAAGACGGCGTCGCGCAATTCGGCCCGCATGC
The DNA here is from genome assembly GCF_019243155.1 of Mycobacterium sp. GTDB lineage: Bacteria > Actinomycetota > Actinomycetes > Mycobacteriales > Mycobacteriaceae > Mycobacterium. Next base: position 1,624 of record NZ_JAFAUS010000135.1, read on the forward strand.
GCTTCGACCGGGCATCGACCCGCTCTTCCAAGCGCTTCGACCACAGGCCCTGATTCTGTAAGTAGCTGCGGTAACGCGGGATCGGATCCAGCGCCGCCCAGTGGTCCACCTCATCCTGGGTCCGGTATCGAGTCGGATCGTCGGAGGTGGTGTGCGGGCCAAGGCGATAGGTGACCGCCTCGATCAACGTCGGACCGCCACCGGCCCTCGCCCGGGCGGCGGCCTCGGCCATGACCGCATAGCAGGCCAGCACGTCGTTGCCGTCCACCCTGATACCGGGCATGCCGTATCCAATTGCCTTGTGCGCTATGGACGGCGCGACGGTCTGCTTGGATATCGGCATCGAGATCGCCCACTGGTTGTTCTGCACGAAGAAGATGCAGG
>NZ_JAFAUS010000295.1 GCF_019243155.1 Mycobacterium sp.
CCGCAAGCAGCGGATCCTCGATGTCGCCCAGCGCCTCCTCACCCGCAACGGCTGGCGCAGCACGACGCTCGCCCAGATCGCCGGGGAAGCGGGTGTCACCCCCGCGGGACTGCTCCATCACTTCGCGTCGAAGGAACAGCTGCTGCATGCCGTTCTGGACGCGCGCGATCTCGATGACGACACCCATGCCGACCGGACCGGCGATCTGTTCGCGCAGATCGCCCAGGTCGCCGACCGCTTCAACCGGGCGCCCGAGCTGGTGGGGACGTTCACGGTGCTGCTGGTCGAAAACATCCTCCCCGACGCTCCGCTGCACGACCGGATGCTGGCCAGGCACCGGGCCGCGACCGACATCGTCGCCGAACTCATCCGCCGCGGTCAGGCCGATGGCCGGTACCGGACCGACATAGACCCCGCCGTCAAGGCAGTAGAAATTCTCGCCTTCGTCCACGGAATGGAAACCACATGGTTGCTCGATCCATCGATACCGCTCGCCGAGGCGTTCAAGCAGTACGCCGAGACTCTGGCGCGGGACTTCGCGTCGCCGAAGACGTCCGAGAGGACATGAGATACCGGCTCGACGTCGTCGCCGCCACCGTCGTCGACGTGGTGAGGTTCGCCGGTGGCTGGCTCTTCGACCGGTCGATGGCGGGATGGGACGTGACCGTGCTGGTCGCCGACCACCCCGACGATCGCCCGCTGCAGATCCTCGGCGCCCAGGTGCTCGATCTCGAAGACGCGCTGGCGTCGTCGCAATCGCGTCCCCGTCCGCAGGCCCTGGCGGCCGCCGCGGATCTGTTCGGGTGCGACCCGCGGGTGCGTCAGGGCGTCTTGCAGGCGCTCGATCACGGTGTCACCGAGGTGACGCTGTGGGGGGAGAACTGGCCGGCCGAACTCGATGAAAGCGTCGGCGGCCTCGTGCAACACCGGTTGAGCATGGCGGCCAAGACCTTCAAGTCCCAGGCCCTGGCGGCCGCCTCGGATGCGGGAGGTGCCTCGCACGGCTCGATCGGATACGTCGAGACCTTCCGCAGCGGCTTGCTGGCATGGCCTTCGGTCGCCGCCGATCTGGTCCCTGCCAGCTGAGCGGCGCCGCCGCGTCTCCGATAAAGCCGTTTTAACGGCCCGCGGTGGGCCCGCTCGTTGACGACCACCTTGGCATGTGGAAATGTAATACTCATCTGCGAGAGGCACGTTCTCACTAGCCGAGATTCGAGGAGCAGAAGATGGCAGACGACGTCACCGAGCTGGACTTCTTCCGCGGCAGTGAGCTCATAGCCGACCCCTACCCCTACTACGAGGCGCTGCGGCAGAAATGCCCGGTGACCCCGGAGAAGCACCACGGCGTCACCATGGTGACCGGCTGGGACGAGGCCTGCGCGGTGTTGAACGACGCCGACACGTGGTCGTCGTGCATCTCGGTGACCGGCCCGTTCCCGGGCTTCCCCGTAAGCCTCGAGGGTCTGGAAAACGGGGACATCACCGAGTTGATCGAGGAACACCGCGACGAGCTGCCGTTCAGCGACCAGCTGCCGACGCTGGATCCACCCACCCACACCAACCACCGCTCCCTGATGATGCGGCTGATCACCCCCAAGCGCCTCAAGGAGAACGAGGACGCCATGTGGGTGCTGGCCGACCAGGCGCTCGACGATTTCCTGGCCCCCGGCCACGGCGAATGGATCAAGGGCTTCGCGAGCCCGTTCACGCTGCTGGTCATCGCCGACCTGTTGGGCGTGCCGATGGAGGACCGCGACAAGTTCGTCAAGGGCATCGCGGAGCACGCAGGTGGCGGCATCGGGGGCACCAAGGGATCGCTGGCCCACAGCCCGCTGGAATTTCTCTACGGCCTGTTCTCCGACTACGTCCAAGACCGCCGCAAAGCGCCGCGCGACGACGTGCTCACCGGCCTGGCGTCCGCCACCTACCCCGACGGCTCCATCCCGGACGTCGAAGACGTGGCCCGCGTCGCCAGCAACGTCTTCTCGGCGGGCCAGGAGACCACGGTGCGGCTGCTCGGCGCTTCGCTGCAGACCATCGCGGAGCGGCCCGAGATCCAGGCGCAGCTACGCAAGGACCGCAGCCTGATCCCGAACTTCATCGAAGAGTCGCTGCGTCACGAGAGCCCCGTCAAGGGCGACTTCCGGATGAACCGCAGGCCGGTCAACGTCGGCGGCGTCGACCTGCCTGCGGGCACCACCGTGATGATCGTGCAGGCGGCCGCCAACCGCGATCCCCGCCGCTTCGATGACCCCGCCGCCTTCGACCCGGCCCGCAAAAACGCGCGCCAGCACATCTCGTTCGGGCGGGGCATCCACAGTTGCCCCGGCGCCCCGCTGGCCCGCGCCGAAACCCGGGTGGCGATCGAGCGGCTGCTGGACCGGACGTCGGACATCAGGATCAACGAGAGCGTTCACGGTCCGGCCAATGACCGCCGCTACCAATATGTTCCGACCTACATCCTGCGGGGTCTCACCGAGCTGCACCTGGAGTTCACGCCGGCATGAAGGTCTGGGTAGACGATCAGCGTTGTCGCGGCCATGGCGTCTGCACCACGCTGTGCGCGGATGTGTTCAGCCTGACCGACGACGGCTACGCGGTGGCGATAGATTCCGAGGTCCCAACGGAATTGGAGGCCGACACCCTAGAAGCCATCCAATGCTGCCCCGAGCAGGCGATCAGCGAGACTTGATCGAATTCGCGTCGATACTAAGGAGATTCGAGAGTGGCTAAGGGCTATGTCATCCTGACCGAGGCCATCAAAGATCCGGAGGGCATGAAGGCCTACGCCCAGGCGGCGGGATCGGCGATGAGCGGTGCGAAGGTCCTCGCGGTGGATACCGCTCCGAAAGTCATTGAAGGAGCCTGGCACGGCGACCAGACCGTCGTGCTGGAATTCGAATCGGTGGACGCGGCCCGCGCGTGGTACGAGTCCGAGGGTTACCAGAAGGCGGCAAAGCTGCGGCAGTCGGCGGCCGACTGCAACGCGGTCATTCTCGCCGGGTTCTGACCGCTACTCTCCAACGATCGCGATTGCCTGCCGGGGGCATTGACGGACGGCCTCGCGCACGTCCGACTCGATCTCCGGGGTGACCTCTTCTTGGTGAACGGTCAGCATGTCATCGTCGCCGAGCTCGAAGATGTCCGGATTGATGCCCATGCAGACACCGTTGCTTTCGCAGAGTCCCCAGTCGACTTCGATTTTCTTCGTCATCGCGGCCCCCTTATCGAAGCACCTTGACGGGCACGTGCTTCCAGCCCGCCACGTTTTGCATGGTTACCCGTTTGCATCCCGCCCAGTCCACCTCGTAGCGGGGCATGAAGTCGACGAGCTTCTCCAGCGCGATCCGGCTTTCCAGCCGTGCCAGCGCGGCGCCAAGGCAGCTGTGAATCCCGTATCCGAGACCGAGGTGCTGCGCCTCGGTCTGGTCGCGCTCGATGTCGAACGTGTCGGCATTGGTGAAGGCATCGTTGTCGCGGTTGGCCGCGGCGCCACATAGGAACACCGGCTTGAAGGGCGGAATCACGCCACCGCTGACGTGCGCCTCCTTCAGGGTGTAGCGGACGTTGTATTGGACCGGCCCCTCGAAGCGCAGCAACTCTTCCACCGCACCGGGAATCTTGCTGCGGTCGTCCTGCAGCTTCTGCCACTGGTCGGGATTGCGAGCGAAGATCACCGCCGCATTTCCGATTAGCTTGGTTACCGTTTCGGCGCCCGCCCCGCCCAAAAGCGTGGCGAAACCCGTGATTTCGATGTCATCGAGCTTACGGGACTCACCGTTCTCACCAGGGATCTCGGCCGCGATCAGCCTGCTGATCATGTCGTCCTGCGGGTCGCCGCGCCGCTCCTGGATCAGACCGAAGTAGTACATCGCGGTGTCGATGTTGGCCTGCACGCCGGCTTCGCTGACTTCAATCTGCCCGGGCTCGTGATGCAGGCTGGTATCAATCCAGTGCCGCACCTGCTGGCGGTATTCCTCGGGCACCCCGGCCATCCGGGTGATGACCTCCACCGGGAACGGGCCGGAGAAGTCCTGCACGACGTCGAATTGGTCCGGATCGCACGCGCCCAGGTATTTGTCGATCACCTCGTGGATCGTCTCCAGCTGCGATTGGATCGCCCGTGGAGTGAACGCCTTGTTGAGCAAGCTGCGCATGTGGCGATGATCCGGCGGGTCCATGAAGATTATCGACTTCTGCTCGGGGGAGATCCCCTTGCGCACCATTGCCAGGTCGCAGCCGCGCGCCGAGGAGTAGGTGTCGAAGTCCTTGAATGCGGCCGAGACGTCCTCGTGGCGCGTCAGCGCGTAGAAGTCTTCCTTCTCGTCGTAATACAACGGCGCGTCCTCGCGCATCCGTCGATATATCTCGAACGGGTCGTTGTAGAAGTCTTCCGAGTAAGGATCGAAGACGACCTTCGGTTTTGTCACTGAATCCTCCTCAGCGGCGAGCGCGGGCTGAAACCGTTACAGCGGAGTGGTTGACTGTAACGCTAACGGTAATACCTTCGTGACGAAGCGGAAAGACCAAAACGCCGCCATCTCAGACCATCCTCGCGATATCGATGGCTGCGACGGCATCATCGAGGGCGCCCAGATCGCTACCGAGATCCTCGCTGATGCGGCGCACCACCGTGACGTCTTTGCCCACAAACCCACCGGCAACCTCGATGAACGACGAGACCGACCCAGCCGCGGCGACCAGGCTCAGCGCCCGGCTGGTCGCGCTGCCGTGCGCCAAGGCGGCCAGCAACGTCGACTCCGGGACACCAAGCCGTTCGCCCAGCCGGATTGACTCCGCGAGCAACCCGATCTGAGCCGCGAACAGTGCGTTGTTGACCAGCTTCACCTTCTGGCCGTCGCCGGCCTGCCCGACGTGCAGGACGGGATCCGCGTAGCAATCCAGCACGGGCCGCACCCGCGCAACTGCTTCGTCGGCGCCGCCCACGAACAGCGTGAGCCGGCCGGCCGCGACGTCGTGGGGACCTCCGCTGACCGCGGCGTCAACGACGTCGATGCCATCGGCGCCCGCGGCAACGGCCTCGATCGTGTGCGGGCTAGCGGTGGTGTGCACCACCAGAGCCGAACCGGGCGGCATGGTGGAAAGCAGACCGCCGTCCAGGCACACCTGACGCACCTGTTCATCGGTGAACACGCAGAGCACCACGACGTCGGCCCGCGCGCCGGCTTCCGCGATGTCGCGGACCGCGCGGACGCCCAATTGTTCGAGATCGCCCCGCTTCTCCTCGCTTCGTCCCAACGCCTGCACGTCGTGCCCCGCCGTCGCCAGGCGGGCCACCATGGGGCGGCCCATCCGCCCCGCGCCGATGAACCCGACCCTCACGCGGCCTTCATCGGGGATGGCCCATCAAAGCCAACGCGGCGTCGGCCGCCTCGAGCACGGCCCCACCGGTTGCGCCGGCTCGATCGGCGAGGTCGACGGTCAGCCGAACGTCCTTGCGCAGCAGCGTGCCCGCTAAATCGGCAAGCCCGTCCAAGCCGCCGCTGGGGCCGATGACGTTGAGCGCGAAGCTGTTCGCGCTGCCGCGAGATATGACTTCGGTGAGTCGTTCCGGCGATACGCCCAGGGATTTGGCCAGCGAAAGCGCTGTGGCGGCGGTGGCCAGGTTGGCGGTGAACAGTAGGTTGTTGAGCAGCTTGGTCGTTTGCCCCGAGCCCAGCTCGCCGAGGTGGACGACGGGGTCGCCATAGGTCTCGAACACCGGACAGCAGCGTTCGACGACATCGGCATCGCCGCCGACCATCACCACCAGGCGGTCCTCCGCGGCCGCCCCGCCCCCGCCGCTCACCGGGGCATCGATCACCGAAACACCTTGGACCGCAGCCTTATTCGCGAGCTCTCGGCAAGTGTTGGGGTGCACCGTGCTGTGCACCGCAATGACGCCTCCCGGCTGCATCGCCGCCAGCAGCCCGTGCTCACCGCCGGTGACTTCGTCAATGTCGGCATCGCCGACGACACAGAGGCACACCAGATCGCTTGTCCGCGCGAGTTCGGCCGGCGACTCGGCGACCTTGGCCGCGGTGTCGGCGAAGGGCTCGACGCTCGCGGATCGGCGCGCCCACAGCGTCATCGGATAACCGGCTTCGACGATCCGCCGAGCCATGGGTCCGCCCTGGCTGCCCAACCCGATGAATCCGACGCGCATCAACCGGCCTCCTCCTGCGCCGGACGTGCGGCCACGCAGTCTTCGACGAATGCGAGAACCTCCGCGTGGTAGTCCGCGGCGGAGTGGCCGAGGCTGACGTTGTGTCCCGCCCCGGGTTGCCTGTGCACGGTGAAGCGCGGCGCGGCCGAGAACATCGCAGTGATCTCCTGCACCGCCGAATCGTCTGCCTGCCAGACCTTTTCATGCTCGGCGATGCTGAAGTGCACCGGCACCCGCACGGCAGGGGCCAGCGTCGGGAAGGTCGCACGGGCCCAGTCCGACACCATCTGGTCTTCGTAGGAGGGGGCCGATGGGGACACCGTCGCGCCGCCGAGGACTTCGGGCGGATACAGGTGCTCGGGGCTCCAGAGCAAGTCGCGCATGCCCGACGGACGGCGTTCCCGGGTCGCCGCTTTGAGTATTTCCTTGGCCGCGGGGTGATAGTGGCGGCCGGTGCCGGCCAATTCCACGCCGAGCAGATCGGCGCCGCGCTCATCGGCGGCCATCCGCGTGGTCAGTTCGCATCCGCCCGAATGGCCCATCACGAATATGCCTGCGCCGGTTGGTCGTTCGCCGATGATGCGATCGACTGCCCCGTAGGCCAACTTGACGCGCTGGTCGCCGGAGACCATCGCCTCCGGGTAGGGCGCCGAACTGCCATAGCCGGGCCGATCGAGCGCCACCACGGTGAATCCCGCTGCGGCGCCGGTCCTTAAGAACGACAACGACGGGTGGCCGGGGCAGTCGAAGTAGATCGCGGTGGTCCCCCCACCGTGGATTGCCACGATCACCGCCGTGGGCTGCTCCGCCTCGGCGACGAGCGCCGACATCGGCACCCCGTCGACGATGACCAGCCTCGGGCGGACAGTCGGGGTCACGTGTCAGCCCGTAACAGCAGCACGCCGCTGGGGGTGAGGCCACCGCTGCTGACCACGCCGACGCGGGCGTCGGCGACCTGGCGATCGCCGGCCTCGCCGCGCAATTGCGTGACGGCTTCGTGTACCAGACCCATCCCGTGGGTGCGGCCGTGTGAGAGCTGACCTCCGTGCGTGTTCAGCGGCAGCTGGCCGTCGCGGGCGATGTTCTTGCCGCCGTCCAGGAAATCGCGCGCCTCTCCGATCCCGCAGAATCCCAGCGCCTCTATCCAGGACAAGCAGTTCATGGTAAAGCCGTCGTACAGCTCGGCGACATCGACATCGCTCGGCCGCAACGAGGTTCGGGTCCACACATGCGCGGCCTGGCCCAGCACCTGCGGCTCATGCGTCAAAGTGCTTTGGTCCCAATCGATTCGCTCGATGATCTGCGTTCCGACGGCCTCCACCAGGACGGGCGGCTTGGCCAGGTCGCGCGCGGCGTCCACGGCGGAGACGATGACGGCGATCGAGCCGTCGCACGGGACGTCGCAGTCGTACAAGCTGAACGGCGTGGTGATGGGCCGGGAGTCGAGATAGTCGTCCATCGTCATCGGGGTGCGGTAGATGGCCGTCGGATTCAGTTCGGCGTTGGCACGCTGGTTCAACGCGATCCAGCCCAGCGTTTCTTTGGTGGTGCCGTACCGGTGGAAGTGGCGCTGCGCGTTCATTGCCAGAGTGTGTGCGGCGGAGGTGGCACCGAAAGGCATCTGCCAGCCCGACATCCGTCCCATCGACGGCGCGATCTTGCCCTGCTTCATCAACTCGCCGTGGGTGGCTTCCCACAGCGTCCTGAAGCACAGCACGTGACGCGCCAAACCGCCTGCGACGGCGAGCATTGCGGCGATCAGCGAGCCGCCCGGACCGAACGTCTCCATGGCGCCGTTGTGCCATGTGGGCCTGATGCCGAGCGCGGCTTCGAGAGCGGTCACGCCGCCCTCTCCGAAGCCGCCGACGTTGATCGCGCCGGGGTAGGTGGACAGGCCGTCGATATCGGCCAGGGTCAGCCCGGCGTCGGCGATCGCCGCCTCGCACGCCTGCACGGTCAGCGACAGCGGCAGTTGCATGAGCCGGCGCCCGATCGGCGACATGCCGATCCCGGTCAGCGCGACTTTGTCCTCGAACTTCTCCGTGGTGAGCATCGGCCGGACGTGTTCAGCGAAACGTTCGGGCGCGATCTCGTCGACGGGCAACTCACCGGGCTCGGCGGTCGCATCTCCCTCCACGGGCCGGAACAGTGGAAACCACACGTCCTCGACCTGTTCGAAGACGACCTCGACCTGCTGGCCGAGTTCCAGCGCGGCGGGATCGGCGTCGACGATGTTGGTGGTCAACCGCACGCGCGGGTCTTCGGCGATCGCCACCTGCGCGATCACGTAGGGCGCCGACAGGCCGGGCAGGCTGAACCGCTCGTTGATGGTGAACCCGGCCAGCGTCGCCTTGCCCGAGACCGCGCGGACTCCCACATCGAGCGAGCGGCAATAGCGGCATACCGGCGCCGGCGGATGGATCAGCGATTCGCAGGCCTTACATTCCTGCAGCCGTAGCTTTCCGTCGGCGCCTGAGGTCCAGAAAAACTCATTCTCTTCCGTGACCTGGGGCAGTGGGCGGCCCGGTGCTGCTGACACGTCACCTCCGCGAGTCGATAGGCCGGGACAAACCGGAAATCCGGTAGGGCCGTTATACGAATCGGAGAATTACGTTATCACTGCCGAGCGGGCACGATCAGAGCGGCACCCAGACGTTGCCGATGTAAACGCCCCATTGATGGTGGCCAACGCTCCACATTGGGGCCTGCCAGCCGGCCCACGATGGCGGGGGTGGGGGCGGAGGCGGCACATCCTGCGCCGCGAACGATGGCGAGTACGCCGGCGGAGCGGTGTACCAGTCCGGTATGGCCGGCGGCAGTGTGCAGGCCCGGGTCGCCGGATTGAACGACATGTTCGGGTCGCAACCCGCCGCACTGATGCCCGGCGTCACGATCAACGTGACCGCCATGAACCCAAACGCGACCGCGACCACGGCGGCCAAACGCTGACCGAACCACCTCATGGCAGGCCTCTCAGGCAAAACCCAACCGGACAAAATGGTCAGATCAGCTTATGCCTTCGACACCGCCGCAGCCAGATGCGTCAGCGCGTGAATCCCCATTCGGCTTCGTTGGATTCGGTGTTGACGTGCTCGGCCGCGTCGTCGACGTCGCTCAGTGGCGGGTGCGGGGCGCCGCCGGGCCTGCGGTCGCCGATCTCGGTGATGGCGTGCACCGGGCAGTCCAGCAATGCGCGCATGACCGCATCGCGATCCGGCTCGGCCACCGTGCCGTCCCCGATCACCGACGCGTAGCCCCAGTCGTCCAGCGAGAAGTATTCGGGGGCGTGCTTGGCGCAGATGCCGAATCCGTCGCAAACGGTGCGGTCCAACCGGATTTTCATGCTTGCCTCACAGCCTCCGCCTCGTAGGGACGGTCGGCGCGGAACGGTTGGCTACCGCAATCGGGGCACGAGCCCTCGAGATGGGCGGCCACCTCGCCGGGGAACTGGTCGAGCAGGCTGGCCGCGATGTTGGTCGCGGCGTCCAGCGTCGCGCAGGCCCCGCGCCCACGCAGCACCACCGACCAGCGACGCAGCCGTCCGACGTCCTCGGTCGTCGCGGCACCGTCGCGCAGCGCTCCGGCCGCGGCGGCCATCGCCGCCGTTCCGTTGAAGCACGAACCGCATTGCCCGGCGTTCTCCCGGTCGAAGTAGGCGAGTACCGACGCCCCGAGCGCCACCGGGCAGTCGTCCGCGATCACCGAGATCGCACCACAACCCAGGCCGCTACCCAGCCCTCGCATCGTCTCGTGGTCCAACGTGGTGTCCAGCACGGCGCGGTTGAGGAAACCGGCGAAATAGCCGCCCATCAGCGCACCCCGCACTTGTTCGGGTGAAACGCCGTGCAGCGCAAGCAGTTCGGTGAACGGCATGCCGTGCGGCAGCTCGTAGAGGGCCGGCGGCCGGCCGCCGCCGGTGATGGTGGCCAGGAAGGTGCCCGGCGACAACGCGGTGCCCTGCGAGCGGAACGCCGCCGAGCCATCGCTTTGCAGGAGGGGCAGATTCGCCAGGGTCTCGACGTTGCTCACCAGGGTCGGTTGCCCGGCGACGCCCGCTTCGAACGGCCGCGGCGGCTTGTCCGTCGGCTTGACCGGCCCGCCGTTGATGGCCTGCACGGCCGCGGTCTCCTCGCCGGCCACGTAACCGGCCTGCACCGTCAGCACCTCGATCGCGATGCCGCCCAGCGTCTCGGGGTCGAGCTCGCTCAGCGCGGCCTCGACGCTGTGCGCGGATTCCGCGTCGGACACGTAGACATAGGCCCGCTGCGCCTCGACGATCGCGGCGGCCAACCGCAGCCCGTCCAGAATCAGGTGCGGCCGGTTCCGCAGCAGCCAGCGGTCCTTGATCGAAGCCGGTTCTCCCTCTTCGCCATTGGCGACGAGCACGGCGCCACCGACCAGACGAGCGTTGTCGCGCACCGAGCGCAGCTTGACCGCCATTGGGAACGCCGCGCCGCCGCGGCCCACCAAGCCGCTCGCCTCGACTTCGCCGAGCAATTCGTCGGCGCTGTCCAGCGGGCGGTAACCGCCGAGCCCGCGATACGCGGTGATGTCCTCTCGCGCCGTGGGCCGTTCGCCCAGCAGCCGCGGCGGGCAGCCGGGCGAGCTAGCGATGGTGATCGCCGCGGCGGTGGTTTGTCCAGTGGTGTTCACGGTTTGCCCATCCCCGCTGCAGTTAGGCTTGCGCACATGCGAACTGCGGTGGTGCGCGTCAATGTCGATCCGGAAAGTGCGCTCACCCCTGCGCAACTAGAAGAGGGCATGGAAGTGCTCCTCGCGCTCAGCCACCAGGTCGGCACCGGCGTGGTCGACAACGACATCGCGGCCATGCCGGCCAACCGCCGGGAAGTACAGCTGCTCATCGCAGCCGAGGAAGCCGACGCGGCCAAGCGGGACGCAATCGACCTGTGCGCGACGGCTTTTGCGACCGCCCCGGTACCCGGCGTGGTCACCTTTGTCAGCAGGGGCACCGACGACGACGCGCACGGTGTACTGGCCGGTTTCGGGCTCACCGGCGAGGTCGTCCGGGCGGCAGACGATGACGGCTTCGATGTCGTGTACGTGACGCTGGCCGAGGCCGACCTCGAGCGCATTCCCGAGAGCCGAGTCCACACGGCCCTCGAGGCATCGCTCAACTGCGAGGTCCACATTCGCGTCACGTAAACCATTAGCTGTCCAGGAATTTCAGAATCGCGGGCGCCGCCTGCACCCAGGTGTCGAACATGTTGAAGTGCTTCACCCGGCCCGCCGCGCGGTCCTCGGAAGCACGCTCCCACGCGTCCTCGGGCCAGGGCGGGTCGATCAGCTTGGAGCCCTTGATCAGGCAGCTGACCTCCAGTGACGTGCGCTTGGGGTGGTCCATGTCGTTCTCGCCGCCACGAATGATCAAGGTGGGAACCTGAATTCGGTCGAACATCTCGTCGGGCACCCCGGGAATCGTCTGGCCCGGCTTGGACACGAACGCGTTGAGCCAGCGCAGCATCACCTTGAGGAACTCGCCAGAGTCGAAGTCCAGGAAGCGCTGCTTGTTGTCGGGGTTTTCGGAGATGCGGTCGCGCCACTCCTGAACCTTCACCACGCCGTCCATTCCGGTGCCCCGCACCGCGAGAATGCTCGGGACGATGTAGAAGGAACCCAGCACGAAGGTGCCGTAGATGCCGCCGACGATGTTCCACACCACGAGCTTCTCGACGAGTTCGGGGTAGAGCATCGTGGTCAGCATGGAATCCCTTGCGCCCCCGGAGCCTCCGGCGAGGATGCAGCGCTCGACGCCGAGCTCGCTCAGCAGCCCGCGCAGCGTCTCGGCGCGCATGTGCGATTCGCTTTGGCCGTAGAACTGGACGTCGGACGCCCCGCAGTTCGGACGGTCCCACAGCAGCACCCGGTAGCCGCCGGCGGCCAGCGCATCGGCCAGCGGACGCAGGCCCTCGATCTCCTTGCTGAACCGGCCGCCGGGCGTCAGGACGATGAGATCGCCTGAATCGCCGAGGATTTCGTAGACGACGTTGCCACCGTTGACCTCGATAGAAGACACAGATTCTCCTGTACCGTTACGCCATCACTAAAACGTCGTTGCCGACGACTCGCACCGGGTAGGTGCGGATGCTCCACTCCGGCTTGACCGCGGTCGTGCCGGTCGCCAGCTCGAAACCCCATTGGTGCCAAGGGCAATAGATGTACTCCAGGTCGCGCACCATGACCGAGTCGCCGGGCAAGCTCTCGTCGACGACGGTGCGTCCGCGGGGGCGTCCCGAGCACAGCGGACCGCCCTGGTGGGGGCAGTAGTTCGCGATGGCGTAGAACGTGCCGTTGACGTTGTAGACGCCGACACCGTGCCGACCGATGGGCACCAATTTGTGGCTGCCCGGCGGAATTTCATCCACTGTCGCGACGACGTGCTCGCGGCCCTGGGCGAGGCGGGGCCGCTTGGTTGCCCCGCCCTCATCGGACGCCAACTCAGAGCACCCGGACCTGGCCCTCGAGGACCGGGACGGTCTCGGGGAGGTGATAGGTCGCGATCCCGTTCTTGTACATCACGGCATCACGGGCGGCCTTGGGCAGGTGCTTGACCAGCCAGCGTGGGTCGTCGAACGTCCAGTGCGGGTAGTCCGAGGAGTACAGCAGGATCTTGTCGCACTCCATCCACTCCAGGGCGCGGGTCAACTCGGTCTTGTCCTCCGGATAGTCCAGCGGCTGCGTGGTGAACTTGATGTGCTCCTTGACGTACTCCGACGGCTTGCGCTTGATGTCCATCCGCGACTTGCGCGCTTCCCAGATCGAATCCATCCGCCACATCAGCGGCAGGATCCAGGTGAACGCGTGCTCGACGAAGACGATCCGCAACGTCGGGAACCGATCGAAGACACCGTCGAAGATCAGGCTCATCACCTGATTGGCCGCCAGCAGGGAGTAGGTCACCATGAAGTCGTGGTTGTAGCTGGGGAAGCCCACCGGCGGCGTCGGCAGCAGCTCGTAGTTACTGCGCGACAGGTGGCAGCTCACGGTGATGTCGTGCTTGGTGGCCGCCGCCCAGATCGGGTCGTAGTTCGGGTGGCCCCATGACGGCCGCGGCTCGGCCTTGACCAGAACCTGCGCCATGTAGGGGTGGTCGGCCCACTTCTCGATCTGCTCGACCGCGCCGGCGGGATCCTCGATCGCGACGCAGACGGAGCCCCGCCACCGCTCGTGCCAGTTGTTGTGGCTGTCCAGCCAGTGGTTCGCCTGCCAGTCATTCAGTGCGCTGCAGAACGCCTGGTGAGCCTGGGGCAGGCGCGGTGAGCGGCCCGCCGGCTCGAGGATCGCGATGTCGGAGCCGGCTTCCATGATCAGCTGACGGAACGCCATGTCCGGGTCGCTGCCGGGGAACTCGCCGTCCGGCGGGAAGGTGTCCGTGCGCATCGCGAAGGCGTGCGCGTAGTCGGGCGCGTCGTAGTAGATCAGCTCGCCGACCTTGTGGTCGAGGAAGAACTTGCTGCGCCACGGCTCGGGGATGTAGGGGGTGATCTCACCGCGCCGGGGGACAGGGTGGACATCCGAGTCGACGCACCGGACGGCTATCCGTTCGGCTGCGGGAACCCGTTCATGCATGTGGGTCAGCGTCATCTCGAGCCTCCAAAGTCTCCTTTAGTTACCTTCTACTGTGCGCCCGAGCCGACGGCGATGTCTATGCCGTACAGGTCGGCCGCGTTGCGCCAGCACAGCTTGTCCCGCTGCTCGGCGGTCAGCGAGTTGGGCAGCTTGTGGATGTCGCCGCATTGCCAGTGCGGGTAGCTGGAACCGAACATCACCATGTTCTCCTTGCCGGTGAAGCCGAACCACTCGGCGGCGAAATCGGTGTCACCGGGGCCGTCGAGGCTGCCTTGCACGAAGTACACGTGCCCGGGGATGTAGTCGCTCGGGATTCGCGGCGCCCACGGCGTCTGCTCCAGATGCGGCCGGCCGAACGTGTCCATCCGCCACATGAACGGGGTCACGAAGTCCGCGGCGCCGTCGGCCCAGACGACCTTCAAGTTTCCGAAGCGCTCGAACACGCCCTCGGCGATCATGTTCATCAGGTGATACAGGTAGTTGAGCGCCATGAAGCCGACGTACTGCTCGTAGGTCTGGGTGTGACCGGAAGGCGTTGGCGGAAAACCGATACCCTCGCCGCTCTCGATGTGAATGGCCACCGGCAGGTTCGCGTCGGCGGCGGCCTCCAACAGCGGCCAGAACTGCGGCTTGCCGTACAGCTCGCGGGACTGCAGGGGAACGCCGATCTGGACCACGCGCGGGTGCGCGCGCCACTTCTCGATCTCGCGTAGGGCGCCGGCGATGTCGTCGGGATTGACGCGGATCGTCCCGCGGAACTTCTCGCCGAACTCGCTTGACTCGAGCCAGCGCGACACCATCATCTCGTTGTGCGCGGCATGCAGGGCGCTGCCCAGATGGCGGTCGGGCATGATGCCGCGACCCATCGGGTGCAGGACGGCCAGATCGACCCCACGCTTCGAAAACAGCTCATTGGCAACGAATTCCGGATCGGAACCCGGATATTGGCGATCCGGCCCCTTGGTGTTGGGCGCGTACTCGCTGCCGGGCGCCCCGTACCAGTCCATCTCGTAGTCGGGGAAGCCGCGGCTCTTGAATGGCTCACGCAGGAAAGAGCGCAGGTCCTTGTTCGACGGGAAGAAGATGTGCACGCTGGCGTCGATCACCGGCGTGCGTGTCCCATCAGCGTTGTCGATCACGAGAGCCACCCTTCGGCTCCGGTAGCCAAAATGAGCCGTTAGAAGTCATATGATAGGCAATCTAACATTTTCTTCAACGGTCGATCAATGGGTTTCCAGTAAGCGCATCGGTTAATCTCCGCTCTGCATCTGCGCAGGTAGTCAAGGTATTTTGACCGTATCCGCAAGTACGATTCTTAATTCTGAACAATACCATTCTCCCGTTTTGTCGCCCGTCGATCGCTCCGTGGGGCGGGTTAGCGTGGCGCCGGATCTGGCCCGTCGAGGGCGCTTTCAGTACGCCGCCCGGGCCTTAGAAGCGCGCGCGGCAGTCGATTCCGTCGCGAGCGACGAAGCCTTTCGCGGGCTCCCCGCGCAAAGGGCATGTCGGCCTGTTGACCGCGAGCTAGGGCCCACCGACGGTGACGCCGGCCGCCACCTCGAACGGTTTGATCACCGACGTGAAATCGGAATCGGCGCCCTGTTCCCGCGCGGCGGTCTCCCAGAGCCGCCCGACCGTCTCGGCGACGTCGGCCGGCACGCCAAGCGCCCGGGCTTCGTCGAGGTAGAGCCGCACATCCTTGACCATCAGCCCGGTGGCGAAGCCGTAATCGAAGGTGCGCGGCAGGATTGAGCGCGGGAACTTGTCACGACTTGCGCTGGTGCCGCCCGAACCCGCGTTGAGCACCTCGATCATCACGCCCGGGTCCAGGCCGGCCTTCACGCCCATCACGACGACTTCGGCCGTCGCGACCAGGACGTTGGCCGCCAGGATGTTGTTGACGAGCTTCATCGTCTGCGCCGCGCCGGGCTTCTCGCCGACATAGAACGGGCGGCCGATGGTCTCGAATACTGTTCGGATGGCCTCGAATTCGTCGCGTGGGCCCGACACCATGACCGCGAGTGCACCCTTTTCGGCCCCGCCGACGCCGCCGCTGACCGGGCTGTCGATGGCGGCGATGTCGCGTTGTGCCAGAACGTCGTGAATGTGCACCGCGGTCTGGCTGCCAATGGTCGACAGATCGACGTAGCGCCTGATCCGCGAGCCCTCTATCACGCCGCCGGCGCCGGTTGCCACCGCGATCGAGGCGGCCGCCGACGGCAGGCTGGCCAGCACCGTCTCGGTGCGGTCCGCGACGTCTTTGGCCGAAGCCGCCGACTGGGCGCCCAGGGCGACGATGCGTTCGAGCGCTTCCTCGCGAGTGTCGAAGGCGACGACGTCATGGTTTTCCTGGAGCAGACGACATGCCATGGGAAAGCCCATGTTTCCCAACCCGATGAATCCGATCTGCACGACGCCTAACCCTTGCTCTGGTCCAGTTCGGCGAACGCCTCCCGGGCGATGCGGAAGCTGTCGACCGCGGCGGGCACGCCTGCGTAGATGGCGACCTGTAGGAAGACCTCGCGGATTTCCTCGCGGCTGACGCCATTGGTCACGGCGGCCTTGATGTGCGTGCGTAATTCGTTGGGCCGGTTAAGCACTGAGATCATCGCCAAGTTGAGCATGCTGCGCGTCTTGCGCGGAAGTTCGTCGCGGCCCCAGATCGCGCCCCAGCAGTACTCGGTGACGAGGTCCTGCAACGGCTTGCTGAACTCATCGGCATCGGCGAGCGCCTTCTTGACGTATTCCTCGCCGAGGACGGCAGAGCGCACTTCCAGCCCACGCTGATACGTTTCTCGATCCAATGGTCTTCTCCTTCAGGCTCGTGAATGGTGTTGTCTCACAGGCGCACAACGACTGTCTTGGTGGCCGTGAACGTATCGAGCGCCTCGCAACCCTTCTCCCGGCCATACCCCGATTTCTTGAAGCCGCCGAACGGAAGTTCCACCCCGCCGCCGGCGCCGTAGGTGTTGACGTAGACCTGACCCGCCCGCACCAGCGCCGCGAGGCGGTGCGCGCGGGACAAATCGGCGGTCCAGATCGCGCCGAGCAGTCCGTACTGCGTGCCGTTGGCCAACGCGATCGCCTCGTCCTCTTCGGAGAACCTGTTCACCGTGAGCACCGGGCCGAAGATCTCCTCCTGCGCGATCAGCGATGCGGGGTCGACGTCGGCAATCACGGTCGGCGCGAAGTACGCCCCGTCGGCCAGCCCTTCGTCCGCGGGCGGTCCACCGCCACAAAGGATTTCGCCTTTCACGTTGCCGGCGATCATGGATTGGACCCGGGCCTGCTGCTTGCGCGAGATCAGCGGCCCCAGGTCGTGGTCGTCGACTCCGGGTCCGATCGACGTCCGCGCCAGTAGCCGGCGAACCGCTTCGACCACCCTGTCGTGAATCGAATCGTGCACCAGCAGGCGCGAGCCCGCCGAGCACGTCTGCCCGGCGTTCTGCAAGATCGCCTTAATGATGGATTCCGCGGCGCGATCCAGATTCGCATCCGGGAACACGATCTGCGGCGACTTGCCGCCCAGCTCCAGCGTGGTGGGCGCTACCCGGTCGGCGGCCGCATGAGCTACCACCGAGCCGATCTGAGTCGACCCGACAAAGCCGATGTGGTCGACGTCGGGGTGCGCCGTCAGCGCGGCGCCGGCCTCGGCGCCTATCCCGGTCACCACGTTGAACACCCCGACCGGTAGACCCGCGTCGATGGCGAGCCGCGCGAATGAGACTGCGGTGCGGGGTGTTTCGTCGGCAGGTTTGACGACGGCGCAGTTGCCCACCGCGATCGCCGGCGCCACGGCGCGTGCCAGCAATTGCATCGGGTAATTCCAGGCGATGATGTGCCCGGTGACGCCGAAGGGCTCGCGCCGGGTGTACACGTGCAGATCCGTTGAGAGCGGAATGGTCTGGCCGTAGTAGCTGTCGATCGCGTGGCCGTAGAAACGGAAGTAGCGCGCGGCCACACCCGCGTCGGCCTTCGCCTGGCTCAACGGCTTTCCGGTGTCCTCGCTTTCGATCCGCGCCAGCCGGTCGCGATTGTGCTCGATCAGATCGGCGATCCGTGTCAACAGCGTCGCCCGCGTCTCCGGTGTCTCGTCGCGCCACCGCTGTGTCGCCGCTCGCGCCGCTGCCACGGCCCGCGCGATTTCGTCCGC
Source organism: Mycobacterium sp. (assembly GCF_019243155.1). Taxonomy (GTDB): domain Bacteria; phylum Actinomycetota; class Actinomycetes; order Mycobacteriales; family Mycobacteriaceae; genus Mycobacterium. The sequence goes on from NZ_JAFAUS010000295.1 coordinate 17,907, forward strand.
GCCGCCGCGCGCCACCGGCCCGAGGGAGCGACCGGTGGCCGGATCGATGTTGTCGTAGCACTCCGTTGACGCCACCGATTCGCCATCGATGAACGACTGTGTGATGGTCACCGCGGTCCCTGACTGTCCTGCGTCATGCCCAAACGAGTATCTATACGCTACTGTATATTTCTGTCAATCGCGCCGGTGCGACCGGGCCGGTAAAGCGACAATAAGTATGCATCACTGTATACTTAAAGTTATGGTGACGCCCGCCCGACGTGGACGACCAACGCACGCCGAAGCCAAGAAGCTTCACCAGAAGCTGCGAAAGGCGGCCGTCGCGACGTTCGTCGAGTACGGCTATGACGGCACCAGCATGGACGCTATCGCCAAGGCGGCGGGCATCACCCGACGCACCCTGTACGCGCGCTATCCCGACAAACGCGCGGTCTTCCTCGACGTCATTCCCTGGGCGCTCACCCGAAGAACGGAAGGCGAGACGACTCAACAGGTCGATGAGGGCGACCTGCGGGCCGCGTTAATCGAGGTGGGCCGGGCCGGCCTCGAACGCGCGATCGACCCGGATACCGTGCGGCTCAAGCGCATTGCGATGAACGAGTCGGCCCGGTTTCCGGAGTTCGCGGTCAGCGCGCACTCGATGACCTGGTCGGCACGCCATCGACAGGTGATGGACCTGCTGCATCGCCACCACGAGGCGGGGGCCATCGAAGTGGATGACCTGGAGTTGGTCGCCGGCCACTTCATTGCGATGATCGAACATCTGCCCGCGCGGCTGGCCGACTGCGGTATCTATCGCAGTGCCGACGAGGAGGAGCGTCACTTGCAACATGCCGTTGATCTGTTCCTGCGCGGCGTCCTGCGCCGGGACTGAACCGATGCGCCATGGCGTGGCCTGACCTGGTGCTGGTGCACGGCGGCGCGCACGCCGCCGACTGCTGGGACCTCACGGTCGCCGAATTGGCCAGGCAGGCACCCGAATTGCGCGTGCTGGCGCTCGACTTACTCGGCCGCGGCAGCAAGCCGGCGGACCTGGCGACCGTTACGGTCGCCGACTGGGTGAAGTCGGCGGTTGCCGACATCGTAGAAGCCGGACTGGACGACGTTGTGGTCGTGGGACATTCGATGGGCGGCCTGACCGTTCCGGGCATCGTGGCACAGCTCGGGGCCGCGCGGGTGCGCGAGATGATCCTGCTGGCGGCCTTCATTCCCCCGCAGGGGCGGTCGGTGGTGGACGCCCTGCGTGGGCCCCTGGCACCCCTGGCGCGATCGGCACGCCGGCTGCCGACGACATTCGAAATGCCGCCCGCGCTGGCACGATTCGCCTTCGCCAACGGCATGTCCCCGCAGCGGCGCAAGCTGATGCTCTCGCGCCTCTATCGCGAATCGCCCAACGTGATCTTCGAACCGGCGGATCGGGGCGACCTGCCCGAGGCCGTCCCGCGGACCTGGATCATGACGCTCGACGACCGCGCGTTGTCGATCCGTCAGCAACTCCGCGCAATTGCCTCACTCGGCGGCGTCGACACCATGGTCTGCCTCGACGGCTGCCACGACGTGATGTACAGCGAGCCCGCGAAACTGGCGGCCATCTTGGCGCAGCGGTGCCGGTCGCATTCGTAATGCGGTGACGACATCCGCTACCGGTGACCCGGAATTTAATATACAGTAGCGTGTACTTAATGCCCGCGCGTTCGGGAAGGGGTCATGGATGACATCTGCGACTGAACAGTTGGTGCAGTTGGTCGGCGCCAAGGATTGCTTCGACGTCGCGCCGGACGAATTGTTGGCCGTCCAACTGGAAGCGGCGAACGAGCGCCTGCAGAGCCAGATTCAGACCATCCCGCTGTTGGCCAACCGAGCCGAATCGGGCGGGGTCGACGAGATCAAGACGCCGACCGACCTGGTGCCCCTGGTCTTCGCCCACACCACCTACAAGACCTACGCCGAAAGATGGCTCAACGAGCGACAATGGGACCGCATGGGCAAGTGGTTGGCGACGGTGTCGACCCGCCCCGTTGACGGACTCGACACCGCCGGGGTGCAGACGCTCGACGATTGGATCAAGCAACTCGAGACCGTCGGGCACTACCTGTCGTGTTCCAGCGGTACCACCGGAAAGCCGGCGATGCTGTCGTGCACCGAGGGCGACATCGAGCTGTCGGCCCGGATCAACATCGAGTCCCTGTTGTGGGCGACCGGCCTGACTCGCGGCGAAGATCGCAAATTCCTCGGTCTAGGGCCACAATTCGCCGCTCCACGCGAGGACGCGATCCGGCAGGCCATGGTCGATTGCTTCTCGGAGCGATACCCGCCCTATCAATTCGGCGACGGCGAGCCGATTACCGTCGGGTCGATGGTCGACATGATCACGCTGCGTCGCAAGCTGGCTGACGGCACCGCACGCCCGAACGAGATCGCGGAGTTCGAGCGCATCGCCGCGCAGCGGGGAGCCGACATGGAAACCTCGGCCAAGAAGGCGGTCGACGCGGTGATCGAGGCCCGCGCCGTGCCCTTGTTGGCGACCGGCATGTTCGCCACCCTGTATCAGATCGCCGAGGGTATCCGCGCAAAGGGTCACGGCGGGGACGACTTCAATCCGGACAACGCGATGATGGTCGCCGGCGGGCTCAAAGGCACTGTGCTGCCGGAGAATTACCGCGAGCACGTCCTGGAAACGTTCAACGTTTCCGAGGAACGGCTGTTCCACATGTACAGCATGCGGGAGATCAACGCGACGTTCCCGCTGTGTCATGCGGATCGATACCACATCTCGCCGTGGGTGATCGTGCTGCCGCTCGACGCCGCCGGCGCGCAGCTGCTGGACACCGGTGACGGCGAGATCGAAGCCAGGGCAGCGTTTTTCGATACGTCGATCGAGGGACGATGGGGCGGAGTCATCAGCGGCGACCGGGTCAGCGTGAGCTTCGCGCCGTGTCAATGCGGACGCCAGGGCCCGACGGTGAGTCGTGACATCACCCGATACGCCGACCTGCCGGGCGGCGACAAGATCACCTGCGCGGGCAGCATCGACGCCTACGTCCGGGGAGTGTCATGACAACGCCGGCGCCGCATTTCGTGCAGGGCGCGCTGGTCGAGGGGGATGCGGTCCGCCACCGGTCGCGGGATTTGGGCGCTGACTTCACCACTCCCGCAATCGATCTCGATGCGCTCGTATTGCCCCGCTCGCTGCTGCCACCGCTGCTGGACGTCAAGCTCGCCGAGATCATCGATTTCCTGGTCGAAACGGGCGAGCGCCTGCAGCTGGACCGCAACCCGCATCTGCAGGAATGCCTCGAGCTGATCGCGGCCACCAATCCCTTGCCGCGGCGCATCGTGGAGAACCTCTACCGTCAGGCCCCGTACTTCCTCGACAGGCAGCTCCTGGAAAGCATCGTCGATTCGAACTTCGCCAACCGGGACGCGCTGGACGGCTGGGTCGACCGCGTGGACATGTTCGGCAACAAGGGCGCGGTCCGGGCCTTCCCTCCGCGCATGGTCCACATGCTGGCGGGCAACGCTCCGTCGGGTTGCGTGTCGTCGATCGCGCAGGGCGCCCTGGTCAAGGCGGTGAACCTGTTTAAGATGCCGTCCAGCGATCCGTTCACCACGGTGGCGGTGCTGCGCACGATGGCGGAGATCGACCCCAAACACCCCGTGGTGCGGTCGATGTCGGCGGTGTACTGGCAGGGCGGGGACACCGCGATCGAGCGCACCCTGTACCGGCCGCAGTACTTCGACAAGATCGTCGCCTGGGGCGGTGGGGATGCGATCAACAACGTGATCCAATACCTGGGGCCGGGCATTCAATTGATCTCATTCGACCCCAAGTCCTCGATTTCGATGATCGGTCGAGAGGTGTTCGATCGCGAGGAGAGCATCGCCGAGGTCGCCGAGAAGTTGGCCGCCGATACCACCGTTTTCAACCAGGAGGCATGCCTGACCAGTCGCTATGCCTTCGTGGAAGGCGAACGGCCGCAAGCCGAATCGTTGTGTGCGGCATTGGCACAGCGGTTGGGGGTGGACCGCGACTTCGCGTCGGCGATGGGTCCGCCGCTGTCGGCGGAGCTGCGCGAGGAGATTCAGGTGATGGAGGCGATGGGTGATGTGCAGACCTGGGGCGGCTTCGACGGTCGCGGGTTGGTGATCCTGTCGGATCGGCCGGTCGAGTTCCAGCCCACCAACAAGACGTCGAACGTCGTGCTCGTCGGATCGCTCGACGACGCCGTCCGGTACGTCAACGTCGCGACGCAAACCATCGGCATCTATCCGTACGAACGAAAGGCGCAGCTGCGCGATCGGCTGGCCAGCGCCGGGGCTCAACGCTTGTGCCGTCTGGGAACTGCGAACGCGCACGTCCTCGGCAGTCCGCACGATGCGATGTATCCGCTGCAGCGATTCGTGCACTGGATCGGCGACGACGACATCGCGGCGTCTGGGTGAAACCGGTCCGGTCGCGCCGCACGCTAGGTTGCATCAAGGAGCCAGGAGTGAAGGAGCGGCGATGACCGGAGCAAGCGCTGACGTCTGGGAAGTGATGTCGACCGCCCGGACGATCCGGCGCTTCACCGACAAGCCGGTCGACGACGCGACGTTGGTGCGCTGCCTCGAGGCGGCCAGGTGGGCGCCGTCGGGCGCCAACGCGCAGGGCTGGCGCTTCGTCGTGCTGCGCTCTGCCGAGCAGCGGGCCGTGGTGGCCAAGGCAGCGGCCCACGCGCTCGAGGTGATCGAGCCGGTATACGGGATGAGCCGGCCGGCCGATGACGACGACAGCCGCCGTGCCCGCACCTACCGCGCGACATACGAGTTGCACGACCGCGCAGGGGAGTTCACTTCCGTCTTGTTCGCCCAGCAGCACTACCCGACGGCATCGGAACTGCTGCTCGGCGGTTCCATCTTTCCGGCCATGCAGAATTTTCTGCTGGCTGCCCGCGCTCAGGGCCTGGGCGCTTGCCTCACCAGCTGGGCCTCCTACGGCGGCGAACAGCTGCTGCGGGAAGCCGTGGGGGTGCCCGACGACTGGATGGTGGCCGGCCATGTCGTGGTCGGCTGGCCTAAGGGGAACCACGGGCCGCTTCGTCGCCGTCCGCTCACCGAGTTCGTGAATCTCGACCACTGGGACGAACCCGGTGAGGGTCTGATTTCCGCCAGCTAGCTTGTCGAGGGCAACGTCGATATGGTCACCCCATGCCCGGATTCTGAGATTATTACTTCCGCAACCGAGAATGCTATTCTCGCGAAGACGGTGACGACGGGAGGCTGCGCGCATGCTGCTGGAGTTCGATGCTGATCAACGGTTGTGGCAGAGCACGGTGCGCGACTTCGTCACCAAGCAGTGCCCGCCCTCACTGGTACGCAGCGTGGCTGAAGACGGTGTTGACCCGAGCCCGCTCTGGAAGTCCTACCTAGACCAGGGCTGGACTGAGCTGCACGATGCGGAGAGCACGGTGGAGCTCGCCATCATTCTCGAAGCGCTCGGGCACGCGAGCGACCCGACTCCTTTCCTGGCGACGATGAGCCAGTATGCCCCGCTGGCCGCGGACCGGTTCGACCCGCACGAGTCGGGCACCGCTGTGTACAGCGGGGTCGCCGCGCACCGGGAAGCCGAGGGCTGGGTGCTGGACGGCACGGCTCGTCATGTCCTCGACGGTGATCGCGTCGAGCGACTGGCGGTGGTGACCGACGCCGGCGTGTTTCTCGTCGATGCCAATCAGGTGTCCGCCCGGCGCTCGGCGGTGTTCGACCCTGTGCTGCACGTCGCCGACCTGTCGTTCGCCGAGGTCCAAGTGCCCGATACCGCGCGGCTGAACGTCGACCGAGAGCGGGCGCACCATATTGCGTTGACGGGCATGGCCATCACGATGGTCGGTGCGTGCCAACGCATCCTGGATCTGGTGCTCGAGCACGTCAAAAGCCGTCAGCAGTTCGGCGTCGCGATTGGCTCCTTCCAAGCCGTGCAGCACAAGGCCGCCGACATGCACGTCGCCGTGGAACGCGCTCGGGCGCTCGCCTACTTCGCGGCGCTGACGATCGCCGCCGACGACCCCCGGCGCCGGCTGGCGGCGGCGATGGCCAAGGCGTCGGCGGGGGAGTGCCAGTCGCTGGTGTTTCGGCACGGCCTACAGCTGCACGGCGCGATGGGCTTCACGTGGGAGAACGACCTGCAGTTCGCACTCAAGCGGGCCAAGGCCGGTGAGCTCATGCTCGGCGGAGCCGCCGAGCATCGGGCACGGATCGCGGAGGAATACCGTGCAGCTGACTTTTGATTCCGACGTCGAGGAGTTCCGAGCGGAGTTCTCGGCCTTTCTCGACGAGAATCTGCCTCCCGCAAGCGAAACGCTGGAGCGCCCCCGCTCGGTCTCGCACATGCCACAATGGGCACGCGATTGGCAGCGGCTGCTGTTCGACAACGGGTGGTTATTGCCCACGCAGCCACCGGAATTCGGTGGACGCAACGCGACCGTCAACCAGCAG
>NZ_JAFAUS010000343.1 GCF_019243155.1 Mycobacterium sp.
TGGGACAGCCGCGAATCGCATTGTTGTCCAACCTGACTGGGCAATTGGCCGAGCCGGACTATGGGTCGGCACAGTACTGGGTCGACCATGTGCGCCGGCCGGTCCGGTTCTTCGACAGCGTGCGCGCCGCCGAGGCCTTGGGCGCCACTGTCTTCCTGGAACTAGGTCCCGGTGCCGCATTGAGCGCGGCGGTTGATCAATCGCTGACCACCGCAGGTGCGCTCTCGGTGGTGACCATGCCGAACGATCACGCCGAAGTCGAATCCCTGCTCGGCGCGGCCGGGCAACTGTTCACCGCCGGTGTCGATCTGGACTGGACCCAGACTTTCATCGGCCTCCATCCGCGACGGGTCGGCCTGCCCACCTATGCTTTTGCTCGACAACAGTTTTGGCTCGGCCCTGAATCAAAAACGGCGCCTGCGAAGGTAAGTCAGGGACCGGACCTAGCCGCGCAGTTGTACGAGCTGCGACCCGACGAGCAACAACGCCGGCTGTTGGCATTGGTGTGCGAACACGCGGCCGTCGTGTTGGGGCATCCGGACACTAACGCCATCAATCCCGAACGCGCCTTTCACGACCTCGGGTTTGAGTCGCTGACCGGAGTCCAGCTGCGCAACCGTCTCACTTTCGATACCGGGTTGGCTTTGTCGCGAACATTGATCTTCGACTACCCGACTCCCGCAGCGCTGGCCGACCATCTCCGGCAGCAACTATTGCATGCCGATGACGACGAATCCGACGACGAAAAGGTCTGGTCGCAGCTGAGGAAGATTCCTCTGCACGAACTCCGGCGAACCGGCTTGCTGGACAAACTTCTATTCCTTGCCCACGGGTCGAACGAGTCGGTCGCCGATCGCGCTGTCAGTGCTGACATTATCGACTCGCTGAGCCCCGAGGCATTGATCGCGCTGGCGCTCAACGCGGCTGACCGCGAGGGTGTCGAATGACGAAACCCGTGCTGGCAGGCCTGATTACGCGGCCATTTCGGCGCCGCTATATGACACATGTTCAATACACCAAGTTTTTGCACGGCCGGTTGGGACGACCTAAACTTTCCAGCATCAACGGGAGTCCCGTTTGTGCTGGTTATCAGCAAGAGGGTGGGGCATGAGCGTCATCGCAGGGGTTTTCGGTGCGTTGCCGCCGTATCGCTACAGCCAAAGCGAGATCACCGACCAGATCGTGAAGTTCCCCGTGTTGCAGGAACACGAAGGGATCGTCCGGCGATTGCACGGCGGAGCGAAGGTCAACAGCCGCCATTTCGTCCTGCCGCTGGAGCGGTACTCGTCGCTGACCGAATTCGGCGAAGCGAACGAGATCTTCATCGAAAAGGCTGTGGAGCTCGGCTGCGAATCGCTGCTCGGCGCACTCGACGAAGCCGGCCTGCAGGCCCAAGACGTCGACATGATCGCCACCACGACGGTCACCGGTGTTGCGGTGCCCTCCCTCGATGCCCGGATCGCCGGACGTCTCGGCCTACGGCCGGACGTGCGCCGGGTGCCGCTGTTCGGCCTGGGTTGCGCGGGCGGCGCGGCGGGGGTGGGCCGGCTGCACGACTACCTGCGCGGTGCGCCCGACGGTGTAGCGGTTCTGGTGTCGGTGGAGCTGTGCTCGCTGAGCTTCCCGGCGGTCAAGCCGACCGTGTCGGGTTTGGTCGCGACGGCGATGTTCGGCGACGGGGCGGCCGCGGTGGTGGCCGTCGGCGACCGTCGCGCCGAACAGCTGAATCCCGGTGGACCCGACATCCTGGATTCGCGTAGCCGGCTGTACCCCGAGTCGCTGAACGTTATGGGCTGGAACGTCAGCTCCGCCGGACTCCAGCTGGTGATGTCGCCGGAGCTGACCAACTTCATCGATCGGTATCTCGCCGACGACGTCAATCGCTTCCTTGCGGCGAACGGGCTGACCAAGGGCGACGTTTGCGCGTGGGTGACGCATCCCGGTGGTCCCAAGGTCATCGACGCGATCGGTAACACCCTCGAGTTGCCGTCGGACGCGCAGGAGCTCACCTGGCGCTCGCTGGGCGAGATCGCCAACCTCTCATCGGCCTCGGTGCTGCACATCCTGCGCGACGCCATCGCCAAACCGCCGCCCAGCGGAAGCCCCGGCGTGCTGCTCGCGATGGGCCCCGGCTTCGGCTCGGAGCTGGTGCTTTTGCGCTGGCACTGATCCGCCGCCGCGGATTGACTTGCTCTGGTCGAGTCAGCATCATTGGAGCCTGCAAGCACCTCGCTAGGTGAGGCGTCTGCACGGACACAGGCCACTGACCCCGAACGTCGAAAGACGCCCCGGGTCAGGACAGCTCCTCCCGGCATAAGGGTTGAGCCAAAGTGGCTTCCGGACTAGGAGTGATCGCAAGCGCGGCGAAGCCGGGCGCAGCGGGTCGCGGCCATCGGCTAAGTCCGGATACGCCGTGCAGTGCCAAAGCTCTGACGAGAGAGGTGTATTCGTCCGGCCGCGGGCCGGACGTGCCCGCACCCGTGCACGTGAAGCGATGGCGGCACCCGCGTGTGTCCCGGCGGCAAGGAGGTGAGGGCTATATGAGTCCGTGCGATAGTCCGGCTCCGCCATTCCTATCGGTCATATTTGGTTCCCGCACAGCCTTTTGGGCACACCGCACTAGCTGATTCGTATGCTGCTCGGGGGACCAGTGTCAGCAGAAGTGGGTGTTGTCTATGGTGCACGTCCTCAAGCCACGGTGGACCCGCCGCCGGGTCGACCCCGTCAAATTCGATGTCGACTTCGATCCACCTCCCGAAGGTCACATCATCGTCAGCGGTGACGACGCCCTGGCGACGACCATCGTCGCCGAGCTGACCCGGGCCGGCGCGAAGGTGGTCAAGCTGGCCGCGGTCGAGCTCGCCGATGCTGGCGTCGCTCGCGCGCTCGCGGTCGTCTGCGCCGGGGACGACGACTCGACGAATATCGAAATCGCATTGCTGGCAAGAAAAGCCAACCCGGGCGTGCGCGTCGTGGTGCGCCTGGACAACGACGTGGTTCGCATGGCGATGGCAGCCGATAACGGGCCCGGAGCGATCCTCGACGTGGCTGACCTCGCGGCGCCGTCGGTCGTCGAGGCATGTCTGGCGAGCAGCACCCACACGTTCGAGGCGGCCGGCTTCAAATTCGCTGTGTGGGGCAGCGAGGCGACGCACGACGCCACACTGCGCGACATCGACAGGGACCTGGCGCCGATCGCGGTGATTCGCGGTGAGAACTCCACAACGCCCGGCGCGGTGGTGGCCTGCCCGGGCCGGGATCTGCCGGTGCACGCTGGCGATTGGACGGCGGTGATCGGCACCGCCGACGAGCTTGCCGCCCGCGGCGTCAAGGGCCCGCGCCCGATCGTGATGCGTTCGCGCTCACGCGTTTTCCGGCGAGTATTCGACGCCGTACGCACCGCGCGCGACGATGTCAATCCCGCGTTCTATCCGGCATTCGTCATCGGGGTGGCCCTGATGCTCGGTTCGACGATCGTCTTGCGGTTCGCCTACCAGCGGGCCCCCGGGATGACGTGGCTGGACGCGATGTACTTCAGCGCCGAGACGATCACGACGGTGGGGTACGGCGATTTCAGCTTCGCTGAACAGCCAACCTGGTTGCGGGTCTTCAGCGTGAGTTTGATGTTCGCCGGCATGACGACCACCGCGGTACTCATCGCGTTCATCGCCGACCTGCTGTTGTCGCGTCGCTTCGTGCAAACCGCCGGCAGACGGCGGGTGCGCCACATGCGCGACCACGTCGTCGTCGTCGGACTGGGCTCGGTCGGGATTCGCGTCGTCGGAGAACTCACCGCCGCCGGTCACGGCGTCGCGATCATCGAGCAGGACGACGAGAATCCGTTCCTGCCCGTCGCTGCCGAACTCGGCGTACCAGTTATCTTCGGCGACGCGACGATGGAACAGACACTCGAGGCGGCCTGCGTCGACCGCGCACGAGCGGTGGCGGTGCTGACGCAGGACGACATGGTCAACATCGAGACCGGAATCGTGCTGGGGGAGATGTACGGCGGCGAGGCGCCACCAGCGCTCAACCGGCCCGAGGTCCCGTTGGTGCTGCGGGTTTACGACCGCGAACTGGGTTTGGCGGTCGGACAGCGGTTCGGCTTCGAGAACGTGAGGTCGACCGTCGAGCTGGCCACCCCGTGGTTCATCGGCGCCGCCATGGGTCTCGAAGTGCTGGACACCTTTTCGATCGGCCAGAGCACCTACATGGTCGGCGCGATGCACGTCGAGGCCGGCAGCGAGCTCGACGGCCTGCGGGTGTTCGAGAAGTCGACCCAGACCCGCGTCATCGCGATCACCCGGGATTCAGAGCCCGCCCGGCTGCACCCGCGCCGCGGCACACAGCTCCGGGCCGGCGACACGGCCTACCTAGTAGGCCCGTACCGCGAACTGCTGGACACACTGCCCAAAGCGCAACGTCGCCAATCGGTGCGACAACGCTGAGGGTCCGCCTACTCGAGTGTCTCCGACAGTTCCAACCAGCGGCCCTCCGTCTGCGCAACCTCGTCCTCGAGTGCGCGCAACTCCTGAGTGAGCCGGGTGATGCCGACGTGGTCCGACTGGTCATGCTCGGCGAGCTCGGCGTGCTTGCCCTTGATCCGGTCGGCCAGCCGCGTCAGCTGACGGTCGAGCGAGGCCAGTTCTTTCTCGGCGGCGCGGCGCTGCGCCCCGGACATTGCCTGCGGCGGCTCGGCCGGTTCGGGCGCCGCGGCCGCCGTCGCGGTCCGGTCGGCGGCCAACCGCAGGTACTCGTCGATGCCGCCGGGCAGGTGTCGCAGTCGGCCGTCGAGAACGGCGTACTGCTGATCGGTGATCCGCTCGAGCAGGTATCGGTCGTGCGAAACGACGATCAGCGTGCCCGCCCACGAATCGAGCAGATCTTCGGTGGCAGTGAGCATGTCGGTGTCGACGTCGTTGGTGGGCTCGTCGAGCAGCAGAACATTGGGTTCGGACAGCAGCGTGAGCATCAGCTGCAACCGACGCCGCTGGCCACCGGAGAGTTCGCCGACCCGCGCGGACAGCTGGCCGCGGCCGAATCCGAGTCGCTCCAACAATTGGGTCGGGGTCACTTCGCGGCCGTCGACCTGGTAGTCATTGCGCAGCCTGCCCAGCACGTCGGCGATCCGGTCGTCGTTGAGCGTCGCCAGCGCGTCGCCCTGCTGGTCGAGCACGGCGAGTTTGACGGTCTTGCCGTGTTTGACGCGCCCGCTGTCGGGTGTGACGGTACCGGCGATCAGACCCAGCAAGGTCGACTTGCCCGCGCCGTTGGCCCCGACGATGCCGCTGCGTTCCCCGGGCCCGATCCGCCACTCGACATCGCGCAGCACCGGGCGACCGCCGTACGAGACCGACACATCGAGCAGGTCGATCACGTCCTTGCCGAGTCGCGCGGTCGCCAGCTTGGCCAACTCGACGGTGTTGCGCAGTGGCGGAACGTCTTCGATCAGCTGGTTGGCGGCCTCGATCCGGAATTTGGGCTTTGACGTGCGCGCCGGCGGGCCCCGGCGCAGCCACGCCAGCTCCTTGCGCATCAGGTTCTGCCGCTTGGCTTCGGCGGCGGCCGCCACCCGATCCCGCTCGACGCGCTGCAGCACGTAGGCCGCGTATCCGCCCTCGAACGGCTCGACGATGCCGTCGTGCACTTCCCAGGTCGTGTTGGCGACCTCGTCGAGGAACCAGCGGTCGTGCGTCACCAGCAGCAGCCCGCCGGTGTTGCGCGCCCACCGCTGCTGTAGATGGTCGGCCAACCAGGTGATGCCCTCGATGTCGAGATGGTTGGTGGGCTCGTCCAGGGCGACGACATCCCAGTCGCCGATCAGCAGTCGGGCCAGCTGCACCCGCCGGCGCTGGCCACCGCTGAGTGTGCCGACCGTTGCGTCCCAGTCGATGTCGGACACCAGGCCGCCGACCACGTCGCGCACCCGCGCGTCGCCGGCCCACTGGTGCTCGGGCTGGTCGCCGACCAGCGTCCAGCCCACGGTGTGGTCCGAATCGAGCGTGTCCGCCTGGCTGAGCGCGCCGACTCGCAGCCCGCTGCGCTGGGTGACCCGGCCGGAGTCGGGCTGCTGCTCGCCCGTCAGCAGGCGCAGCAGGCTGGATTTGCCGTCGCCGTTTCGGCCGACGATGCCGATGCGCGCGCCGTCGTTGACTCCGAGCGTGAGCGCGTCGAACACCACTTGAGTCGGATATTCGAGATGTACGGCCTCAGCTCCCAGTAGGTGCGCCACCGGCCCGACGGTAGCCGAATCGACGGGACGGCCCGGTGGCCGTCCCTAAGCGGTAGCGTCATTAACGCCCTAACGGCGACGTGACGGGAGGCGACCATGAAGCTCGGCATCGTCGGAGGATCGGTCGCGCTGCTGATGGCCGCCGGGCTGATCGCCTCTGCGCCGCCGGCCGCCGCCGGCTGCCAGTACGGGGGAGGTGTGATCAGCAAGTGCGACGGGCCCATTCAGCCCGACGGGACCTGGCAACGTTGCGTGGCCGTTCCGCACTTGATCCCGAACGGTGCCAGTTCCTACCTGGTGCCCGACGGGCACTGCGATGTGATGGGCCCCAACCAGGGCCCTCCGGAGCTCGGTTTTGCCGACCCACCGATGCACATCGACTGAACAAGACGCGGCTGACTCCGCGGCCTTGGACGGCGCGGGGCCGGGGTCGACGATCGACCTCAACGGCTGCAGCGGCTGGTGATGCCGGCCGCGCAGCTGGCCTGATGTGCCATGATGTCCAAGCTGTCAAGAGTCAGGGAGCAGCGGGTGGATCTCAATTTTTCATTGGTCACAAGACCGGTCGAGCGGCTGATCGCAACAGCGCAGAACGGGCTGGAGGTCTTGCGGCTGGGGGGCTTGGAAACGGGCAGCGTGCCGTCGCCGTCGCAGATCGTCGAGAGCGTGCCGATGTACAAGCTCCGGCGGTATTTCCCGCCGGACAGTCGGCGCGGCAAGTCGCCCGCGGGACCGCCGGTGCTGATGGTGCACCCGATGATGATGTCGGCCAACATGTGGGACGTCACCCGCGAGGAAGGTGCGGTAGGAATCCTGCACGCCCACGGGATCGATCCGTGGGTCATTGACTTCGGCGAACCCGACAAGGTCGAAGGCGGCATGCGCCGCACCCTGGCCGACCACATCGTCGCTCTCAGTCAGGCGATCGACACGGTCAAGGAGGTCACCGGCAACGACATCCATCTGGTCGGTTATTCGCAGGGTGGCATGTGGTGCTACCAGGTAGCCGCCTACCGGCGTTCGAAAAGTCTGGCCAGCATCGTCACCTTCGGTTCACCGGTTGACACCCTGGCTGCGTTGCCCATGGGCATCCCGGCGAACTTCGCCGCGCCCGCCGCGAACTTCATGGCGGATCACGTCTTCAGCCGACTGGACATCCCAAGCTGGATGGCGCGCACCGGCTTTCAGATGCTCGACCCGCTCAAGACCGCCAAGGCCCGGGTCGACTTCGTGCGGCAGTTGCACGATCGGGAGGCGCTCCTGCCGCGCGAACAACAGCGCAGGTTCCTCGAACGCGAAGGCTGGATCGCGTGGTCCGGCCCGGCGATCTCCGAACTGCTCAAGCAATTCATCGCCCACAACCGGATGATGACCGGCGGTTTCGCCGTCAACGGCCAACTGGTCACGCTCACCGACATCACCTGCCCGGTGCTGGCGTTTATCGGTGAGGTCGACGACATCGGCCAGCCGGCCTCGGTGCGCGGCATCCGGCGGGCGGCACCTGACGCCGAAGTCTACGAATTCCGGATCCGGACAGGGCATTTCGGACTGGTCGTCGGAACCAAGGCGGCGCAACAGAGTTGGCCGACGGTGGCCGAATGGGTGGAATGGCTTTCCACCGGCGGCGACAAGCCCGACAGCATCGACCTGATGGCCGACCAGCCTGAGCACACCGACAGCGGTGTGGCGTTGAGCTCACGGATCGCACATGGCCTCGGGGAAGTTTCTGAGGCGGCGCTGGCGCTGGCCCGCGGCGCGGCCACCACGGTCGTCACGGCGAACAAATCCATGCGCACCATCGCCATCGAGACCTACCGCACGTTGCCGCGACTGGCGCGCCTGGGTCAGCTCAACGACCACACCCGGATTTCGCTCGGCCGCATCATCGACGAGCAGGCGCACGACGCCCCGCAGGGCGAGTTCCTTCTATTCGACGGGCGCGTGCACACCTACGAAGGCGTGAACAAGCGCATCAACAACGTCGTGCGTGGCCTCATCGAGGTCGGGGTGCGACAGGGTGACCGGGTCGGCGTGCTGATGGAGACCCGACCCAGCGCGCTCGTGGCCATCGCCGCTTTGTCCCGGCTCGGTGCCATCGCGGTGGTGATGCGACCGGACGCCGACCTGACCGCATCGGTGCGGCTCGGGGGAGTGACCGAGTTGCTGACCGACCCCACCAACCTCGACGCGGTGCTGGCGTCCGACCGCCAAGGGCTGCGGCAGGTGCTGGTGCTCGGTGGCGGTGAGGCACGCGATCTGCACCTGCCCGAGAACTCCGACGTCATCGACATGGAACAGATCGATCCGGATGCCGTCGAATTGCCCGGGTGGTTTCGGCCCAACCCGGGGCTGGCCCGCGATCTGGCATTCGTCGCGTTCAGCGCGGCCGGTGGCGAGCTGGTGGCTAAGCAGATCACCAACTACCGCTGGGCGGTATCGGCCTTCGGTACCGCCTCGACGGCCGCCCTGGACCGCCGCGACACCGTCTACTGCCTCACGCCGCTGCACCACGAGTCCGCGCTGCTGGTCAGCCTGGGGGGCGCCGTGGTGGGCGGCACCCGCGTCGCCCTGTCACGCGGCCTGGACCGGGACCGATTCGTTCAGGAGGTGCGCCAATACGGCGTCACCGTGGTCTCCTACACGTGGGCCATGCTCGCCGAGATCGTCGACGACCCCGCGTTCGTGCTGCACGGCAATCATCCCGTGCGGCTTTTCATCGGTTCCGGTATGCCGACCGGACTGTGGGGACGCGTCGTCGATGCGTTCGCGCCCGCCCACGTGGTCGAGTTCTTCGCCACCACCGACGGCCAGGCGGTACTGGCCAACGTCTCGGGCGCCAAGGTCGGCAGCAAGGGTCGCCCGCTGCCGGGCGCCGGGCGTATCGAGTTGGGCGCCTACGACACCGAACACGACCTGATCCTGGAAACCGAGCGCGGCTTCGTGCAGGTAGCCGAACCCCACCAGGTCGGAGTGCTGCTCGCCGCCTCCAACGGCCCGATCGACCCGACCGCTTCGGTCAAACGCGGGGTTTTCGCCGCAGGCGACACCTGGATCTCGACCGAGTACTTGTTCTATCGCGACGACGATGGCGATTACTGGTTGGCCGGCCGGCGGGGTTCGGTGGTCCACACCGCGCGTGGCCTCGTCTATGCCGAGCCCGTCACCGACGCACTGGGCTGCGTCAACGGCATCGACCTGGCGGTGACCTACAACGTGCCGGTGGGCGATCACGAGGTGGCGGTCTCGGCGGTGACGCTGCTGCCGGGAGCCTCCATCACCGCGGCCGACCTGACCGAAGCGTTCGAACAGCTGCCCATCGGTCTGGGGCCCGACATCGTGTGCGTGGTGCCGGAGATGACCTTGAGCGCGACCTACCGTCCGACCGTCAGCGCCCTACGGGCCGCCGGGCTTCCGAAGGCGGGGCGCCACGTCTGGTATTTCGATGCGCAAGCCGAACAGTACCGCCGGCTGACCGCCGGGGTGCGTTCCGAACTGAACGGTTCCCCGTCATGATCGACGATTCGCTGCTGAGCATCCTGGTGTGCCCCGCCGACCGCGGCCCGCTGGTCTTGGTGGGGGAGGAAGTGCTCTACAACCCGCGACTGCACCGGGCCTACCGCATCGAAGACGGCATCCCGGTGCTGTTGATCGACGAGGCCCGCGACGTCGATGACGAGGAGCACGCCCGGCTCATGGAACGAGGCCGTCCGGCAGATCCCCAGTGAGGTAGCGCTGCAGGTTCGGCGCGATGGTCTGGGCGACCTGCTCGGGTGGCAGCGACGCGAACGGCTCCAACTGCAGGATGTAGCGCGCCATCACCACACCCACCAGCTGCGACGCGACGAATTGGATGCGAACGATCCCGCTTCCCGGCGGATTGTCAACGCGGGTACCCACTTCGACGGCGATGACGTCCTGGATGAACGTACGGAAGAGGTTCACCTCCGAACCGGCCAGAATCGATCGCAGCGTCGCGATGAAGCCCGCACCGATTTCGGAGTCCCACAGCGGCAACAGTATTGACGGGATGGTATGGCCAAGCTCCTCGACGGGCACTTCCCGCATCGGGCCGATGACTTCCATCGGGTCGATCGGAATGCGGACGGCCGCGGCGAACAGCTGCTCCTTGGTGCCGAAATAGTGATGCACAAGCGCGGAGTCCACTCCGGCTGCCGCGGCTACCGCGCGGATCGAGGTATTGCCTATTCCATTGCGGGCGAACAAGTCTCGAGCGCTAGCCAGGATGCGCTCTCGGGTGTCGGAGCCACCGGGCGGTCGTCCGCGCCGCCGCCCGGTGTTGGTGGCCGTCACTGGCGACCCGCTGCGCCCGGCTGAGCCGCGCTTGCGATCGCCACTAGGACCCTCCGTGGCGACCCGCTGCGCCCGGCTGCGCCGCGCTTGCGATCGCCACTAGGGCGTCCGTCGCCGCAACGTCGCAGCGGCCAAACACAGAGCGGCGAAGGCGAATCCCATGACGACGACGATATCGCGCACTGCGGTCCCCGTGAGTTCGGTGTGCGCCCCCACTTGCTGCAGGGCTTCCAGCGCGTAGCTGGCAGGCAGCACATTGCTGATCCACTGCAGCCAGTGCGGCATCAGCGCGCGCGGCACGATGATGCCGGCCAGCAACAGCTGCGGCACCATCACGAGCGGGATGAACTGTACGGCCTGAAATTCGGTGCGGGCGAACGCGCTACAGAGCAGGCCAAGCCCGACGCCCAGCACGGCGTTGACGATCGCGATGACGAACACCCAGACCGGGCTGCCCGCCGTGTCGAAGCCGAGCAACCAAAACGACACACCACACGCCAGGATGGCCTGTGCCGCAGCGGCTATGGAGAAGGCGGTGCCATACGCGATCAGCAGATCCAGCCGGCGCAGTGGGGTGGTCAGTATGCGCTCCAGAGTCCCCGAGGCGCGCTCGCGCTGCATCGTGATCGCGGTGATGATGAACATCACGAACAGCGGGAAGAGGCCGAGCAGGATCAGGCAGGCGTTGTTGAACGGTGTCGGGGTGCCGGGCCGGTGCGGCGCATTCTGGAACATGAAGTACATCAGCGTGATGACCAAGATGGGCACCGCCAGGATCATCGCGACGCTGCGGCGGTCGCCAATCAGCTGACGCAGGATCCGTGTGGTGCTGGCGGTGTACCCCCTGAGGTTCAGCCCGCCTGGCGCGTGGTGCTGCGCCTGATGATCGACAGAAACGCGTCCTCCAGTGACGTGCATCCTGTGTCCTCTCGTAGTCGGGTCGGGGTGGTGTGAGCGACCAGGTGGCCGTCGCGCATCAGCAGCAGATCTCCGCAGTGGTCGGCCTCGTCCATCACGTGGCTGGAAACCAGCAACGTCGTTCCGCCGCGGGCGAGTTCGTTGAACTGCTCCCACAAGTCGGCCCGCAAGACCGGGTCCAGGCCCACCGTGGGTTCGTCGAGCACGAGCAGATCGGGTTGGCAGACCAGCGCGCACGCCAGCGACACCCGAGTGCGCTGACCGCCGGAAAGGTTGCCGCACAACGCGGTTCGGTGGTCGTCCAGTCCGACGCGTTCGATCGCGGTGTCGACCGCCTGGCTGTCGTAGCCGTACAGCGCCGCGAAGTAGCGGACGTTGTCGACGATGCGCAGGTCGTTGTAGATCGTCGGGTCCTGGGGCAGGTAGCCGACGCGGCGCCGCAGCGCCGCGGAGCCGGCGGGCTCGCCGAGCACCGTCACGCTACCCGACGCCACGATCTGGGTGCCGACGATGCACCGGATCAGCGTGGTCTTGCCGCAGCCGGACGGGCCGAGCAGGCCGGTGATGCTGCCCCGGGCGATCTGCACGGAGAAATCGTGCAGAGCCGGGCGTTTTCCACGGATCACCCGCAGGTGGTCAATGCTGACGGCCGGCTCTTGGCGGTTGACGATTAATTCATCACGCGATGAAGTCATCATGTGATGAATACTTCGCCGCCGCTGGGGCGTTGTCAAGGCCTAGCTGGGTGCCATGGACCGCACGGGGACCATGCGGCGCGTTTTTGTGCGATGTCGCAGGTGATATCGCGGACGAAAATCTCCCTATGGGCGGATTACGTCGACCGCTTATCGATTCCCGGGCGGAACGCCGGCAGGTGGCCGTGCACGCCCTCGGCGTACGCGGTCTCGGCGTGCTGCGTGAAGTCGATGCCGTTGGTCTCGTCCTCCGCGCTGACCCGGAAGCCCATCACCCGGTCGATCACCTTCGCCAGAACGAACGACATCGTGAACGCATAGAGCGCGACGACCACGATCGCGAGAGTCTGCTTGCCCAGCTGGCCGAAGCCGCCTCCGTAGAACAGGCCCTGCGGGCCTGACGTCATCACCGCCGTAGCGAGCAGCCCGATCAGTGACACGCCCACAACGCCGCCGACGAAGTGCACGCCCACCACGTCCAGCGAATCGTCATAGTTGAGGCGGAATTTCGCGGCAACCGCGAACGAACACACGGTCCCGGCCGCCAGGCCGACCACCGCCGCGCCGAGCGTATTGACGGTTCCGCACGACGGGGTGATCGCGACGAGGCCGGCGACCACACCGGAGGCCGCACCGAATGTGGTTGGCCTGCCGTCGCGGATCTGTTCGACCGAGAGCCACCCCAGCATGCCGAGGCAGCCGGCGACGAGGGTGTTGAGGAAGATGGCCGCGGCGGTTCCGTTGGCCGCCAAGGCCGAACCGGCGTTGAAGCCGAACCAGCCGAACCACAGCAAGCCAACACCGAGCAGGACCAGCGGCAGGTTGTGCGGGCGCATGGCGTCTTTCTTGAAGCCGATGCGGGGCCCGAGCACCAGCGCCAGCGCCAGCGCGGACGAGCCCGAAACGATCTCGACGACAAGGCCGCCCGCGTAGTCGAGCACCCCGAGCTTGGCCAACCAGCCGCCGGGCCCCCAGACCCAATGCGCGACAACCGAATACACGACGACAGCCCACACGACGACGAACACCATCCAGGCCGCGAACTTGGCGCGGTCGGCGATCGCGCCGCTGACCAGCGCGGCGGTGATGATCGCGAACGTCAATTGGAAGGTGGCATAGAGCAACTCGGGTACCGCACCGTGCACGCTGTCTGGGGTGATGCCCAGCATCCCGATGTGTTTGAGGTTGCCGACGAACCCGCCCGCGCCGTCTTCGGAGAACGCGATGGTGTAGCCGACCAGCAGCCACGCCACGGTGACCACCGGTATGGAGATGAAGCTCATCATGATCATGTTGAGTACGCCGGTGGTGCGGACCATGCCGCCGTAGAAGATCGCCAGGCCCGGAGTCATCAGCAGGACCAGAGCGGTACTGGCCAACAGCCAGGCGGTGGCGGCAGGGTCGATCGCATGCATGGTGTGGGCTCCTTCGAACGATCCCGAGACACCGGGATATTGCCACGTCGCTGCTGTCGGTAGATTCGCCGGGTGGGTGCAGGCCAGCTGCTAGTCGACCCGGTCGAGGCGGCACACCGGTTGCTTGGCGCCACCCTCAACGGGCGGGGCGTAAGCGGGATCGTCGTTGAGGTGGAAGCCTACGGAGGGACTCCGGACGGCCCCTGGCCGGACGCCGCGGCGCATTCCTATCGCGGGCGCAGCCCCCGCAACGGCATCATGTTCGGTCCCCCGGGCCGGCTCTACACCTACCGCAGCCATGGAATTCACGTCTGCGCCAACGTCTCGTGCGGGCCGGACGGGATCGCGGCGGCGGTTTTGCTGCGGGCCGCCGCGGTCGAGGACGGCGCCGACACCGCCCAGGCCCGACGCGGCGAGTCGATCCGTCCCGTCGCGTTCGCGCGCGGCCCCGGCAATCTGTGCTCGGCCTTGGGAATCACCATGGCTGACAACGGGATTGACCTGTTCGATCCACTCAGTGCGGTGACCTTAGCCCTCGGCGACG
>NZ_JAFAUS010000362.1 GCF_019243155.1 Mycobacterium sp.
TTCGACAGCATCGACAAGAGCGACCTGCGCGGGCGGTTCCGCTGGTGGGGCCTTTACACCCAGCGCGAGCAGGGCTACGACGGCACCTGGACCGGCGACGAGCACATCGACACCATCGAGGCCAAGTACTTCATGATGCGGGTGCGCTGCGACGGCGGCGCACTGACCGTGGAGCAGCTGCGCACGCTGGGCGAGCTGTCCACCCGATACGCCCGCGACACCGCAGACATCTCCGACCGCGAGAACCTGCAGATGCACTGGGTGCAAATCGAGGACGTCCCGGCGATCTGGGGGCGGCTGGAAGCGGTCGGACTGCAGACCACCGAGGCATGCGGCGACTGCCCGCGGGTGGTGCTCGGCTCGCCGCTGGCCGGCGAGTCGCTCGACGAGGTGCTCGACGCATCCTGGGCCGTCGAGGAGATCGTGCGCCGCTACATCGGCAAGCCCGAGTTCGCCAACCTTCCGCGCAAATACAAGACCGCGATCTCCGGGCTGCAGGACGTCTGCCACGAGGTCAACGACATCGCGTTCATCGGCGTCAACCACCCCGAGCACGGGCCGGGGCTGGACGTCTGGGTGGGCGGGGGACTGTCCACCAACCCGATGCTGGGCCAGCGGCTCGGCGCTTGGGTGCCGCTCGAGGACGTACCCGCCGTCTGGGAGGCCGTCACCTCGGCGTTCCGTGACTATGGATACCGGCGGCTGCGGTCCAAGGCCCGGCTGAAGTTTCTGATCAGGGACTGGGGCGTGGAGAAGTTTCGGCACGTCGTGGAGACCGAGTACCTCAAACGCCCGCTGCTCGACGGGCCGGCTCCCCCGCCGCTGGTTCA
This sequence comes from Mycobacterium sp., assembly GCF_019243155.1. GTDB lineage: Bacteria > Actinomycetota > Actinomycetes > Mycobacteriales > Mycobacteriaceae > Mycobacterium. The sequence continues at coordinate 831 of NZ_JAFAUS010000362.1, forward strand.
CCCGCTCGACCACGTCGGGGTGCAGCGGCTGAAGAACGGCCGCAACGCCGTCGGCGTGGCGCCGATCGCCGGACGGGTGTCCGGCACGATCCTGTCCGCCGTCGCCGACATCGCCGAGCGGGCGGGCTCGGACCGGGTGCGGTTCACGCCGTACCAAAAGCTGATCGTCCTCGACGTCCTCGACGACAAGCTCAACGACGCGGTCGCCGGGCTCGAGGCGCTCGGGCTGCCGGCGCAGCCGTCGCAGTGGCGGCGCAACCTGATGGCCTGCACCGGGATCGAATTCTGCAAGCTGTCGTTCGCGGAGACCCGCAACCGATCGCAGGTGCTGGTGCCCGAGCTGGAGAAGCGGCTGGAGGACATCAACGCCCAACTCGACGTCCCGATCACCATCAACATCAACGGCTGCCCGAATTCGTGCGCCCGCATCCAGGTCGCCGATATCGGCTTCAAGGGCCAGATGGTCGATGAGGGGGACGGCGGCCCGGTGGAGGGTTTCCAGGTGCATCTCGGCGGGAGCCTCGGGCTCGACAGCGGCTTCGGCCGCAAACTGCGCCAGCACAAGGTGCTCAGCAGCGAGCTCGGCGACTACATCGACCGGGTGGTTCGCAATTTCGTGAAACAAAGAGCCGAAGGGGAGCGTTTCGCCACATGGGCCCTACGAGCGGACGAGGCGGACCTGAGATGAGCGACCTGCGCGAAGAGGCTAGAGAGGCTGCGGACCTGCGGGAACTGGCGGCACAGGGCGCGCGCGAGCTCGACGGCGCCGACGCGTCTGACCTGCTTTCGTGGACCGACGAGCACTTCGGGGGCCAGTACGTGGTGGCGTCCAACATGCAGGACGCGGTGCTCATCGACATGGCGTCCAAGGTGCGGCCCGGCGTGGACGTGCTGTTTCTGGACACCGGCTATCACTTCGCCGAAACCATCGGGACCCGCGACGCCGTCAGCGAGGTCTATGACGTCAACGTCATCAACGTCACACCCGAGCATTCGGTGCCCGAGCAAGACGCGCTGCTGGGCAAGAACCTGTTCGCCCGCGACCCCAACGAGTGCTGCCGGCTGCGCAAAGTGGTTCCGCTGGGCTCGGCGCTGCGCGGCTACTCGGCGTGGGTCACCGGCCTGCGGCGCGTCGAGGCGCCGACCCGCGCGAACGCGCCACTGATCAGTTTCGACGCGGCGTTCGGCCTGGTGAAGGTCAATCCGCTGGCCGCCTGGACCGACCAGGACATCCAGGACTACATCGACGCCAACGACGTGCTGGTCAATCCGCTGGTGTTCGACGGGTATCCGTCGATCGGGTGTGCGCCGTGCACCGCGAAGCCGGCCGACGGAGCCGATCCGCGCAGCGGTCGCTGGCAGGGCATGGGCAAGGTCGAATGCGGGCTGCATTCCGAATGAGCCGGCCCGTTCTCGTCCTCACCGCGCACGGCAGTGTCGATCCGCGCGCCGCGGTCACCACGCTCGCCGTCGCCGAGCGGGTCCGCCGCGACCGGCCCGCGCTGGACGTGCGGGTGGCGTTCTGCGAGAAATCGACGCCGTGTGTGTGCGACGTGGTCGCCGACCTTAGGGCTGATGCGGTGGTCACGCCGCTGCTGCTGGCCGACGCTTATCACGCGCGCGTGGACATCCCGGCGATGATCGCCCGCTCGGGTGCCGTGCAGGCCGAGGTGCTCGGCGTCGACGACCGGTTGGTCAAGGTGCTGCGCCAGCGGGTGTGCCAGCTGGGCGTGTCGCGGCTGGACCCCGATGTCGGCGTCGTCGTCGTCGCGGTCGGCTCCTCGCAGCAGACGGCCAACGTGCGCACCAACTTGGCGGCGCCGGCGCTGGTGGCCGGTACCCGGTGGGCCGGGGCTGTCACCGCGTTCGCCACCGGGCCGGGGCCGTCACTCGGCTCCGCCGCTGAGCGGCTGCGGGCGATGGGTGCGCGTCGGCTGGTGATCGCCCCGTGGTTCCTGGCGCACGGGCGTATCACCGACCGTGTCGCGGATTTTGCTGCCAGACAAGCTATTCCGATGAGCCAGCCGCTGGGGTCGCATCGGTTGGTGGCGGCGACCGTGCTCGCGCGTTTCGATCGCGCCTGCGCGGACGCCGAGCGGCTCGCGGCCTGACGGCCGGTTGGCGACAGACAACCGGCTCGCGGCGTGACGGCCCGCGGGACTCACGAGGTTTGGGCCGGGGCCAACGACTCGTCGCGGCCGGGCAGCTGGGTGCTGCCCGCGAT
>NZ_JAFAUS010000405.1 GCF_019243155.1 Mycobacterium sp.
CACGAGAGGACGGGTCCGGCACGGCGATCCCAAGACGGTGGCCCAAAACTGGCGCGCCCGAGCGGAAGCCGAAAACCTGTCGATCCGTCAGCTGATCATCGAAGTGACCAGCCGCCAGCAATTCGTCGGAACTCCGGCGCAGGTCGCCGCGGAGATCGATCGTTACGTGCAGTCGGATGCCTGCGACGGCTTCATTCTGGTGCCGCACCTGACGCCACACGGCCTCGACGAGTTCGTCGACAAGGTGGTGCCGCTGCTGCAGGAACGCGGTAGCTTCCGCACGGAATACAGCGGCCACACACTGCGCGACCATCTGGGCTTGTCACCGACCCCGGGGCAGAGAGCACGTCCGGCCGCTATCGCGATCGGCCAGTGAGACTTGGGAGAAGTGCTCCCCCGCCTTGACTCGAACCAGGAACCCTTCGGTTAACAGCCGAATGCTCTGCCAATTGAGCTACAGGGGACTAACCCGATCGCGGGACGACTCTAGCGTACTGGCACGACCGCACCCAACTAGCGTGGACCGCCTCCGGGCGCAGCGGGTCGCCGGCCGGTGAGGCAGGATGGAGCCATCGATCGTCGGGAGGAACGTTTTGATCCGGTATGTCGTGGTGCTTGGACTGGGTTACGTGCTGGGCACGAGGGCCGGGCGTCGCCGATATGAGCAGATCACCGGCACCTATCGCGCGCTGACCAGCAGTCCTGTGGCCAAGTCGGTGATCGAGGGCGGGCGGCGCAAGATCGCCAATCGAATCTCGCCGGACGCAGGTTTTGTGACGTTGACCGAGATCGACGACCAGACGGCGATCATGGAGCGCGACGCCGAGCAGGCCGCCGACGAAGTCCTCACACCGTCGAATCGTCCCCGCTAGCCTGCTCCAACAGACTGCGCCGGTACGCCTCCATGGCGACCAGGTCGCCGAACAGGGCGTGATATTCGTCGCCGTTTTCGATCGGTGACATGCGCTGCAACTTGGACTTCACCTCGGCGATCTGCCGGCCCATCCACACCTCTTGCAGGCGGGCCAGCACCCCGCCGATGTAGCGCGGCAGTTTCTCGTCGTCGACCTGGATGGCCTCGACGCCCAGCTCGCTGATCAGGGCGGCCGTCAGCTCCGACGTGGTCTGCTGGCGCACCGCGTCGATCCACTGCGCGCCGGTGACACCTCTTGACGTCCCGCCGGCCGCCTCGATGGCCGCGCGAACGGCCGCATAGCCGGGATGCGTGAAGCTCTCGACGGTCAGCGAGTCGAATATCGGCCCGGCCAGCGCCGCGTACTGCAGCGCCGACTTGAGCGCCTCCCGCTGAGGCCACAGCGTCGGGTCGCGCGGATCCGGCCGGCCGGCGGCGGGCTGGGCCGCGGCGCGGGGCTGCTGCGTGGCGCGACCGGAAGCGCTGGATCCGGAGCCGCCCTTGGCCGCGGGCGTGGACTTCTTGGCGTGACTGCGCACCCGGTCGATGACCTGAGGGACGTCGTCCCAGCCGACCCAGCCGGCGAGCTGGCGCGCGTACTCGTCACGCAGCGTCGGGTCCTTGATCTGGCCCACCATCGGTACGCAGCGCCGTAGCGCGCCAACCCTGCCCTCGGCGCTGTCCAGGTCCATTTCGCCGAGCGCGGTGCGGATCGCGAACTCGAACAACGGCGTTCGCCGCGCCACCAGGTCGCGCAGCGCCCCGTCGCCGGACTTCAGCCGCAGATCGCAGGGATCCATGCCGTCCGGGGCCACCGCCACGAAGGACTGCCCCGCCAGATTCTGCTCACCGCCGAAGGCCTTCAGCGCGGCGGCGCGCCCGGCGGCGTCGCCGTCGAAGACGTAGATCAGCTCGCCACGAAAGAAGCTGTCGTCCATCATGAGTCGGCGCAGCATCGACAGGTGGTCGTCGCCGAACGCGGTGCCGCACGAGGCGACGGCGGTGGTGACCCCGGCCAGGTGCATCGCCATCACGTCGGTGTAGCCCTCGACGACAACCGCCTGATGTCCCTTGGCGATGTCGCGTTTGGCCAAATCGATGCCGAACATCACCGACGACTTCTTGTAGAGCAGCGTCTCAGGCGTATTGACGTACTTCGCTTCCATCGTGTCGTCGTCGAACAGCCGCCGGGCCCCGAAGCCGATCACCTCACCGGACGAGCTGCGGATGGGCCACAGCAGCCTGCG
>NZ_JAFAUS010000287.1 GCF_019243155.1 Mycobacterium sp.
GCAGATCAAGGAGGTGAGCGACGTGATGGCCAGCAATGGTCAAGGCTACAAACGGATTTGGTACACCGAGTTCGGGGCATCGACTGCCCCGAAGGAGGCAAAGGCGCCGGACTTCGGCGGACAGGACACCGGCGTCACAGAAGCGCGCCAAGCCGAAATCCTCAGTGACGGAATCAAGTACATGCAGTCAATGCCCAACTGCGGGCCCATCTTCATCTTCGACCATCGAGACGGCGAGAACAGCCTGGAACTGGTCAACGACTACGGCTTGCTCCGTTGGGATTTCAGCGCAAAGCCGGCGTTGAGCGCGGTTCAGAACTTGCTGCGCATCCGGTGAGGAAGTCCGCCCGCCTCAGCCGCGCTCGTAGAGGAAATCGCCCTGCAGCCAGCGCCCGGATTGGTCATGGCTGGAGATATTGCCTGACACCAGATGGAAATCGTGCGCCTCGATGCAATGCGAGACGTCCGGGAACAGTGCTTGCCCCTCGTACAGCTCGACGAACGACGCTTCGATCAAGATCTGGTCGAACAACCGCAGAGACTGTTCGGCACCGCGCAGCACCGGTAGCTCGAACCCCTGAACGTCGACTTTGAGCAGAGCCGGCTGTTTCAACTCCCGATCGGCCAGGACGCTGTCCAGCGTGCGAACTTCAACGCTGGTCGTACCAACCTCGTCCGTGCCGGGAAACGCCGATACCTGTGCCTCCCCAACCGGCAGCAGGGAGGAGGAGTCTTCCCTGGCGGAAACGTGCATGACCACTTCGCCCTCGGTCTCACCGAGCGCGTACGGCACGACCTCGACCCGGTTCTCGCCCTCGAACAGTCGCGACATGTTCTCCCTGGCGTCGGGCAACGGCTCGAACGCAATGATCTGGGCCGACGGGAATCGGGCGAGTGCGTACAGCGTGAACTGTCCACGGTTCGCGCCGACGTCGACGATCGTGCGGAGGTCGTCGCGCAGCGGGAGTGCATCGTGCTCGATGGTCGCCGCGACCGAGGATCGCAGCCCGTGCCGCCATTGCGGCTGAGTGAGTAGCACTCCCAGCTTGCGAGCCTTGCGCGCGGCATCACGAACGCGCCGCTGTGCGCTTCGTGTTCGGGTCACCGGACTACCTTGCGGGGCGTGCAGGCTCCGTTGGACATTCGATCTCCTCCCGTGGCGTGGTGGAAGGATACGCGTCCCAGACATATTCGGAAGGTCACACGGTCGAACACACTGGTCGGCCGGGCGGCATTCATTTGACACGGCTGATTGACTTTAGGATTTGTCGGAGGAAATCACCGGGCCGGGAGACGAATGCGATGACCGCCGCGCACGTGACGATGATCGGCAGCTTCCCGCCGCCGGTCGCCGGGGCCGCCATGACCAACGCAATGGTTTCCGACGCACTGGTGGCCGCCGGGGTTGACGTGACGCGGATAAACGTCGCCAGTTCGCGGCTGGCCCACAGCCGAACTCTGGGCTATCACGCGCGCCGGGCGGTGCGAAACTTCGCCGGGCTCCGGCAGGCTCGCGCGACGGCCTCGCGTGATGCCGCGCTCTACATCGTTCCCGATGCGGGACTTGGCGTTTGGTACACACGCGCCCATATGACCGGTGCCGCGCGTCGCTATGGAAGCGTGATGATCCACCATCATTCCTGCCGCTACATCGACCAGCACGACCGGGCGATCGCCGCCATCTCGACGATCGCCCGGGATCGCGCCACTCACGTGTTCCTGACCGACGGCATGGCGTCCGCCTTCCAGCGGCAATACGGCGACGTATCGTTCCACGTCGCCACCAACGCGCACTTCGTCGCCGACGAAGCCGCCCGTCCTGCGGTCCCACGGCCGGATGGGCCGATTCGGCTCGGCCACTTGAGCAATCTGTGCGCGGACAAGGGGTTCTTTGCGGTCGCCGACACCTTCGACGCCGTCCGTGCCGCCGGTATGGACGCGACGCTCACGCTTGCCGGTCCGATCCTCGAGCCGGCAGTCGAGGAGCGGCTGGCCGGCCTGATCACGGCGCACGGTCCACTGGTACGTCACCTCGGGCCCACATACGGCGACGACAAGCTCGCCTTCTATCGCGAAACCGATGTGTTCCTCTTTCCGACCGCTTGGCGGCAGGAAGCCGCGCCGCTCGTGATCTACGAGGCGCTCGCTGCCGGTTGCCCGGTGTTGGCCACCGATCGCGGGCTGATCACGGAGTTCGTCCCCGCGGTCGGCGGCGCGGTCTGTCCGCACGATACCGATTTCGTCGATTTCGCAGTCGAGAACCTGCGCGCACAACCTTGGGACCGGGGGGCGCGCGACGGGCGGACGACGGCGATCAAGGACTGGATCAGGGGCGAATGCGCCGCATCGACCGCGCAGTACCAACGGATCTTAACCCAACTGGCTGCGCCCCCGGCCCTGAAGTAGGTAAGCCGCCGCAGCCTTCGCTTCCGGGTTGGGGGCCGCTTGAACTGTTACGGTACGAATTGCTTCTGACGACATCTGCATAGCGCTCGCCTGCGTCTCGCACGGCATCTGGGTCGATCGCCGTGACTGTGCTAGCCCTTTGGAGGAGTTGCAACGAAATGGCCAGTCCCACAACACATTCGGGGATTGTCGTGGGCGTCGATGGCTCAACGACGTCGAATGTGGCCGTGCGATGGGCCGCGCGCGAGGCGACGATGCGCAATTTGTCTCTGCAGATCGTTACCGCCGTGCCCACACCAATTTTCGGCTCGGCGGCGCTGGACTGGCCGTCACCCCGGGTACCGATTGACACTCAGCGAAACCGCGAGCATCAGGACGAGCATGCGCGGCAAACGATCGACGACGCCGTCAAGGCGATCGATGACGTCGCCCAGGATATCGGCCGGCCCGAGATAACCACCGACGTGATCCATTCGGACCCGGTTCCGGCGTTGGTCGAGAAGTCAAAAGGTGCCCAGCTGGTGGTGGTCGGATGCCGGGGCCAGAGTGCCTTGCGCCGAGGCTTGTTCGGCTCGGTCAGCACCGGACTGGTGCATCATGCGCACTGCCCCGTCGCGGTGGTTCACGACGAGCTGCTGTCGCGGCTGCGGCTGAACAGGCTGCCGGTGGTGGTCGGCGTGGACGGCTCCCCGGCATCGGAGTTGGCCATCGGAATCGCGTTCGAAGAGGCCTTTCGGCGGGGAGTGGACGTGGTGGCCCTGTACGCGTGGTGCGACAACGACATGTCCGGCATCCCAGGCATCGGGTGGGCGACGTATCAATCCACGGCCGAAGACGTTCTCACCGAGCGGCTCGCCCGTTGGCAGCACCTTTATCCCAAAGTCAAGATCCGCCGCCGGGTGGTGTGGGATCGCCCGGCGGCCCACCTGATCGAGGAGTCCGAGTCGGCCCAACTGGTTGTGGTGGGCAGCCACGGCCGCGGCGGCTATGAGCGGATGCTCCTCGGATCGGTGAGCACCGCGGTGGCGCATGGAGCGCGCGTTCCCGTGATCGTCGCGCGCCAAGACTGACACGCGGCCGTCGGACTCGCGTTAAATGTCGTGTCCGACAACTAAATTAAACTCCCATCCAGCGGCGATTCGGAGTCGGCGAACAGGATCTGACGACTCGGGAAACTTCTCGCCTGACTCACGACTTTGGCTATACTCCGGACGATGAAGTCGAATGACCTGGTTCGGCGCTTCTATCCCGAGGCGAATGTCGGCGGATTCAGCCATGTCGACGGCACCATCACATTCTTCAATCACATTGTCGCGTCGCTGAAGTCATCCGACCAAGTCCTCGACTTCGGTGCGGGGCGTGGTGAGCCGCTGATCGACGACGAGGTTGATTTCCGCCGTCAGTTGAGCAACCTGCAAGGGCGCTGCGCGCACCTGGAGGGATGCGACATCGACGACGTGGTGCTCGAGCACCCCTTCTTGGACCACGCCGAGGTGATAACTCCCGGGGGTCCGTTGCCCTATCGCGACGAACAGTTCGACGTGGTTGTCGCGCGAGCGGTCTTCGAACACATCGAAGACCCCGAAGCCACCGCCGCCGAGTTGCTCAGGGTGACCAAGCCCGGCGGGTTGATAGCCGCGGTCACGCCGAACAAATTCGGCTATATCGCGGTCGCTGCACGGATGGTGCCCAACGACCGGCACGTGAAGGCGCTCTCGGCCATCCAACCCGAACGAAAAGCCGAGGACGTGTTTCCCACCTTCTACCGGCTGAACACCCCGAGGGCGCTGCGCAGGGCCTTCGGCGGCGGCGCCGACGTCTTCGTTGTCCGGACGTCGTCCGAGCCCGCATACCATTTCGGGCATCCGGTGGTCTACAGAGTTATGAAACTGTTCAACAAGCACCTGCCGACGCCGGTGCAGCCGGAGCTGCACGTCTATATCCGCAAGCGTTGACTTGCGGCCCAGGGTCGGGTAATGGCGTTTCCACGTATCCCGTCGCCCCACACCCGCTAATCGGCGCCTGCTGATTTCCCGTCGGCTTCAAGCCGGAGACGCCGGCCTCCCACGCCCTCTGACCTGCGGTTAAGCACACGGCGGTCCCCTCGCCTCCGGTGTGCTTGAGTCTGTAAGTACTGCAAACCGCCGCAAATGCGCCGAGCCGGCTTTCTGTGCCCAGCGCCACGTTCTACAAGTTTTCTAATTGCCTTGAAACGAATCCAGAAGTATGTAAAATCTCACAAATCCGGATCAACGGTTTCGGATGCTTCTGGACGGAGGTAAGGGTGCTGGGCGGTGTCGCGGGACGCGTCGATGGGTCTTCTGGCCCTCGCGCGGTTGTTACCGGAATCTGAGTAGTCACTCCGGTCGGCCGGGGGATCGAGGAGTTCTTCTCGGCCCTGTGCGCGCCGACATCCGGGCTGGTACGCCCGCCGGAGGGGCACTTCGCCGCCGGCCTGGTCGATGCGATCGGCATCGCGCCTTCGATCGACCCGTTCGAGCTGCTTCCGGAGAAGGATGCCCCGTTCGCGGACCGCTATTCGGTGACGGCGGTGGCCGCGGCGGACGACGCGCTTGCGGACTCCGGCCTCAAGATCGGCGTCGACGTCGACCCGCTGCGTGTTGCCGCGGTCATCGCGACCGCGACCGGTGGCACGCAGACCTTCGAGGAACAGGCCCTCATCCAGCACAGCCAGGGCTTCGAGGCCGTGGACCGGCACCTTTTCAATGGCTTTCTCCCGAGCATGGCCTCGGCCAGGATCGCCATCAAATACGGCATCCGGGGACCCAGCTACTCCATCGCTTCGGCGTGCGCGGCCAGCGCGATGGCGGTGTCCGAGGGGCTGCGGATGATCCGTGCCGGTGACGCCGACGTCGTGGTCTGCGGCGGCACCGAGGGCCCGCTCGGTCCTACGGGGCTGGCCGGCTTCTACAACGCGGGGGCACTGGCCACCGGTTGGACGGATCCATCCGAATCGAGCAGGCCGTTCGACCGTGACCGCAACGGCTTCGTGGTCGGTGAGGGTGGCGGCGTGCTGGTGATCGAGCGCGCCGAACTCGTCGAAGCGCGCGGCGGCAGCGGATACGCCGACCTGATCGGTTGGGGTTCAACCAGCGATGCGTACCACCTGGCGGTCCCGCGGCCCGACGCCAGCGGTATCGCCGACAGCATGCGCATCGCGTTGCGCAACGCGGGCGTGGCGCCCGGCGAGGCGGGCTATCTGAATGCGCACGGCACCGGAACGCGCGTCGGTGACCTCGCCGAGGTCAAGGCCATTCGCGCGGTATTCGGGGACGACCAGCCGCTGGTGAGCTCGACCAAGGGTGTCACGGGGCACCTGCTCGGCGGCGCCGGCGTGGTCGAAGCTGCGGCGACAATCCTCGCATTGTCGCGCGGGCAACTGCCCCCGACCATGAACCTGAACAACCCCGACAGCAAGTGCGATCTCAACCACCTGCGGGACAACGCTGTGGCGAAATCCGTTGAGATCGCGATGTCTAACTCGTTTGCCTTTGGGGGCCACAACGTGAGCTTGGTGTTCGGCTCCGCATCGACACGGCGCCGCCGGGGGCCCTCGGACCCCGGGGAGGTGGCCTGAGATGACGACGACCATCCAGCCCCTACAAACGACTAGGAAGTCCATGGCGCACATAGCCTTTGCAGACACCGACATCACCCTGGTCGACCTCGAACAGAGTGATGACGTGATGGCGGACTTCACCGCCACGGCGCACGAATGGCCGCACCGCAGCGCGATCGTGCACAACGGGACGACCATCACCTATCACGACCTCGAGCAACGGGTCCGTCTCAACGCGTCGTGCTACCTGGCACGCGGATTCGGCGACGGTGGAACGTCCGGCATGGTCGGCGTGCTGGTGTCGCACAAACCGACCGCGATCGAGCACCTGCTCGGGATATTGCAAGCCCGCGCAACCTATTGCCCCATCGACGCCGCTCTTCCGCTCGCCCGCAAAGAGGCGCTCGCCGCGGTGCTCGGCCTGGACCGGCTGTTCGCGTTGACCCCCGATTCGCAGGAGTCGACGAGTCTGCGGATAGAGACGCCCGACGAGAACCCGTTGGCCGCGTGCGTCGATCTGCCCGAACCGACTTGGCTCCCAGACGATCCGGCATACGTTCTGTGCACCTCGGGTTCGACCGGGACGCCGAAGCCGGTGGTGGTCTCACGCCGCGCCCTGACCGCGACGGTCGGTGCACTACGCGACTTGTTCGCGCTGACCCCAGAGGACCGCGTACTGCAGTTCGCCTCACTCGGCTGGGACACGTGCCTCGAGGAGATCCTGCCCGCGCTAACCACAGGCGCGACAGTGGTTTTCGACGACGCGGCCCACTCGGGCTCGTTGCCGCGCTTCGTCCGCATGCTCGCCGAGCAGCGGATCACCATGATCGACCTGCCGACGGCGTTCTGGCACGAGCTGGTGCTGTACCTGCACGAAGAGCAGATGGCGCTGCCGGACAGCGTCCGGTTGGTGGTGATCGGCGGCGAGCGGATCGACTCGACGCGGCTGCGGCAGTGGCGTGATCTGAACGCCGACAACAACGTCAAGTTGCTCAACACCTACGGGTGCACCGAGACGACGATGATCACCCATGCGGTGCAGTTGAGCGGGCCGGGCACCGAACCGGATGTTGCGGCTTCCGACACCGAGGCGCCGCTGGGGCGCCGGCTGCCGCACGTGCACGATCACGTCACCGACGAGGGTGAGCTGCTGGTGTCGGGCCCCTCCTTGGCGACTGCGTACCTGGGATTGCCGGAACGCACCGCCAGTGGATTCCCGGATGAGGATCACGGCACGGGGCCGGCTCGGTGGTTCCACACCGGTGATCTGGTCATTCGTGGCGAACGAGGGCTGCTCTACCCGCTGGGCCGCGCTGACGAGCAGGTGAAAGTCCTTGGTGTGCGCGTACATCCGGCCGAGGTGGAGTCGCAGTTGACCAGCCACCCAGCGGTCGCCGGCGCCGTCGTGGTCGGCGAACGACTGCTCGGGCACACGTCCTTGACGGCCTTCGTCGTTCTGGCCGGGACGGCCACGGCGGCTGAGCTGAGAGCTTACTTGCGTGAGCGCCTGCCCAGCCAGTTCGTGCCCAGTCGGGTGAAATTTGTTGCTGCACTTGCCCACACAGCCAGCGGCAAAGTTGATAGGGCGGCAACCTGCCGCGCCGCAGCGGATCACGATAACGAAGGAGCGGGTCGATGAACCCCGAAAGCATTGTCCAGATTTTCCGTCGTGTCCTCGGCACCCACGAGGTGGGACCGAGCTCCGACTTCTTCGAACTCGGTGGCGATTCACTTCTGGCCACCCGCGTGCTCAGTGCGATCGCACGTGAATTCGGGACGGAGTTGCTATTCGAGGACTTCGTCGACAGTCCCTCTGCGGACGGGCTGTTGGCCAAAGTCGCCGCAGCGACTGCGTGAGCGGGGCGGGTATGCACGTTGTTGTCGTCGGTGCCGGCCTGGCCGGGCTGACCGCCGCGATCGACCTGGTAGCGCAGGGCGCCGAGGTCACGGTGCTCGAGGCCCGCGATCGGGTGGGCGGTCGGATGCACGGCATTCCGATGTCGCCGAGCGTCGCTGCCGATGGCGGCGCCGCATACCTGGGTGTGCAGCACACCGAACTGCTCGAGATGCTCCGCGCCCACGGACTCGATCTGGCCTCGACCTCGACAGCCGGGGACAGCACCTTCCTGGTGTCCGATGAGCGGAAGGTGTTGGCGAGCAGGATGCCTCCGCTGGCCGCGGTCGCGCTCGGTGACCTGTTCGACCGGCTCGAGGAGCTCGTGTCGCAGGTGGACCCCGAGGCCCCCTGGCAGAGCCGGCGTGCGGACAGCCTCGACCGGCTGACCGCCGCGCAGTGGCTTGCCGACGAGCGCATGCATCCGGACGCGGAGACCTTCTTCCCGCTGTTCATCGGCGAGATGATGGCCGCCGATCCGGCCTCGATCTCCGTCCTGCACATGGCTTTCTACCTGCGTTCCGGTGGCGGCATCCGCTACCTCAACGCCTTCGAGGGCGGGGCCCAGCAGTGGCGGGTCGACGGCGGTGCGCATCTGTTGTGCCTGGCGCTCGCGCGACAGCTCGGCGAGCGAGTGCGGCTGAGCAGTCCGGTCAGCGCCATCGACCAGGAATCCGACGAGATTGTCGTGCAATGCGTTTCCGACATCGACGGGACTCGTTCCGAGTACCGGGCCGACCGCGTGGTCGTCGCGATCCCGCCGTTGTTGGCGCAGGAGATCGAATTTCGGCCCGCTCTGCGCTCGCCACGGGCGACGGAGGTCACCGGACGCGGCTGCGCCGTCAAGGTGCACCTGGGCTATCCGTCTCCGATCTGGCGCGAGCACGGCTTGTCCGGATGGTCGGTCAGTTCCCAGGGGCCCCTGCTGTCAACAGTCGATGATTCGCCGCCGGACGAATCCGTCGGTGTGCTAACCGGATTCGTCACCGGGGCGGCCGCGCCCACCTTCGGTGCGCTGACACCGGACCAACAGCGGACCGAGACACTGGCACATGCCCAGCGGCTCTTCCCGCAGTTGCCGCCACCGGCACGGATCTCGGTAACCGACTGGCGCGGCGAGAAATACAGCAAGGGATGCTATGCCGCCCTGTTCGGTCCCGGTGACTGGTTGAAACTGGGCCCCACGCTGACCGAGCCGCACGGCCGCGTCCACTGGGCGGGCACCGAAACGAGCCTGGAGTTCTTCGGCCTGATGGAGGGCGCGGTCAGATCAGGCCATCGCGTCGCGGCCGAGTTGATCGAAGCCGATGAACTGGTGAACCTTTCGCGAAAGGCTGTGGCGCGATGACTCTACTCACCGAACCGACCGATGCCGCGCACACCGGCTTCACCGCGGCGGCCGATCAGCCGTATACCTATGAGCGCAAACAGCTCTCGGAGCCGGATTGGCGCCGATACCCGGGCTGGGCGGCGGTAACCGAGTCGGACTGGCGGGATGCGCAATGGCAGCGGGCGCACTCCGTCAAGAACATCGCGCAGCTGCGTGCGGTAGTCGGCGACCTCCTCAACGAGCGGTTCTATGGGGACCTGGCCGCGGATCAACAGCAGCGGGCGACCATGTCGATGCTGTTGCCACCCCAGACGCTGAATACCATGGCCCCCAACAGCACTCCGGAGCGGGGAAGTCTCACCGACGCGTTCTACGCCGACCCGATCCGGCGTTACATGCTTCCGGTGCTCAGCGACCGCGACGCGGAATGGTGCTCGCATCCCTATGCCGAGCGAGACTCGTTGCACGAGAGCGACATGTGGGTAGTGGAGGGTCTGACCCATCGGTACCCGACCAAGGTGCTCGCCGAGATGGTGCCGACCTGCCCGCAGTACTGCGGCCACTGCACCCGGATGGACCTGGTCGGAAACTCCACGCCGACGGTCAGCAAGACGCGGCTGACCCTGCAGCCGGCCGACCGCCACGATCGAATGCTGGACTACCTGCGCGCCACACCCACGGTGCGCGACGTCGTGGTGTCCGGCGGGGATGTCGCGAATGTCCCCTGGCCGCGGCTGGAATCGTTCGTCATGCAGTTGCTCGAGATCGACACCATCCGTGACATCCGCCTGGCGACCAAGGCGCTTGCCTCGCTGCCGCAGCATTGGCTGCAGGCGAAGGTGGTCGAGGGCATCGGCCGGGTGGCACGCGTCGCCGCCGCCCGCGGGGTCAACCTGGCCATGCACACGCACACGAACCATGTGCAGTCGGTGACCCCACTGGTTGCGGAGGCGGCGCGGTCGCTGCTCGACGCGGGTCTGCGTGACGTGCGCAACCAGGGTGTGTTGATGCGCGGGGTGAACGCCACCGCCGACGACCTGCTTGACCTGTGCTTCGCGCTGCAGGGCGAAGCGAACATCCTGCCGTACTACTTCTACATGTGCGACATGATCCCCAACGCCGAACATTGGCGGACCTCACTGGCCGAAGCTCAACAGCTGCAGCTGGCGATCATGGGTTATCTGCCCGGCTTCGCGACGCCGCGAATCGTGTGCGATGTTCCCTTTGTCGGTAAGCGATGGGTCCACCAGGTGGTGCGCTACGACCGGAACCTGGGCATCTCCTACTGGAGTAAGAACTACCGCACCGGTCTGGACGGGTCGGACGGCGACGCGTTGAACCGCGTCTACCCGTTCTACGACCCGATTGGCTCCCTGCCGGCTTCGGGCCAGGCATGGTGGCGAAGCAACTGCGACAATCCTTGCAGCACTGCGTTTTCGGTTGCCTTCGGTGACGTCACTCTTGCGTCGGACGGCGGCATCGTGCTCGACCAGTACGATGCCGCCGCGGGCGCAGCGGCCGCCGAGCCCGCGGTGACCGCCCCTGAAACCGGTTTTGCCGTCAGCGCGTCCGGATAGTCACCAGAAGGGTCCGCGTCAAAATTTCGGCGTCGCGGTCAGCACCACACCAAGGAACCCGGCCATCGCGAAGGCCACGCCATACAGCAGGTTCAGCGCCAGCAGACGGCCGATGCGGCCCGCGAATTGTATTGCCTCGGGAACTGTTTGGACGGTCGGTCGGCGTAGGAACAGCGACGTCAGTGGGGCCGCCGTGGACAAAAAGCCGCCTGCCAGCGCGATCGCGGCCGGATGGTGGGAATGGTGGTGAGTCATGAGAATCCCGAAAAGGGCGCTGGTGCAACAGTTGATGGCGATGGCCAGTCGCAACGACGGCAGTCGGTTGTACATCACGGACATCATGACAGCCGCGAAAGCCCCGCCGATGCACATCGGCACGACGGGCGTCATGGCGCATCCGCCACGGGGTGTATCTGACGATGCTTGAGGCCTACGATCGCACCCACGGCGACGCCGGTGGCGGCACTCAGCGGAATCAGTACGATACCGGCCAACGCCCAAAGCGGCGAAACACCAAGTGCGACGACCGATGTCGCGCTTATACTCGCGAGCGCGCCCGACCATCCCCACACTGCGGCCAGCAGGCGAGGGCGCGCCGCGGCGACGACCATCCACCCCAGGGGCAAAGCCGCGACAGCGGCGAATACCAGCATGAACACCCATCGTTGGGTGGCTGTGTGCCACACCGTGGCGAGCCCTTCGCGCATTGCGACGCCGAGCGCAGCCCCGACGGCGATGTATGGCAAAAGTCGCGCGGGATGATCCATAGGCGCGCCGACTACCATGATCTGATCGTATCCACTGCCCGCCCGCCATGCCCCGGAGGACTTTCCTCTTCGTCGCCGCACACATGGCCGGGTAGCCGGACTGAATTCGAAATGATGGGCGCGTGAGGTTGTATCATCGGCTGCTGGCCCTAATCGTCTCCTTGGTGGTAGTTGCCGGAATGTCTACTTCGCGTGCGAATGCCGCCGCTGGCGAGGCACGGCTGAATTTCCAGGGCCTCCCAGATGGCCCGGCACCTGCGAACTTCGGCCCGGGTCCGGCTCTGCTGACGACCGCACCGGCCGGCAATGCCGGCACGCAACTGCGAGTCGTGGACGGCAAGCTGACCAACAAGCCCACGCTCAGCGGCCGCGCCGCCGGGTATTACACGTCGGCGAGCCTGGGAGCGCCGATCCGGAGCATCGGTGCTCGCTGGACGTTCACGCGGCAGGGCGGGACCCCGGGCGCGATGGCGCTGTTGATATCTCAGACCGCGCTTCACTTTCCCTTTGCCGTGCATTTGGTCATCACGCCGGACCAGTGGAGCTTCGGGGTGTGGCCACCCGACGGCGCGACCCCGGGTGGGCTACAAACGTTGCAAACGCAATCCTTTGACGTCCCGCTTGATCAGGACGGGAACCAGGTCTACGAGACACGGGTCGAAATCAACGGCGAGCGAGTAGATATCGACCTACCGGACGGCCAGCGCCAGACCCTGACGGATCACCGTATCGCCGAATGGGCAGGGTCCTTCGCCACCTTCGAGACATATGCGGATCACGGCGTCACGGATACCCGAGTGGGATTCACCGAGATTTGGGCGCATAGCTAGCGGTTGCGGCGATGTGCAAGCACAATTGCTTCGCGGACTTCACCCGGGACTTGGGGTTCGATACGGTCGTTACAACGATCCGGGCGGTATGAGGAGGATGAGAGTGCCAGAGCGCCGACCCAACAAATGGCTCTCGTTGTTTGCCTGGCTCTTACCGAACAGTCGCTTCAAGTTGTGGGCATTGAGGGCGTTGGGCAACGAGATCGGCGACGGCGTCGTCCTCGGACCGAATCTTGTTGTCGGCTGTGGATCGTTCAAGGTCGCCGACGGCGGCGCGATCCTCTACTTCAACATCTTCAGGGGGCTGTCGCACGTCGATCTCGGGCCCAAGAGCCAGATCGGCTACTTCAACTACTTCACCTCGGCGCCCGACTATCAACAGTTCAGCTCCTGGGTGGGCAGGATGATCATCCGTGAGGGGGCCTTTGTCACCAACCGCCACTACTTCGACTGCTCCGGGCAGATCATCCTCGAGGCCTACTCGGCCGTTGCCGGGCTCAGGAGCATATTCCAGAGCCACGAGCTCGATCTCGCCGAGAACGTAACGGAACCCGGGCGGATCGTGGTGGGCAGCAAAGCGGTGGTCTCAACCGGCTGCATTCTGCTCAAAGACTCGTATCTGCCGGCCAAATCCCTGTTGGCGGCCGGCTCGGTGATGCTGCGGCCAAAGATCGGTGCGGAGTTGCCTGAGTCCGGCTTGTACGGGGGGAGCCCGGCGCGTTTCATCAAAGAGCGCGACCGGTCGGACTGGTGGGACCGCCCCGACATCCACACGCCGGTGGTGGCCTTCGACGACACGAAGTTTCGCCTGGAGTAGCAGAGGGCTCGCGAGAGCTGTTGTGACGCCGCGGATTCAGCGCCTCAGCTCGCGTGCTTACCCGCCAATCGATAGCACCAGTCCTCGTACTCGTCCAGCGCTCGTTCGGGACTCAGCAGGCGGTGCGCGTACTGCTGGCCTGCTGCCCCTAGTCTGTTGCCGGCCTCGCCGTCGTCGGCCAGGTTGACCGCCGCGTCGAGCAGAGCCGAAGGATCGCCGGGCGGGACGACGACGCCCGCGCCCGAATCGCGAATCTCCCGGGCGGTGACACCGTTGGCGTCCGTTGCGGCCAGGACCGGGCGGCCGGCGGAGAAGTACGACGTCAACTTGCTCGGAACCGACATCTCACCCACACTTGGGCGCTCGTTGACCAATAGAACATCGGCGCAGGCCAGCACCTGCGAATAGTCTTCGGCGTCAAGCGGATCCTTGAACTCGATCCGCTGCACGCCCTCGGCCGCCTCCCGCAGAAGCCTGCGCTGGTTGCCGTCGCCCAAGAGCACGAACCGGATGTCGACGCCCTGTTCATCGGCGAGGCGCGCGGCCGCGACAACGTTTTCCAAGCCCTGCTTGGCGCCCATGTTGCCGGTGTGCAGAACGATGCGCTCCTGAGGTTGCCAGCCATGCTTCATGCGCACTTCCGCCCTGTCCACGGCGGCTGGCGAGTCGATGTGCGCCCAGTTTCGGATGACGGTGAGTCGCTTGGGATCAACGCCCATCTTGGCCGCCGCGTCCGCGAAGCGATCGTGGATCACGGAGGTGCCCGTCGCGCCGTTGAGGACCGCGGCTTCGAATCGCACCGCCGGACCGGCCATCGTTGCGGACATGGCGCCGGTCTCGACAACGCCCTTCCCGTAAAGGTCCTGCACAATCAGGCCTACCGGTATGTTGGCCAACCTTGAGCGCGTGATCACCATCGCGCTGGCGATCAGCGACGGGCTGACCGTCAGCACGAGTTCCGGCTTGTCCCAACGTGCCGATGCCACGCGGGCACCGAAGGTGCTCTCGAAGACGACTCGGCTGCGCGTCGTCGGATTGGCGGGTACGTAGTGCGAGAATCGCCGTACCACAACGCCGTCGATGGCCTTAGCCGTTCCGGACAGGCCTCGGTACGCGGGGTCGACGCGCCACTCCGGATAGTTCGGCAGCCCGGTTAGAACCTCGACGTCGTGTCCGCGGGCCGCCAGCCCGACGGCCATTCCGGTAGTGTACGGGGCGATCCCGGACTCCTCCGGCTCATAGTTGATGCTGATGATGCAGATCCGCACTAGCCACTACTCCTGAGCGGTTTCGCGCATCGGCACTGTGCGACCAACCAGGGTTGCCGTGCCGCCAATGATCATTTCCTTGCCGCGCCCGCGTTCGCGCGATACCACGCCACCGTGGTCTCGATGCCGTCGCGCAACGAGATCTCCGGCTGCCAGCCGGCCTCGCGCAATTTGGAGATGTTCAGCAGCTTTCGCGGTGTGCCGTCCGGCTTGTCTGTGTCCCAACGGGTTTCACCGCCGTAGCCCACCGCTGCGGCCACCATCTCGGCGATCTCTTCGATGCTGTGGTCGATCCCGGTGCCCACGTTGATGTGCTCGGGCCCGTCGTAGTGCTCGAGAAGGAACAGCGACGCGCTCGCCAGGTCGTCCACGTGCAGCAATTCGCGCCGCGGCTTACCGGTGCCCCAGTTCGTCACTTCCGGGGCCCCACTGGCTTTGGCCTCGTCGTAGCGGCGGATCAGCGCGGGCAGCAGGTGGGACCCGGTCGCGGAGAAGTTGTCCCCTGGTCCGTACAGGTTGGTCGGCATCGCCGAGATCCACGACAGGTCGTATTGACGCCGCACCGCTTGCACTTGCAGGATGCCGGCGATCTTGGCGATCGCGTATGCGTCGTTCCTCGGCTCCAGCGGTCCGGTGAGTAGCGCACTCTCGGGAATCGGCTGGGGGGCGAACTTCGGGTAGATGCACGAGGAGCCGAGAAACAGCAGCCGCGGTACCCGGGCCGCCGTGGCGGCGTCGAGCAGGTTGACCTGGATCTGCAGGTTCTCGGACAAGAAATCGGCGGGGTAGGTGCTGTTCGCCAGGATTCCCCCGACGCGGGCCGCGGCGTCGATCACGACTTGCGGCTTTGCGTCGCGGATGAAGTCAAGCGTGGCGGCCCGATCCGTCAGATCCAGTTCGGACCTCTGTCGCACAACGAGATTGGTGAATCCTTCTGCCTCGAACTTGCGAAGCAGCGCCGAGCCGACCAAGCCCCGGTGCCCAGCGATGAACACCGGAGCCGAGCGGTCAAGGGCGCCAGGCGATGTGCTCATGGCTGACCGGCGAGATTCGGCTTGTCGATCCACGGCTTGCCCTCGCACTCCAGGGCGGCGACGTCGGCGTCCACCATGATGCGGGCCAACTCGGCCGTGTGCACCGAAGCCTTCCAGCCGAGCTTCTCGGCGGCCTTGCTCGCGTCACCGATCAACGAATCCACTTCGGTGGGACGCAGATAACGCTCGTCGAACTTCACATAGTCTTGCCAGTCCAGGCCGACGTGCTCGAATGCGGTTTCGGCGAAATCGCGCACGGTGAAGCCGCGCCCGGTCGCGAGAACGTAGTCCTCGGGTTCGGGAGCCTGCAGCATCCGCCACATACCTTCGACGTACTCGGGTGCATACCCCCAGTCGCGCACCGCGTCCAGATTGCCCATGAAGATGTTGGCCTGGATGCCTGCCTTGATGCGCGCCACCGCGCGGGTGATCTTGCGGGTCACGAAAGTCTCACCGCGCCTGGGTGATTCATGGTTGAACAGGATGCCGTTCACCGCGAACAGTCCGTACGCCTCGCGGTAGTTGCGAGTCACCCAGTACGAGTAGACCTTCGCCGCGCCATACGGCGAGCGAGGATAGAAGGGTGTGTCCTCGTTCTGCGGCGGCGGTGTCGCACCGAACATCTCCGACGACGACGCCTGATAGAAGCGGCATCGCACCCGGGAAACGCGAACGGCTTCGAGCAACCGGATCGATCCCGTGCCCGTGGTGTCACCGGTATGCACCGGTTCGTCGAAGCTGACGCGCACATGCGACTGCGCCGCAAGGTTATACACCTCGTCGGGTTCGATGGTGCTCAGCAGAGTGACCAGCCGCGCGCCGTCGGTGAGATCGCCGTAGTGCAAGAACAGTCGCGCACCGATCTCATGCGGGTCAACGTAGAGGTGATCGATCCGCGACGTGTTGAACGTCGAGGCTCGCCGAATCAACCCGTGGACCTCGTATCCCTTACTGAGCAACAACTCGGCGAGATAAGACCCGTCCTGCCCGGTGATCCCAGTGATAAGGGCTCGCTTCACTCCGATTCCCATCTGCGTTTGAATGTGCTTGCGCCGCTATTGTCCCGACCCATGAGCAACCTCGCAGGCAAAAGCGGGAAAAGCTTGCGATTAGGAGACATCGCACAGGGTGACAAGTCAAGCCGTGCGCACCGGTTGTGCGCGGCGTTCTCACTCACTGGTCGCATCCCCCTTGTAGGTGGGCCTTGATGAGGGCGAATTCTTGGTAGAGGGAGACGTACTCCCACTCCGCGAGCGATATGGGACCGTCGCGTGGCACCGCTCGCATGAGTACGGCGCCAGGTGAACGGGAGAAACACTGCGAGAAAATGAAACGTGCTCGGGGCAGGTGGTGACGCCAGCTGACCACGACGATTCGGTTCCAGTGCTGCTCGGCCGCCAGGCTGCGGGCCATCATGGCCTCGCCCCGCGTAGTCGTCAGGGCCGGGCGCGGGCAGAGGACTGTTATGCCGCCCTGGATGCCTTTACACGCGCGGCGCATGACCGCGTCATTGGGTCGGTACGGGTCGGACAGCACCAGGGTGCTCGCAGATACCTGGCGGGCCACTTCAAGGCCGTATTTTTCGCGGCCGTCGTGTGCTCCCGCGAGGACGACGACGGCGTCGGCGTGCTGCAGCGGGTCCTCGCGGGTCCGTCCGAGCCACACGTACGCACTGACGCCGCAGACGACAAACACTGCCACGAGGGCAGTCGCCGCGGAGGCGGCCAGCCGGCGGAGAATCGCCGCGGCGAGGTTGCCACTTCGCGACAGCCGACGGCTACCATTCGCTGTCGAAGCGATCATGTGCGTCTCGGCAGAATTGCTGCGTGGATGGTCGCCGTTTCCATATCATTCACCGGATGTTGGGACAGTGAGTGTGTTCGCCCGGGAGACCCCGCCGAAAAACCATAAGTACATGTTCTCCTATTCCCACCATCCCAAAAGTATGTATACTGGCCAATAGCTAAAACATCTGTTTGTACGGTCTAACCGTAGTCGCCGCGGACCGCGCCGATGCGGTCCCCGCGGGTTCAGTTCGTGTTCTTGAGGAGAACGCATGTCGGTCGTGTTCACACAGCCCGAAGCGCTGCGACCGGCGCCGGGTCACACATGGCCATCGACGCCGCCGACGCGACCGGCTGACAATCGGCGGCTATAGATGCTCGATTTCGCGGCAATGCCGCCGGAGGTCAACTCCGCGTTGATGTACACGGGACCGGGCCCGGGTCCATTTCTGAGCGCCTCGGCCGCCTGGAACGTCCTCGCCGAGGAGTTGTTTGGGACGGCGACCGCCTTCAACACGGTGATTACAGACCTCACGGTCACTTGGCTGGGGCCCGCGTCGATAGCGATGGCCGCGGCGGCCGCCCCGTTCATCGCTTGGATCACCGCGACCGCCGGCCTGGTCGAGGCGATGGGCATGCAGGTCGCCGCGGCCACGGCCGCTTACGAGGCCGCGTTTGCGATGACGGTGCCGCCGCCGGTAATCGCGGCGAATCGGGCCCTCTACTACTTTCTGATCGCGACGAATTTTTTCGGTCAGAACACCCCGGCGATCATGTTCAC
>NZ_JAFAUS010000528.1 GCF_019243155.1 Mycobacterium sp.
CGGGTCCTTCCGCCATCGTCAGCGTCATCGAGCCGTCGCTGTTCGCCAGGTAGTTGAGCTCGACGGTCCAGTCGGCGGGCAACAGCGGCCCGCTGAGGATCAGCCGCGCCGGTTTGTCCGGCTGCGCGAAGTACCCGCACTGCGGCATCGGACCCGGCGCGATGGTCCGGATCCAAGTCACCCGCGCCTTGACCAGGCGCCCCGAGCTGTCCAGCATGCGCAATTGCGTTGTCGCCGAGGCGAATTCCGGGCGGTCTCGCAGCAGGGCGAACATGTGGCTGGCCATGTTCTGCGGCGCGGCCACCCGTTGCAGCACCAGCGGATCGACTTCCTGATCCAGCAGTGGCGCATCCGAGGCCGCATGTGCCGCGGCCAGACCGGCCCGGGCGTTGCGCAGATAGGGCTGCGCAGGATTGTCGCGCCAGCTGGTCAGAAACGTCGCGGTCGAATACAGGCTGCTGGCAACGAACAACGCCGCAAAGCCCACGGCCATCGCGGCCCGCTTCGGCGAGGCGTCGAGCCAGCGCGGCCCCGCCGTCCGGTTCGGCGCGCTCAGCGCGACGGCCGCCAACAGCGCCAGCACGACGACGAGATCCGGCAGATAGCGCAGGGTTTGGGCGAGCTCGAGCGCGGTCTGCTTCGACGACCGCATCAGATAGATGGGTACCTGGCACGCGACGGCGTAGCCGACGGCGGTCAGCCACACCGGTCCGATACGGGCCTTGCGGACCAGCGATACCGCCAGCGTGCCGGCCAGCACGAGCCAGCCAAGCGCCATCACCAATGGACCGGGCGTGGCCCACGGCGAGGCGGGCGCCCAGCGGTCCCAGTGCCACGGGCCGCCGGCCAGACCCGGCACGATGCCGTGCGTGACCGATCGCAACAGCAGCTCGCACGTCATCGACAGGTCGGAACTCCACCGCTGCTGATTCACCACGGCCAGATAGATCGCCACCCAGGCGACGGTGAGCGCCAGGGCGCCCACCCACAGCCGCTGGCCGGCCCGCCACACCGCCAGCAGCGCCGCGCCAAACGGGCGGCCGTGTCCCACATGCCACACCAGCGCGGCCACCGCGAACGCCACGAACGGGATCACCGCGGCCTTTTCGAAGAACAGCAGGCCACCCAAATACACCAGCATCCCGGTCAGCGCGTACCGCTGATTGCCCGTTCGGACCAGCAGAACCGCGTCGGCACACACCCATGACAGCGCCGCCAGCATCGGCAGCGAATTCAGCGCCGCCGCCCACCATGCGAACCCGGGCACGGCCAGTGGCGTGAACAACGCGAACGTCAGGGGTATCAAAATCACCGGCCGCCAGCCGAGGATGACGTGCAGCGCGCGCAACAGCGCCAGCGAGGCCAGCAGTTGCAGCACCACCAGGCTGATCGCCGGCCAGGTCCAAACCAGCGGCGCCAGCCGGGTGATGACGCCGGCGACCAGGAAGGCCGCCGGCATGACGTGGCCGTCGTGGTCGTCGAACAGGTACGCCGGCGACAGCAGGTTATGGGTACCGGCCTTCCCGATGAGAATCAGATCGTCCCAATAGAAGTAGCCGCCGAATGCCAGCACGGCCCGAATCCCCAGCTGCACCACGATCAACGTGACGGCCGCCACGGCCACCCGAGGCATGCCGATTGCCCAACCGGCCCGCCGGTATGGTGGGCCGGTGCGCGCACTGGTAACCGGGGCAGCCGGATTCATCGGGTCGACGCTAGTCGACCGTCTGCTGGACGACGGCCACGTGGTGGTGGGGCTGGACAATTACGCGAGCGGCCGCGCGACCAACCTCGAACACCTGGACGGCAACCCGGACTACGCCTTCGTCGAGGCCGACATCGTGACCGCCGACCTGCCCGCCGTTTTCGAGGAGCACCGGCCGGAGGTGGTGTTCCACCTGGCGGCCCAGATCGATGTACGGCATTCGGTGGCCGACCCGCAATTCGACGCCTCGGTCAACGTCATCGGCACCGTGCGGCTGGCCGAAGCGGCGCGCCGGACCGGGGTGCGCAAGATCGTGCACACCTCGTCGGGGGGATCCATCTACGGCACCCCGCCGCAATACCCGACGGCCGAGACCGTGCCGACCGACCCGGCATCGCCCTACGCGGCGGGAAAGGTGGCGGGCGAGATCTACCTGAACACGTTCCGGCACCTGTACGGCCTGGACTGCTCGCACATCGCGCCGGCCAACGTGTACGGGCCGCGGCAGGACCCGCACGGCGAAGCCGGCGTCGTCGCGATCTTCGCGCAGGCGCTGCTATCGGGTAAGCCCACCAAGGTTTTTGGCGACGGCACCAACACCCGCGACTACGTCTTCGTCGACGATGTGGTGGACGCCTTCGTCAAAGCTTCCGGGGAAGCGGGCGGCGGACAGCGCTTCAACGTCGGCACCGGCATCGAAACCTCGGACCGCCAACTACATTCGGCGGTGGCGGCGGCCGTCGGCGGGCCCGACGATCCGGAATATGCGCCGCCGCGCCTCGGCGACCTGAAGCGCTCGTGCCTCGACATCGCTTTGGCCGAACAGGTTTTGGGCTGGCAGCCGAAGGTTGCGCTCGACGACGGCGTGTACCGCACGGTCGAGTACTTCCGCAAGATTCACACCGGCTAGCGCGGTTCGGGCTCCCGAGCCGAATCCAATGCGACCGCCCGGGCCAGCCGCGCATAGCGCAACTCCAAGTCCTTGAAACGCATGTAGGTGCTCAGCGTGGTGAAACAGAAGGCCATGATCAGCGCGTAGAGCATCAGGTCGGTGCCGCGGCGGACTCCGAACCAGTGCGCCACGACGGTGGTGTCGTCGGGCCGCAGCACGGCGTAGATGCCGGCCAGCACGAACACGATGTAGCCGACCTTGACCCATGCCCGGGACCGAGCATTTCTGCGGGACCGCAGCAGATAGACCAGCAGCGCGACGATCGAGGAGATCAGCAGCACCTGAATCCAGTTCATCGTTCAGTCCTCTTCATCGTCGTGGTCTTTTTCATCTGGAAAACCTCCCGCGCAGAAACCCGTCGAAGATGATGTTCACGCCGTTGAGTAGCGGTTGACCCTTCGACATCGAGTAATCGGTGTAGAGCACTTCGACCGGTTCTTCCACGACGCGCCAATGGTTTTCGTCGACCAGCATGATGAACTCGTTGGCGTGGCTCATGCCGCTCATGGTGATGTCCAACCCGTCGGCGACCTTCTTGTTGAACACCCGCAGCCCGTTGTTGGTGTCGGTCAGGCCCAGCCGGCGTCCGCGCCGGCTCAGCCGTGCGGCGGTCTGTAGCACAATCCGTTTCAGGAAGGGCGGACGTGCGCCCTGCGGGATCGCGAACCGCGTCCCGACGACGACGTCGGCGTCGTCCGCGCTCAGTCGCTCAATCATCGCGGCGACGTCCTTGACGCGGTGCTGGCCGTCCGCGTCGAACGTGGCGAACACCCGGGCACCGGGCTGCTTGCGGGCGTACTCGACGCCGGTCTGAATAGCCGCGCCCTGGCCGAGGTTGATCGGATGCCGCACCAGGTGGGCTCCGGCCCGCAGCGCGATCTCGCCCGTGTCGTCGGCGCTGCCGTCGTCCACGCAGACGACATGGTCGAAAACCGAGCGCACATCGGCTATCACCTCACCGATGACAGCTGCTTCGTTGAACGCGGGGATGACGATCCACGCGTCCGGGTAGTGCGATTGAGTGCCCATTTAAGCCCACAAGGTACACGCTGGACCAGGCATTATCAGGTCGCGATGCGTTCGACGCGCGAGAGCGCCAGCAGATGGACGCCGATTCCCACCAGCGGACCGCACAACAACCCGACGACGGTGCGAGTCTGCAGCGACAACGGCAACAACAGCAGCAGCCCGGAGGCGACTGTGGCGCCGACCCACCCCAGCGAGTAGGCCCGGTGCAGCGCCGCCGCCACGGCGGCCGCACCGGTGAGCGTCAGCATGGCGATCGCCACCGCGGCCGCCGTCAGCCAGGCCAGCAGCGCGCTGCTCGCGTGGTACTGGGGACCGAAGGCGACGCGCAGCAGCCACGGGCCCACCACGCCGGCCGCCAGCACCCCGACCGCGCCGATGCCCCCGATGATCGCCGCGGGGGCGAGCAGCGCCCGAATCCGGTCGTTGCGCTCGTCGACGAAATGGGCGATCAGGTTGCCCTGCATCGCCGTCAGCGGAACCAGCAGCGGCGCGCGGGTCAACGTGACGGCGAGAATGACGACCCCGCCTTCGGCCCCAAGCTCATTGCTGGTCAGCTTCAGCAGCACCGGAAATCCCATCACCAGAATGGCGCTGGCTCCGGCCGCGGTGATCGAATGTGCGACGCCCCGTAGGAAAGTCGTCGTGCCACCCGGCGTCAGCAGGCGGGCGGTGACGCGTGCGGTGGGCGAGGCCAACAGCAGCAGCAGCCAGGCCACCGCGCCCGCCACCGTCGCCCACAGGAAGCCGACCAGCCGCCAGCCGAGCAGCACCGTCGTCGCGGCGACCGCCACCCGGATCACCGCGTCGGTCACCATCAGCGCGCCGTACCGGGTCCACTGATTGGTGCCTGCCAGCATCCCCAACAGCGTGGCGTGCATGCAGAAGCCGGCCAGGCCGACGCTGAGCAGTGCGACCGACAACCAGCGCTGCTCGACGAACACCCGCCCGCTCCACAACGGCGAGCTGCCGGCGATCACGACGGCGGCGGCCACGCCGATCAGCATCGCGAGCCGCAGCGGATGGGTGCGCGGCCGGTCGGGAATCGGCACGGCCGCCAGGTCGCCGGCGTAGCCGGTCGAGCGGACCTCCCGCGTGGTTTCCTGCAGCAGGCCGTTGGCGGCGCCGGTGACCAGTCCGAAGGCTCCCCAGAACACCCCGAACACCGAGAAACCGCTGGGAGCCAGATCGCGCGCGGCCAGATAGATCACCGCGTAGCCGCAGAACGCCGTGACCGCGGTCGCGGTGCCGACACGGGCCATGCTGCCGCGCGCGACGGGTCCCCGCGAAGCTCCGATTTCGGTCATCGGGGCGGCGCGTTCGGCCGACTGCCCCGATGTATCACCACAATTTGAAAATAGTAAGTGTCCCCGGACTCTGGCCTGCGGCCCTGATCCGTTTCGCTAGTGTGAGCGGCTGTCGGAAAGGACCTATGGCCGCCCTGCGCATCTTCGGGATCTCGCTATTGCTCACCGCGGCGGCCCTCGCGCTCGGTTACGCCCACGGCGGCCTCAACGCGCTTTTTCTGCTGATCGCACTGGCCGTGCTCGAAGTATCGTTGTCCTTCGACAACGCGATCATCAACGCCGCTGTGTTGCAGCGGATGAGCCCGTTCTGGCGGCGCATGTTCCTGACGCTCGGCGTCCTGGTCGCGGTGTTCGGCATGCGGCTGTTCTTCCCACTGTTCATCGTCTGGGCGACTGCGGGCATCAATCCCGTGGACGCGATGAAGCTGGCCCTGCACCCGCCCCCGCACGGCGCGCTGGAATTTCCGGACGGCTCGCCCAGCTACGAAAAGCTGGTCATCGCCGCGCATCCGCAGATCGCCGCGTTCGGCGGGATCTTCCTGCTGATGCTGTTCCTCGACTTCGTCTTCTACGACCGAGATATTAAGTGGCTCAAGTGGATTGAAATCCCTTTCGCCCGCATCGGCCGGCTCGGTCAGGTATCGGTGATGGTGGTCGGCGTGGTGCTCGTCCTGGCGGCCACCGGGCTGACGCACACCAGCGACGAGCGGGCCACGGTGCTGACCGCCGGGCTGCTGGGGCTGGTGACGTACCTGGTCGTCAACGGCCTGAGCCGGGCCTTTCGGCCGTCGGATGCCGAGACGGCCACGGCGGGCGGGGCCGTCGGCAGGGCGGGCCTGGCCCTGTTCGTCTACCTTGAGCTACTCGACGCCGCGTTCTCGTTCGACGGGGTCACCGGCGCCTTCGCGATCACCTCCGATCCGATCCTCATCGCGCTGGGTTTGGGGGTCGTCGGGTCGATGTTCGTCCGGTCGATCACCATCTTTCTGGTCAACCAGGACGCGCTGGACCGCTACGTGTATCTCGAACATGGCGCGCACTGGGCGATCGGCGCGCTGGCCGTGATCATGCTGTTCTCCATCGAGCCGCGCTTTGAGATCCCGGAGGTGGCCACCGCGTCGGTGGGGGTGGTCTTCATCGGGGCCGCGCTGAGCTGGAGCGTGCTGCGCAACCGGCGCAGCACCAGGGCGGCCGGTTAGGCGTCAGGCCTCGATCTGGCCGGCGATGCGGCGTTCGATGCTGGCCCGCGCGGGCGCGGGCAGCACGACCAGGCCGTCGAGTTCCTTACTCGCTCGCGCGTAGGCGTTCTGCCGTTCCTCTCGGGTGGCCGCGTCATCCTGCGCCAGGTGCAGCAGGTTCTGGGCTCGCGCCATCCGCTGCTGCTCGTCGACCGAGAAGTCGCTGCGCCGCCGCCGGATCGCCTCGGCCTCGGCGATCTCGAACGCGCTGACGTATTCGTGCACGGCGTCGCGGTATTCCAGCAAGCCGTCCCGGTTGCCAATCAGGTCGTCGGGCCGTTCGGGACGAAGCAGATCCGCGTGCCGCTTGGCGCGATGGAACGCGGTCGTCAGCGGCTCGCGCATGTCGGTCATCATCGGGAAGTCCAGCAATTTCGCGATGTCGAGCTCGTAGTCGAACCAGCGTGCTTCCGTACGGTCATGCGCTGCAACGAGTTTGGCCACGTCCCGGCGCTCGGTTTCGGTGTTGACCCGCACCCGGCCGGACGCCTCGGCCACCGCGATCTTGGCTTGCTGCTTCAGCCGATACCGTTCCTGCCTGCGCTCGGCCCGACGCTCGTTGGCGGCGGCGACGGCCCGAAGGCCGCCACCGATCGCACCGCCCAGCGGAAAAACCACCCACCAGAAATTCGCGGCGAAATGCAGCATCGAGGTCACATCGCCAGGATGCCACCGAGAATGCGCCCGCGGTTACGCCGAAAGCGTCAGTGTGGCCCTAGTGTTCGGAGGTCTTGAATCGCTCCACCGAACGCTGCACCTCAGCCTCGGCCTCCGCTCGTCCTACCCAGTCCGCCGCCTTGACGAACTTGTTCGGCTCGAGGTCCTTGTAGTGCACGAAGAAGTGCTTGATCGCTTCGAGTTCGTGCCCGGGCACGTCGCCGATGTCCTGGATGTGATCCCAGCGGTGGTCGCCGGCCGGCACGCACAGCACCTTGTCGTCGCCGCCGGCCTCGTCGACCATCTTGAACATCCCCACCGGACGCGCCTCCACGATCACGCCAGGGAACACCGACTGGGGCAGCAGCACCAGCGCGTCCAGCGGGTCGCCGTCCTCGCCCAGGGTGTCTTCGATGAAGCCGTAATCGGTCGGGTACGCCATCGAGGTGTAGAGGTAGCGATCCAGACGCACCCGGCCGCTCTCGTGATCGACCTCGTACTTGTTTCGCTGGCCCTTTGGAATCTCGATGGTTACGTCGAATTCCACCGTCTCGGCTCCATTCTTTGGGTAGGTCCGTGTCGGGAATACACCCTAGTCGAGCGGATTCCGGCCAATTCGGCACAATAGCTTCAAGACAGTCAGGAGAGTGATGGGTCCTACCCGCCGGCAAAAATCGACCCAAGTGTTCATCGGGTTTGCCGTGCTGGCGTTCGTCGCCGCGGTGGTCGCGGCGGCGGCGTTCTTCACCACGAGCGGGCACGGCAGTGGCTCGCGTGCGCCCATACCGCCGCCGCACGCAGCCGCCGTCAAGCCGGGAATGATCCCGGTGAGCGACACCGCCGAGACGCCCAGCGGGCCCGGGGTGGCCGCAGCGCTCGCGGCCGTCGCCGCCGATCCCGACCTGGGCAGACTGGGCGCCCGGGTCACCGACGCCATGACCGGAAAAGAGCTCTGGCAGGTGGCGGACGACATGCCGCTGGTGCCCGCGTCGACCAACAAGGTGCTGACCGCGGCCGCGGCCCTGCTCACGCTGGACCGGCAGACCCGGATCAGCACGCGGGTGGTGGCCGGCAGCCAGAACGCGCAGGGGCCAATCGTGCTGGTGGGCGCGGGGGATCCCGCGCTGTCGGCCGCGCCACCGGGGGTGGACACCTGGTACCGGGACTCAGCGCGCCTGTCCGACCTCGTGGAGCAGGTCCGACGCAGCGGCATGACGCCGACCGCCGTGCAGGTGGACACCTCGGCGTTCAGCGGTCCGAGAATGGCGCAGGGCTGGGACGCCTCTGACGTGGACAACGGCGACATCGCGCCCATCGAGTCGGTGATGATCGACGCCGGACGCATCCAGCCGAGCACCGTCAACTCCCGACGGTCCCCGACGCCGGCGCTCGACGCCGGGCGGGAGCTGGCCAAAGCGCTCGGCCTGGATCCGGGCGCGGTGAAGATCGCTTCCGCGCCGTCCGGGGCGCGACAGCTGGCCGTCGTGCAATCGGCGCCGCTGGTCGAGCGGTTGTCGGAGATGATGGACCACTCCGACAACGTGATGGCCGAATGCATCGCCCGCGAAGTCGCCGCCGCGATCAACCGGCCGCGCAGCTTTGCCGGCGCGGCCGACGCGGTGACCAACCGGCTGACCAGCGCACACGTCGACACCACCGGCGCGGTGTTGATGGATTCCAGCGGGCTCTCGGTCGACGACCGCTTGACGGCCAAGACGCTGGACGGCGTCGTGCAGGCCGCCGCCGGGCCCGACCAGCCGCCCCTGCGGGCGCTGCTGGACCTGCTCCCGATCGCCGCGGGCAGCGGAACCCTGGCCGACCGCTTCACCGACGCCGCCACCAATCAGGGTCCGGCCGGCTGGTTGCGCGCCAAGACCGGCTCGTTGACCGCCATCAACGCGCTGACCGGGGTGCTCACCGACCGCAGCGGACGGGTGCTGACGTTCGCCTTCATCTCCAACTCCGCGGGCCCGACCGGCCGTAACGTGATGGACGCCCTGGCCACCAAGCTCTGGTCGTGCGGCTGCTCATGACGTCAGCCTCGGATCTGACCCTCGGTACCGCCGTCGACTGGCGGTTCGCGGCCACTGTCGGCCAGCGGCTGGCACGGCCGGGTCCGGCGTCCAGCGATTACACCAAGCGCCAGGCGATCGACGAGCTCACCGGCGCGGCCGCCAAAGCCGAACCGTTCGTGCGCGACGTGACGAGCCTGATCACCGACGGGCACGTGCCTGCCGCGCGCATCGTCGACCGCTCGGGATGGATCGCCGCGGCGGCCGACTCGATGCGGGTCATGATGAACGGCAGCGAGAAGCCGCGGGGTTTCTTCACCGGCCGCGTCACGGGTGCGCAGACGGGCGCGGTGCTGGCGTTCGTGTCCTCCGGCATCCTCGGCCAGTACGACCCGTTCGCCACCAACAACGGCGCCAAGGAAGGCTGCCTGCTGCTGGTGTATCCGAACATCATCGCCGTCGAGCGCCAACTCCGGATCGTGCCCGGCGATTTCCGGTTGTGGGTGTGCCTGCACGAGGTGACCCATCGGGTCCAGTTCACCGCCAACAGGTGGCTGTCCGACTACATGTCGCAGGCGCTGGCGCTGTTGACCAAGGATGCCGGCGAAGACATCGGCCAGCTGACCAGCCGGCTCGCCGAATTCGTGCGCAACCGCGGAGCGTCCGAACCCGACCCCGGCTCGTCGGGGATCATCGGCCTGGTGCGCGCGGTGCAGTCCGAGCCACAGCGTCAGGCCCTCGATCACCTGCTGGTGCTCGGCACCCTGCTGGAGGGCCACGCCGACCACGTGATGGACGCCGTCGGGCCGGCGGTGGTGCCGTCGGTGGCCACCATCCGCCGCCGATTCGACGAGCGTCGCCATCGCAAGCAGCCGCCGCTGCAGCGCCTGCTGCGTGCCCTGCTGGGGCTCGACGCCAAGCTCAACCAGTACACCCGCGGCAAAGCGTTCGTCGACCACGTGGTGGGCCGGGTCGGCATGGAGCGCTTCAACGCCATCTGGACGGGCCCGGACACGCTGCCACTGCCGGTCGAGATCGAAGAACCCCAGCGATGGATCGACAGGGTGCTGTAGGGCAGCTGCGCACGGCTGTCGAGGCGTTCAGTAAGGCGCATCTGCCCACCATCGAGCAATGGGGCGTGGCGCTGTCCGGTGGCCCGGATTCCCTGGCGCTCACCGCGGTCGCGGCGCAGCTGCAGCCCACCACCGCGCTGATCGTCGACCACGGCCTGCAACCCGACTCGGCGACCGTTGCCGAAACCGCGCGGGCGCAAGCCGTCGCCCTGGGATGCGTTGACGCACAAGTCATTCGAGTGCACGTGGGCAACGAGGGCGGTCCCGAGGCGGCGGCCCGCGCCGCCCGCTACGCGGCGTTGAGCGCATACCGCGAGGGCCCGGTGCTGCTGGGCCACACGCTCGACGACCAAGCGGAGACGGTGCTACTGGGACTCGGCCGCGGGTCCGGGGTGCGCTCGATCGCCGGGATGCGCGCCTACGACCCGCCCTGGGGCCGGCCGCTGCTGGAGGTCAGGCGCGCCGTGACCCACGCCGCGTGCCAGGAGCTGAGCCTGACGGCGTGGCAGGACCCGCACAACGCCGACCGCCGCTTCACCCGGAGCCGGCTGCGCCACGAGGCGCTGCCGCTGCTGGAGGACGTGCTGGGCGGCGGGGTCGCCGAGGCCCTGGCCCGCACGGCGACCGCGCTGCGGGAGGACACCGAGTTGATCGACACGCTCGCCGCCCGGGCGCTGCCGGAGGTCAAGGTCGGCGTCGGATTGCGGGTGCAGGCACTCGCGGGGCTGCCCGTGCCGGTTCGGCGACGGGTGATCCGCGGCTGGCTGTTGGCGGGCGGGGCAATCGGGCTGACCGACAAGCAGATCCGCGGTGTGGACGCGCTGGTCACCGGCTGGCACGGCCAGGGCGGAGTGGCGGTGGGCTCCGCGTTGCGCGATCAGCGACTGATCGCCGGCCGGCGCGACGGCGAACTGGCGATGTGGCGTGAGCCGGTGCAAAAACCGATCCGGTAGCCGCAATGCCGGAGCTGCCGTTGGTTATTCGGCCGCTGGCGTGGCAATCTGTGGGCGTGGCCCAGATCTCCCCGGCGCTCAACCCCGCGCAGCCAGTGGACCTGTACTCCGGGGACATCAAGTCCGTGTTGCTGACGACCGAGCAGATTCAGGCCCGCGTCGCCGAACTCGGCCGGGAAGTGGGCGAACTCTACCGCGATGCCGCACTCGAGACCGGCCAAGATCTGCTGCTGATCACCGTGCTCAAGGGCGCTGTGATCTTCGTCACCGACCTGGCTCGCGCCATCCCGGTGCCCACCCAATTCGAATTCATGGCCGTCAGCTCGTATGGATCCTCGACCTCGTCGTCGGGCGTGGTGCGGATCCTCAAGGACCTGGACCGCGACATTCAGGGCCGCGACGTGTTGATCGTCGAGGACGTCGTGGACTCGGGCCTGACGCTGTCCTGGCTGCTGCGCAACCTGTCCACCCGGCATCCCCGGTCGCTGCGCGTCTGCACCCTGCTGCGCAAGCCCGACGCCAAGGGCGCCAACGTCGACATCGCCTTCGTGGGCTTCGACATCCCCAACGACTTCGTCGTGGGCTATGGCCTCGACTACGACGAGCGCTACCGCGACCTGTCCTACATCGGCACCCTGGACCCCAGGATCTACCAGCAGTAGAACGCTAGGTCAGTTCCCACACGGCGGTCACCGAGAAATTCACGGTCTGCTGACCGGGCTCGAGCGGGACCGCCGTCGGCATCGCCCGTGGCGCCGCCACGGGCGGTCGCGGGGCGTTGTCCGTCGCCTCGGAGATGGACAGCACCTTGCCCAGCCTCAGGCCGGACAGCTGGGCATACTGCTCGGCGCGGTCCTTGGCGTCGCTGAACGCCCGCGAGCGGGCATCCTTGACCAGCTGGGAATCGTCGGCGATCGAGTAGCTGACCGACTTGATCCTCGTGGCGTCGCCGCCGGTGCCCACGATGAGGGCCAGCAGCCGGGAGGCGGCATCGGTCGGGTGGATCTTGACCGCGATGGCGTTGGTGGCGCGGTATCCGGTAATGGTGGCGCTGCCGCTGGGCTCGGGGTTGCTGTACTGCGGCGACAGCGTGACCTCGGTGGTGCTGATGTCCTTATGGTCGACACCGGCGCCGACCAGGGCATTGATCACCGCTTGCTGGCGGTCGTTGGTCTGGTTCATCGCGGCGGTGACGTCGGGAGCGGTGAACTCGATGCCGACATCGGCGGTCAGCGTGTCCGGGACGCCTTTGACCTGACCCGAGCCCAGGACGGTCACCTGCCGTGGATTGACCCCGGGCGTGGCCGTGGAATTGTGCGAATCGCAGGCGGCCGCCGCGGCGACGGCCAAGCCGGCGGCCGCCGAAGCGATCGAGCGGCGGATGAACCTTTCAGTGCTGGATATCGCCATTTGTGGACCCTCCTGAGCCCGATGATGTTGAGGGTAAGGGCATTTGGCGCTACGGCGTGACGAGAATCTTGCAGTGCCGCTCGGGGTCGGCGAGAGCATCGAAGGCCTCGCCCACGCCGTCCAGGCCGACCTCTCCGGTGATCAGCGGTTCGACGTCGATGTCGCCCTCGGCCAGCGCGCGCAGCGAATCGGTGAATTCCTCCGGGGTGTAAGCCAATACGAATTGCACGTTGATTTCTTTGGCGATCGCGAAGAACGGATGCACCGTGTCGGGCTGCATGCACACCCCGGCGACCACCAGGCGGGTGCCGGGACGCGCCCGCAACATCACGTCGTCGATGATCCCCGGCACTCCGACCGCTTCGAACACCACGTCCGGTTTGACGGTGTCGAACGGCGAACCCTGGGCCGCATCCAACACCTGATGGGCGCCCATCGCGGTCGCCAGCTCGCGTCGTCGCGGCGAAAAGTCGGAAGCCACAATGGTTTCGACACCCCGCACCCGAAGTGCTGCGATGATCGCGATGCCGATCGGGCCGCAGCCGACCACCAGGGCGGTCTCGCCGGGCGCGATGTTCGATTTGTTGACGGCGTGTAACCCGACCGCCATCGGTTCGGTCAGGGCCGCGTGTTTGAGGTCCAGCCCGTTGGGGATGGGCAGCAGCAGCGGCGCGGAAAGCAACATCCGTTCGGCGTACGCGCCGATTGTGCTGTTGCTGTAGACGATTGGCTCGGCGCCCTTACTCGACAGCAACAGCGGTAAAGAGGTGACCAGGGTCCCGGCCGGATGGGTGTCGGTGTCGGGCCCGGCTTCGAGCACCTCGGCGCTGAACTCGTGGCCCATGTAGATGTCGTGGTCCAGGTCGACGTGCATGACGCCCGCGCCGGCGACCCGCTCGGTCATCTCCAGCACCCGTGCGCCGTGGGCGGCGAAATGCAGGTCGGAGCCGCAGATTCCACACGCCCGCACGCCGACGAGCACCTGTCCGGGGCCGGGCACCGGATCCGGCACGTCGTCCCGGTAGACCATCCGGCCGTCGCGCAACACCGACGCGCGCATCAGTTCACCGCGCCTTCCTGTTCGCCGACGTGTTCGGTGATGGCTTTCACGACGGCCTCGCCCGCGCGGCCGATCAGCTGATCGCGCCTGTCCTTGGCCCAGTCGTGCGACGACCGGGACGCTTCGAGCTGCCCCTTGAAGTGAGGAATCACCTTGCGCGCCATCAGTTCATAGCAGTGATGCGTGGCTTGCGGCGAGGCCCAGTCGTGGCCGAGCATCAGCAGCGTGCCGAAGCCGCCGGACCGTTCCAGCAGATCTTCGATGTGTTCGATGGCGTCCTCGGGCGTGCCGATGCAGCAATTGCCCTTGGCCGCATAGTCCTCGACGAATTCGTACGGCGTCTGCGCGCCGTCCACCGTGTTGGCCAGCGGGACGAAACCGGCGGCGCCGAAATAATCGGCGAAATCCTGTAGGCCGTAAGTGCAATCGTCGATCGCTGCCTCGCGGCTGTCCGCGATGTGCATGATGCTCAAGACCCGCCAGTCGCTGCGGTCCGGCTCGTCACGGCCCACTTTCGCGGCCTGTTGGCGCACCACGTCCCAGGTGGTTTCCAGCGCGGCGTAACCGCCGGGTACCGACATCGACAACGACAGCAGCGACGTGCCCAGTGCACCGGCCAGGCGCGGTCCGGATGGGGAAATCATTGCCGCCGTGGCGATTTCGGGATACGGGTAGGTGTAGGGGCGGATGTGTAGCTGCGCGTCACGCAGGGTGAACCAGTCGGAATGGCGGTCGATACGTTCGGTGGGCGCGGCGCGGAACAGCGCAAGGATCGCCTCGAGCGATTCCTGCATCATCCGCCGCTGCTCGATCGGGTCGATGCCCATCATGTAGGCGTCCGACGGCAGGGCGCCGGGACCGGTGCCGAACATCACCCGGCCGCGTGTCAGGTGGTCCAGCAGCACCCAGCGGTCGGCCACCATCAGCGGATGGTGGTAGGGCAGCGACACCACCCCGGTGCCCAGCCGGATGTGCTTGGTGCGCTCGGCCGCCGCGGCGATGAAGACCTCGGGGCAGGCGATCAGCTCGTAGCCGCCGGAATGGTGCTCGCCGAACCAGGCTTCGTCGAACGCCAGCCGATCCAGGGCGACCACGCGTTCCATATCGTATTCCAGTGCCACCGTTGGGGATTGGCCGACAGGGTGAAACGGGGTGATGAAGACGCCGAAGCGTAGTGGCACACTCATCGCAGCTCCAATCCGCGCAGGAAATCCAACAGGGTCGCGTTCACCTCGTCGGGGCGCTCCTGCTGTAGCCAATGCCCGGCGCCGTCGAGCATCACCTCGCGGTACGGGCCGCTGATCACGTCCGACGCGCGGTCGGCCCGGGTGAAAGCCAGCACGGGGTCGGCCGTCCCGCCGATGAACAGGCACGGCACCGCGATCTTCGCGTCGGCGAGCTCGGGGGTGATTTCCCAGTTTCGGTCGAAATTGCGGTACCAGTTCAGGCCGCCGGTGAACCCGGTGTGGGAGAACTCGGCGATGTAATGGTCGAGCTCTTCCTGGCTGATCCAGTCGGGCAGCCCGTCGGGTTCGGGAAGACGATCGATGAATCCTTCGGGCCCGGGCGTGGCCATCCGCGCCACTGCATCCTTAACGTCCGTCCGCAGGCCGCACAGCATCCGGCGGATCGACCGGGCGGGATCGCCATTGAGCTCGGCGTCGGCGACGCCCGGCTCCTGGAAGTACAGGATGTAGAAGAAGTTCTCGCCGAACATCTTTCGCCAGGACGCCGTAGGCGCCGAGCGCGGCCGTGGCGTCACCGGCACGCTGAGCGCGGCGACGGCCGCGACCCGGTCGGGGTGCAGCAGCGGAGCATTCCACACCACCGCGGCGCCCCAGTCGTGCCCGACCCAGACGGCGCGCTCGGCGCCGACGTCGTCGAGCAGGCCGACGATGTCGCCGGTCAGTTCGCGAATGTTGTACGCGTCGATCGCGTCTGGACGAGACGAGCCGCCGTAGCCGCGCTGATCGGGTGCCAGCACGTGGTAGCCCGCCTCGGCGAGCACCGGAATCTGGTGCCGCCAGGAGTAGGCGAGTTCGGGAAACCCGTGGGCCAACACCACCACGGGCGCGCCGCGCTCGCCCGCTTCGACCACCCGCAGCTGCACGCCGTTGCTGTCGACTAACCGCTCGGTCTCCGACGAGTGCGAAGTGGGCACCCTGTCACCAAAGCACAACCCGCCAGGGCTGAGAAGTACTCGGGCCGATTGCGAATAGCATTCCAAGGGTTTTACGTGAAGGCAGGTGAATTCTTTAGATGATGCGGCTGGACCACATCGTTTTGTGGACGAACGATCTGCACCGGTCGATGGACTTCTATACGCGGGTGATCGGCCTCGCTCCGGTGCGGTTCGACGAGTTCGAGGCGAACCGAGCCCCGTTCCCGAGCGTGCGCGTGTGCGAAGACTCGATCATCGACCTGGTGCCGACGGACGACGCGGCAGGCACCGAGTCCCTCACGAAGACCGCCGGCAGCGCCGGCCATCTGGTCAACCACGTCTGCCTCGCGCTGTCGAAGTCCGAATACGAGGCACTCGATCGGCGCCTGCAGGCAGCGGGTGTGGACACCAGCGCGCGGCTGAGTCCGACGTACGGGGCCCGGGGATGGGCACCGCACGGATTCTATTTCGCCGATCCGGACGGCAACGTTCTCGAGGCCCGCTACTACGAGTAATGCGCCTTCATCGAGCGGGAACTTCCGGTCGTTATATGTGCAGGACCGTGGCGACAGCCACGGCGAGGATTAGCGACGACCCGCTGCGCCCGGCTCGCTGGGACCGGCAATCGCCGCGAGCGGTAAATTGGACATTTCCAGCTGCGCGTACATCGGGGAAGGACCTGGCCGGTAAGGCCGATGATTGATGAACCGGAAAAATGTTATTCGCACCGTCACGGCGATTGCCGTCGTGGTGCTGCTCGGTTGGTCGTTCTTCTACTTCAGCGACGACACCCGCGGCTATAAGCCAGTCGACACATCGGTGGCGATGTCGCAGATCAACGGTGGCAACGTCAAGAACGCACAGATCGACGACCGCGAGCAGCAGCTGCGGCTGACCCTGAACAAGGGCAACAACGACACCGACAATTCCGACAAGGTCATCACCAAATACCCCAGCGGCTACGCCGTCGACCTGTTCAACGCGCTGACCGCCAAGAACGCGAAGGTCAGCACGGTCGTCAACCAGGGCAGCATCCTGGGTGAGCTGCTCGTCTACGTGTTGCCGCTGCTGTTGCTGGTGGGGCTGTTCGTGATGTTCTCCCGCATGCAGGGGGGCGCCCGAATGGGCTTCGGTTTCGGCAAGTCGCGCGCCAAACAGCTTTCCAAGGACATGCCCAAGACGACGTTCGCCGACGTTGCCGGGGTCGACGAGGCGGTCGAGGAGCTCTACGAGATCAAGGACTTCCTGCAGAACCCCGGCCGCTATCAGGCGCTGGGCGCCAAGATCCCCAAGGGTGTGCTGCTCTACGGGCCGCCCGGGACCGGTAAGACGCTGCTGGCCCGCGCCGTGGCCGGCGAGGCAGGGGTACCGTTCTTCACGATCTCCGGCTCCGATTTCGTCGAGATGTTCGTCGGTGTCGGTGCCTCGCGGGTGCGCGACCTGTTCGAACAGGCCAAGCAGAACAACCCGTGCATCATCTTCGTCGACGAGATCGACGCGGTCGGTCGACAGCGTGGCGCCGGCCTCGGCGGCGGCCACGACGAGCGCGAGCAGACGCTGAACCAGCTGCTCGTCGAGATGGACGGCTTCGACCCGCGCGCCGGCGTCATCTTGATCGCGGCCACCAACCGCCCGGACATCCTGGACCCGGCGCTGCTGCGGCCCGGCCGCTTCGATCGGCAGATCCCGGTCTCCAATCCGGACCTGGCGGGTCGCAAAGCGGTACTGCAAGTGCACTCCAAGGGCAAGCCGATCGGCCCGGACGCCGACCTTGCCGGGCTGGCCAAACGGACCGTCGGCATGACGGGCGCCGACCTGGCCAACGTCATCAACGAGGCGGCATTGCTGACCGCCCGCGAAAACGGCACCGTCATCACCAGCGCCGCGCTCGAAGAGGCGGTGGACCGCGTGATCGGCGGCCCGCGCCGCAAGGGCCGGATCATCAGCGAGCAGGAAAAGAAGATCACCGCCTATCACGAGGGCGGGCACACCCTGGCGGCCTGGGCGATGCCCGACATCGAGCCGATCTACAAGGTGACGATCCTGGCGCGTGGGCGCACCGGCGGGCACGCGGTGGCGGTGCCCGAGGAGGACAAGGGCCTGCGGACCCGCTCGGAGATGATCGCGCAGTTGGTATTCGCCATGGGCGGTCGCGCCGCCGAAGAGCTGGTGTTCCGCGAGCCGACGACCGGCGCGGTCTCCGACATCGAGCAGGCCACCAAGGTCGCGCGCGCGATGGTCACCGAATTCGGCATGAGCTCCAAGCTCGGCGCCGTCAAGTACGGTTCCGAACACGGCGACCCGTTCCTGGGCCGCACCATGGGGACGCAGGCCGATTACTCACACGAGGTCGCGCGCGACATCGACGACGAGATCCGCAAGCTGATCGAGGCGGCCCACACCGAAGCGTGGGAGATCCTCACCGAATACCGCGACATTCTCGACACTTTGGCCGGCGAGCTGCTGGAAAAGGAAACCCTGCACCGCGCCGAGCTGGAGAGCATCTTCTCCGGTGTCGAAAAGCGGCCCAGGCTCACCATGTTCGACGACTTCGGTGGCCGCATCCCGTCGGACAAACCGCCGATCAAGACGCCCGGCGAGCTGGCCATCGAGCGCGGCGAGCCCTGGCCCCCACCGGTCCCCGAACCCGCCTTCAAGGCCGCCATCGCCCGTGCCACCGAGGCCGCCGCGGCAGCACAGGCGGAGGCCGAACGAAACGCCAACGGCGGCAACGGTTCTCACGGCGCCGGCGATCCACATGGGCCCGGCTCCACCCAGCCCGATTACGGCGCCCCGGCGGGCTGGCGGGCACCGGGCTGGCCGCCGCAGCAACAGCAGCCGACGCAGTGGTACCCGCCCCCACAGGCACCGCAGCAGCCGTATTGGCCGCAGCCGGCGCCCAGTCATCCGGGCTACGCGGGCCACCCGGGTCACCAGGGGCAGGGCGGTCACCCCGGCCAGCCGCACCCCTCGTACCCGCCCTATCCGCCCTATCCGCCGCCGGCTCAACCCAATCCGGACAGCGGAAAGTCGCCCGAACACCAGGGTGACGACGTGAGCCGGTCCAATCCGCCGGCGCACGGCTGACGAACGGAGGATTAGATGGCCTTGTCGCACTTGGGGCCGGACATCGAGACACCCCACGTCGGGGTGTTCGACCAGCCGCGCGCCGAGGCAGCGGTCCGCGAGCTGCTGTACGCGATCGGCGAGGACCCGGATCGGCACGGCCTGCAGGAGACCCCGGCCCGCGTCGCCCGCGCTTACCGCGAAATGTTCGCCGGCCTCTACACCGATCCCGACAGCGTGCTGAACACCATGTTTGACGAGGAGCACGACGAAATGGTGCTCGTCAAGGAAATCCCCCTGTACTCCACGTGCGAACACCACCTGGTGTCGTTTCACGGCGTGGCCCACGTCGGCTACATCCCGGGCAACGACGGCAGGGTCACCGGCCTGTCGAAGATCGCGCGCCTGGTCGATCTCTACGCCAAGCGGCCGCAGGTGCAGGAGCGCCTCACCAGTCAGATCGCCGACGCTTTGATGAAGAAGCTCACCCCGCGGGGCGTGATCGTGGTGATCGAGGCCGAGCACCTGTGCATGGCGATGCGCGGCGTCCGCAAGCCCGGAGCAACCACCACTACGTCGGCGGTGCGTGGTCAGTTCAAAACCAACGCCGCTTCCCGAGCCGAAGCGCTCGACCTCATCTTGCGTAAGTGAGCTTTTGGCCCGTGCAGGTAATGGGAGTTCTGAACGTCACTGACGATTCGTTCTCCGACGGCGGGCGCTACCTTGATCCCGACAACGCCGTGGCCCACGGGTTGGCGATGGCCGCCGACGGCGCGAGCATCGTCGACGTCGGGGGCGAGTCGACGCGGCCCGGGGCGACACGTATCGATTCTCGGGTCGAGACGTCCCGCGTGGTTTCCGTCGTCAAAGAGCTTGCGGCGGAAGGCATTACCGTAAGCATCGACACCATGCACGCGGATGTCGCGCGGGCGGCCCTGCAGAGCGGCGCGCGGATCGTCAACGACGTGTCGGGCGGTCGGGCCGATCCGGCGATGGCGCCGCTGCTCGCGGAGGCCGGCGTGCCGTGGGTGCTGATGCA
Organism: Mycobacterium sp.; assembly: GCF_019243155.1. Lineage (GTDB taxonomy): Bacteria > Actinomycetota > Actinomycetes > Mycobacteriales > Mycobacteriaceae > Mycobacterium. The sequence continues at coordinate 19,660 of NZ_JAFAUS010000528.1, forward strand.
TTGGCGGTCGGTCTCCTCAGACCGCCCGCACGCGGCCCCGCATTATCGTGACGTGGTCGCCGAGGTGCGTGCCGAGCTGCTTGCCGGCGTGGACGCCGCGGTTGCCGCCGGTGTCGACCCCGCTCAGCTGTTGATCGATCCCGGGCTCGGTTTCGCTAAGACGGGCCAACACAATTGGGCGCTCCTGCATGCGTTGCCGCAGTTGGTCGCCACCGGCGTCCCGGTACTCCTGGGTGCATCGCGCAAACGGTTCCTCGGTACGTTGTTAGCCGGGCCTGATGGCTCGCCGCGACCGCCCGATGGGCGCGAGACGGCGACCGCGGTGATTTCCGCACTGGCCGCGCTGAACGGGGCCTGGGGCGTGCGGGTGCATGACGTACAAGCCTCGGTCGATGCCCTCAAGGTGGTGGGGGCCTGGAGTGGATCCGAGCTGGCTGGAGACGATGGCTGACCGAATTGAGTTGCGCGGGTTGATGGTTCGTGGGCGACACGGAGTCTTCGACCACGAACGGGCCAACGGACAAGATTTCGTCATCGATATCACCGTGTGGATCGACCTCGCCGACGCCGCGGCCAGTGACGATCTTTCCGACACGTACGACTACGCCGCGCTGGCCAAGACGGCCGCCGACGTGGTGGCCGGGCCGCCGCGCAACCTGATCGAAACGGTCGGCGGCGAGATCGCCGAGACGGTGATGGACGACAAGCGGGTGCACGCAGTCGAAGTGGTGGTGCACAAGCCGCATGCGCCGGTCCCGCACCAGTTCGGTGATGTCGCGGTGGTGGTTCGACGGTCGCGGCGCGGCGGGCGTGGCTCGGTGGTTCCGGCGGGCGGGGCGGTATGACACGCGTCGTGCTGTCCATCGGATCCAACCTGGGCGATCGCCTGGCGCGGCTGCAATCCGTCGTCGACGGGCTCGGCGACGCCGTGCTCGCGGTGTCGCCGGTGTACGAGACCGACCCGTGGGGCCGGGTGGATCAGGCGCCGTTCCTCAACGCGGTGCTGATCGCCGACGACCCGGCATGCGACGCGCAAGGCTGGTTGCGCCGGGCGCAGCAATTCGAGCAGGCTGCGGGCCGGGTGCGCGGCGAGCGCTGGGGACCGCGCACCCTCGACGTCGACCTGATCTCCTGCTATGCCCCGGCGGCGGACCACCCGGCGGGCGAGGCCGAGGTGATCTCGCGGGCGAACAACCTGACGCTGCCGCACCCGCTGGCCCACCTGCGGGCCTTCGTGATGATCCCGTGGTTGGCCGTCGACCCGGACGCGGAGATCACGGTTGTCGACGAGCGACGGTCCGTGACCGGCCTGCTTGCTCAGCTGGAACCGGCCGACCGGGAAGGTGTCCGGCCGACCAGCCTGACGCTCAACCCGAAAGGACAGCCCCCGGCCGATCGGGAACCGGAATCCTGATGGGGCCGACCAGGAAACGTGACCTCACGGCCGCGGTGGTCGGCGCTGCGGTGCTGGGCTATGTGCTGGTCACCGCTCTGTATCGGTTCTTCCCGCGCATCACCGTGTGGACCGGTCTGTCGTTGTTGGCGGTCGCCATCGTCGAGGCGCTGTGGGCGCGCTACGTGCGGGCGAAGATCAACGAGGGCGAAATCGGGGCCGGACCAGGCTGGTTGCATCCGCTCGCGGTGGCGCGCAGCCTGGTTGTTGCCAAGGCCTCAGCATGGGTCGGCGCGCTGATGCTGGGGTATTGGGGCGGGGTGCTGGCGTACTTCCTGCCCCGCCGGTCGTGGCTGCGGGCCGCCGCCGAGGACACCACGGGGGCCGCGGTCGCGGCCGTCAGCGCCTTGGCGTTACTCGTTGCGGCGTTGTGGCTGCAACATTGCTGCAAGTCACCGCCGGATCCGACCGAGCACGGCGAAGGCGCGGAAAACTAGCGCCTTACCGGCGTTGCGGACGCCTCAAGCAACCCGATAAGCGGGGGCCGGGCCATTAACTCCTCGATTAACCCAGGTGAGAATCGCCGAATAGGGCGACACGCGCAGTGACCTCGCACAGGTACAGTCAGGCCATGACCGTTCTGTCCCGCGGCGCCCGGGTTCGGCGCGGCGGCCGCAGGCCGGGTTGGGTGCTCTTGACCGCGTTGCTGGTCCTCGCGATAGGGGCCAGTTCCGCACTTGTTTTCACCAACCGGGTGGAACTCCTCAAGCTCGCTGTAATCCTGGCGCTGTGGGCCGCAGTCGCCGGCGCCTTCGTCTCGGTGCTCTACCGTCGCCAAAGCGACGCGGACCAGTCGCGCGTGCGTGACCTGAAACTCGTCTACGACCTGCAGCTGGACCGCGAAATCTCTGCCCGACGCGAATACGAGCTGACGGTGGAGTCCCAGCTGCGCCGCGAACTGGCCTCCGAACTGCGCGCGCAGGCCGCCGACGACCTGGCCGCGCTGCGCGCCGAGCTGAGCTCGCTGCGCACCAGCCTGGAGATCCTGTTCGACACCGACCTCGCGAACCGGCCGGCCCTGGAGGGCTTCGAGACCGAGGCGCACCGCGAGCGCGCATACAGCGAGTGGGACCGCAACGGCGAAACCCCCCGCGACAACCCGGTCGACTGGGTGTCCAGCGATCGGGTCACCTCGGTGCCCCAGAACAACCAGCAGGGCCGCCCCGACGAAACCGCCATCATCGACGTGCCCGAGGAACCGCTGGTGCCGCCGCGCCAGCCGCCGCCCCGCCCGGAACGGCCCCGTTACCAGTACGAACCGCCGCAGGAACCCGCGTACCCGGCCCAGCAAGAGGCCCCGTACGTCGCCGCCCCGCCGGAGCCCGAACCCGAACGATTCGAACCTCGTTACCAGCCGCCCCCACCCCAGGCGCCGGCCCCACCCCAGCCGCAGCCGCAGCCGCAGCCGCAGGATTGGCAGTCCGCGGCCCCGGAGGGCCAGTGGTTGCCGCCGGGAGCACCCGGCAGCAACTGGGCCGGCGCGGACGTGCCCGGGCCCGGCGAGGAGCCGTCGGGCCGGCGCCGGCGTTCCCGGCATTCGGGTCCCCAGGAACCGTGGGCCGAGCCGCCCGCCGAACCGGCGGATGCGCCGCAATACACGGAGTCCGGCCGCAGGTCACGGTCGCGCCACTCGGCGGAGTACCGGGATTACGGTGTGCGGAATTTCGGCCCCTCGAACGAGCCGCCGGCCGCCGCAACGCCGCCGCCTCCACCCCCGCCGCCGCCGATGCCGCCGGGAGCCGAGCAGCCACCACCGCGCCTGGCTCCGCCGCCGCCCCCCGAGCAGGTGGCTCGACACCGCGGCGAGGATCAGCAGGCGGAGGGGATCGACGGCTCGACCGAGGAGGGTCCGCAGACGGGCGGCCAATCGGTCGCCGACTTGTTGGCGCGGCTGCAGGTGCAGCCGTCCGAAGGCGGTCGCCGCCGCCGCCGCGACGGCTGAGCTGGGAGCTTCCTCACACTGGGCTTTCATTGGGCCGGGCCCGCTGATCGATTACAGTTTTAATGACCGTCCGGTACCCCTGACACGGGACTGGAACGAACGAATCAATTTGTGAGGTCGTCTGCGATGGTGCAGTTCGACGGTTTGCGCCCGGCCAGGCTCAAGGTGGGAGTCATCTCCGCCGGCCGGGTAGGCACCGCGCTCGGCGTTGCGCTGGAGCGCGCCGACCACGTCGTCGTCGCGTGCAGCGCCATCTCCCATGCTTCGCGGCAGCGGGCGCAGCGCTGGCTACCCGACACCCCGGTGGCAACGCCGCCGGACGTCGCCGCCGCCGCCGAGTTGCTGCTGTTGGCCGTTCCGGACGCCGAACTCGCCGGGCTGGTATCCGGGTTGGCAGTGACATCGGCGGTGCGGCCCGGCACGATCGTGGCCCACACGTCGGGCGCCAACGGGGTCGGCATCCTTGCGCCGCTGGCCCAGGACGGCTGCGTACCGCTGGCCATTCACCCCGCGATGACGTTCACCGGTTCCGACGAAGACATCAGCAGGCTGCCGGACACCTGCTTCGGCATCACCGCCGCCGACGAGGTCGGATACGCGATCGCGCAGTCTCTGGTGCTCGAAATGGGCGGAGAGCCGTTCAGCGTGCGCGAGGACGCCCGCGAGCTGTATCACGCGGCGCTGGCGCATGCCGGCAACCACATCGTGACGGTGGTCGCCGATGCGCTCGAGGCGCTGCGGGCCGCGCTGCGCGGCGACGAACTGCTCGGCCAGCAGTCCGTCGACGAGCAGCCGGGCGGCATTGCGGAACGCATCGTCGGGCCGTTGGGCCGGGCCGCGCTGGAGAACACCCTGCAGCGCGGGCAGGCCGCGTTAACCGGTCCGGTCGCCCGCGGGGACGCCGCCGCGGTCGCCGGACATCTGGCCGCGCTGAGCGGGGTCGACCCGCAACTCGCCCACGCGTATCGGGTGAACGCGCTGCGCACCGCCCAGCGCGCCCACGCTCCCGCTGCCGTCGTCGATGTGCTGGCGCAATGAGACCTAACAAGCCTCCCGCCTTCAAACCGGGCGAACTCAACGTGTACTCGACGCCGCGCGATGTCACGGACGTCAGCCGCGCGCTGCGCCACACCGGTCGCCGCGTGATGCTGGTGCCCACCATGGGAGCGCTGCACGACGGCCACCGCGGCCTGGTGCGGGCCGCCAAGCGGGTGCCCGGCTCGGTGGTCGTGGTGTCGATCTTCGTCAACCCGCTGCAGTTCGGCGCCGGCGAAGACCTCGACGCCTATCCACGCACGCTGGACCACGACCTGGCGGTGCTGCGTGAAGAAGACGTCGAGATCGTGTTCGCGCCCACGGCCGCGGCGATGTACCCGGATGGTCTGCGCACCACGGTGCAGCCCGGCCCGCTGGCCGGCGAGCTCGAGGGCGGCGCCCGGCCGACCCACTTCGCCGGCGTGCTGACCGTCGTGTGCAAGCTGCTGCAGATCGTGCGCCCGGACCGGATCTTCTTCGGCGAGAAGGACTATCAGCAGCTGGTGATGATCCGACAGATGGTCGCCGACCTCAACATCGACGTCTCCGTGGTCGGGGTCCCGACCGTGCGGGAGGGCGACGGGTTGGCCATGTCGTCGCGCAACCGCTACCTGGACCCCACCCAGCGCGAATTGGCCGTGGCTCTCTCGGCCGCACTGACCGCCGGAGCGCACGCCGCGACCGGTGGCCCTCAGGCGGCGGTGGACGCGGCTCGCGCCGTGCTCGACGCCACACCCGGCCTGGTGGTGGATTACCTGGAGCTGCGCGCCGCAGACCTCGGTCCGGTGCGCGACAACGCATCCGGCCGGCTGCTGGTCGCCGCGCGGCTTGGCACCACCAGACTGCTCGACAACGTGTCAATCCAGATCGGAACCCCCGCCGGCACCTCTGGGCCGGACGAATACCGGGCGCAACACGCCCAAACACCATGGAGGAATTGATGTTTCGGACGATGCTAAAGTCCAAAATCCACCGTGCCACCGTCACGCAGGCCGACCTGCACTACGTCGGCTCGGTGACCATCGACGGCGATTTGATGGACGCCGCGGACCTGCTCGAGGGTGAGCAGGTGACCATCGTCGACATCGACAACGGCGCCCGGCTCGTCACCTACGCCATCACCGGCGAACGCGGTTCCGGGGTGATTGGGATCAACGGCGCCGCAGCGCATCTGGTGCACCCCGGCGACCTGGTGATCCTCATCGCGTACGGGACCATGGAAGAGGCGGAGGCGCGCGCGTATGAGCCGCGAATCGTTTTCGTCGACGCCGACAACAAGCCGATCGACCTGGGCCACGACCCGGCATTCGTGCCCGCCTTGGACATACCAGGGGTGGCCGAGTTGCTCGACCCTCGGATCATTGCGCGGTAGTCGTGCTGCTGGCGATCGACGTTCGTAACACCCACACCGTCGTCGGGTTGATATCGGGATCTAAAGAGCACGCAAAGGTCGTGCAGCACTGGCGGATTCGCACCGAGTCCGAGATCACCGCCGACGAATTGGCGCTGACCCTCGACGGCCTGATCGGTGACGATTCCGAGCGGCTCACCGGTGCCGCCGCGCTGTCCACCGTCCCGTCGGTGTTGCACGAGGTGCGGGTCATGCTCGACCAATACTGGCCGTCGGTGCCGCACGTGTTGATCGAGCCCGGGGTGCGTACCGGCATCCCGTTGCTCGTCGACAACCCCAAAGAGGTGGGCGCCGACCGAATCGTCAACTGCCTGGCGGCATTTCACCGCTTCCAGAGCGCGGCCATCGTCATCGACTTCGGATCCTCGATCTGTGTGGACGTGGTGTCGGCGAAGGGCGAATTCCTCGGCGGCGCGATCGCGCCCGGGCTGCAGGTCTCCTCGGACGCCGCGGCGGCCCGCTCCGCAGCGCTGCGCCGCGTGGAACTGTCGCGCCCCCGTTCGGTGGTGGGCAAGAACACCGTCGAGTGCATGCAGGCGGGAGCGGTCTTCGGTTTCGCCGGGCTGGTCGACGGCCTGGTCGAGCGGATCCGCGAGGACGTCGAGGGATTCACCAGCGACCTGGGGGACCAGGTCGCGGTCGTCGCCACCGGGTACACCGCGCCGCTGCTGCTCCCCGAACTTCACACCGTCACCCATTACGACCAGCACCTGACGCTGGATGGCTTGCGGCTGGTCTTCGAACGCAACCGGGACGCCCAGCGCGGCCGGCTCAAGACAGCGCGCTGACATCCACGCCGCGCCGTCGGCGCACGCTGACGGCGCTGTCATTTAAGCTGGCACGTCGTGAATGCCGACCCGCCAGACAATGACCTGGAAACCGGCACTGCCCTTCCTGAGCAGTACCGGATCCGCCAGGACAAGCGTGCTCGATTGTTGGCGGAGGGCCACGATCCCTACCCGGTTGCCATCGAGCGCACCCACACCCTGGCCCAGGTACGCGCCGCGCACCCCGATTTGCCGACCGACACCGCGACCGACGACGTCGTCGGTGTCGCCGGCCGGGTGATCTTCGCGCGCAACTCCGGAAAACTTTGCTTTGCGACCCTGCAGGAAGGCGATGGCACCAGCCTGCAGGTGATGATCAGCCTCGACAAGGTCGGCCAGGAGTCGCTCGACGCCTGGAAGGCCGACGTCGACCTCGGTGACATCGTCTATGTGCACGGCATTGTGATCAGCTCGCGACGCGGGGAATTGTCCGTCCTCGCCGACTCCTGGCAAATGGCGTCCAAATCGCTGCGACCGCTGCCCGTCGCGCATAAAGAAATGAGTGAAGAGTCGCGGGTGCGGCAGCGCTACGTCGACCTGATCGTGCGGCCCCAGGCCCGCGCGGTGGCCCGGCAGCGAATCGCCGTCGTCCGCTCGATACGCAACGCACTGGAACGGCGTGGGTTTCTCGAAGTCGAAACCCCAATGCTGCAGACGCTGGCCGGCGGGGCGGCGGCTCGGCCGTTCATCACACATTCCAATGCTCTTGACATCGATCTCTACCTGCGGATCGCGCCGGAACTGTTCCTCAAGCGGTGTGTCGTCGGTGGTTTCGACAGGGTTTTCGAAGTAAATCGAGTGTTCCGAAACGAAGGCGCGGATTCGACGCATTCTCCCGAATTTTCCATGCTCGAGACCTACCAGGCGTACGCAACGTATGACGATTCGGCAGTCGTCACACGTGAGCTTATTCAAGAGGTAGCAGATGAGGCGATCGGAACGAGACAACTGCCGCTGCCCGACGGGAGTGTCTACGACATAGACGGAGAATGGGCGTCGATACAAATGTATCCGTCGCTGTCGGCGGCGCTCGGTGAAGAGATCACGCCGGACACGCCCGTTGAACACTTGCGTTCAATTGCAGATCGGCTCGGCGTCGAGATTCCGGACGATCGCGGTTATGGGCACGGAAAGCTCGTCGAGGAACTGTGGGAGCACTCGGTGGGCAACACGCTGAGCGCGCCGACCTTCGTGCGGGATTTCCCTGTCGAGACAACGCCTTTGACCCGTCAGCATCGCAGCATCCCGGGCGTGACCGAGAAGTGGGATCTGTACGTACGCGGAGTGGAACTGGCCACCGGTTACTCGGAATTGAACGACCCGGTCGTGCAGCGGGAGCGATTCGCCGCACAAGCGCGCGCCGCGGCCGCCGGCGATGACGAGGCTATGGTGCTAGATGAAGACTTTCTTGCCGCGCTGGAGTATGCGATGCCTCCGTGTACCGGAACAGGAATGGGTATCGATCGCTTGTTGATGACTTTGACCGGACTGTCAATTCGCGAGACAGTTTTGTTCCCGATTGTTCGACCACAGACGTAGTTCAAACTTTGAACTGTGCGCTTTGCACGCAGATTGAGTATGCTGCCTTGTTATGGCAGATTGGTGACCGGGGAGGTCAAAACCAATGTGTCTCAGCAACTGCTCAGGACGAAATGCGAGGGTAAGCTAATGGCGAAGAAAGTGACCGTCACCTTGGTCGATGATTTCGACGGTGCCGGCGCAGCCGACGAAACGGTTGAATTCGGGCTTGACGGGGTGACCTATGAGATTGATCTTTCGTCCAAGAATGCGGCGAAACTTCGCAGCGATCTAAAGCAATGGGTTGAGGCCGGCCGTCGGGTCGGCGGGCGCCGCCGCGGGCGTTCGGGTTCGGGACGCGGCCGTGGCGCGATCGACCGTGAGCAGAGCGCAGCCATCCGCGAGTGGGCCCGCCGCAACGGGCACAACGTCTCGACCCGTGGCCGTATCCCGGCCGACGTGATCGACGCTTTCCACGCGGCGACCTGACAAAGCTGCCACCGGCGCCCCGGCCTTAAGGTCAGGGCGCCGGTTTGTTTTTTCGCTGGCCGCGAAACGAATGCCGGAAACGAATTGAAACCTCGGATCGTTTCTTCAGTTACGTCGCTGCTGTCGCAGGGAGATCGCCTTAAACCCCGAGCGGGCCGCCCAAGTGGGAGGAACCGCAAGGTTAGGCCCCCCGGCAGGCCGACCATTACAGTGGAGGCAGGTACGAGATTCCGACTCCACTGGACCGCTAGTGAGGTTGTACCGATGGTGAGGGAGAGCAGGTAACCACCGATGTTCGAAAGATTTACCGACCGTGCCCGCAGGGTCGTCGTCCTGGCGCAAGAAGAGGCCCGGATGCTCAACCACAACTACATCGGAACCGAGCACATCCTGCTGGGTTTGATTCACGAGGGTGAAGGCGTAGCAGCGAAGTCGCTGGAGTCGCTGGGTATCTCGCTTGAAGGCGTTCGCAGCCAGGTCGAGGAAATCATCGGCCAGGGCCAGCAGGCACCGTCGGGTCACATCCCGTTCACCCCCCGTGCCAAGAAGGTCCTCGAGCTGAGCCTGCGCGAGGCGCTGCAGCTCGGCCACAACTACATCGGCACCGAGCACATCCTGCTCGGCCTCATCCGCGAGGGTGAGGGCGTGGCCGCCCAGGTTTTGGTGAAGCTGGGCGCCGAGCTGACTCGTGTTCGCCAGCAAGTGATTCAGCTACTGAGTGGCTACCAGGGCAAGGAAGCCGCGGAGGCCGGCACCGGCGGTCGCGGCGGCGAGTCCGGCAGCCCGTCCACGTCACTGGTGCTCGACCAGTTCGGCCGCAACCTGACGGCCGCCGCGATGGAAGGCAAGCTCGACCCGGTCATCGGCCGCGAGAAGGAAATCGAGCGGGTCATGCAGGTGCTGAGCCGGCGCACCAAGAACAACCCGGTGCTGATCGGCGAGCCCGGCGTCGGCAAGACCGCCGTCGTCGAAGGCCTGGCGCAGGCCATCGTGCACGGCCAGGTCCCCGAGACCCTGAAGGACAAGCAGCTCTACACGCTGGACCTGGGTTCGCTGGTGGCGGGCAGCCGCTACCGCGGTGACTTCGAGGAACGCCTGAAGAAGGTGCTCAAGGAGATCAACACCCGCGGCGACATCATCCTGTTCATCGACGAGCTGCACACGCTCGTCGGCGCGGGTGCGGCCGAGGGCGCGATCGACGCGGCGAGCATCCTGAAGCCCAAGCTGGCCCGCGGCGAACTGCAGACCATCGGTGCCACCACGCTCGACGAGTACCGCAAGTACATCGAGAAGGACGCCGCCCTGGAGCGCCGCTTCCAGCCGGTGCAGGTCGGGGAGCCGACGGTGGAGCACACGATCGAGATCCTCAAGGGTCTGCGGGACCGCTACGAGGCGCACCACCGGGTGTCGATCAGCGACTCCGCAATCGTCGCCGCCGCCACGCTGGCCGACCGCTACATCAACGACCGGTTCCTGCCGGACAAGGCGATCGACCTGATCGACGAGGCGGGCGCGCGCATGCGGATCCGCCGGATGACCGCGCCACCAGACCTGCGCGAGTTCGACGAGAAGATCGCCGAGGCTCGCCGGGAGAAGGAATCGGCGATCGACGCCCAGGACTTCGAGAAGGCCGCCAGCCTGCGGGATCGGGAGAAGCAGCTGGTCGGCCAGCGGGCGGAGCGCGAAAAGCAGTGGCGCTCCGGCGATCTCGACGTGGTCGCCGAGGTGGACGACGAGCAGATCGCCGAGGTGCTCGGCAACTGGACCGGCATCCCGGTGTTCAAGCTCACCGAGGCCGAGACCACGCGCCTGCTGCGCATGGAAGACGAGCTGCACAAGCGGATCATCGGCCAGGAGGACGCCGTCAAGGCCGTCTCCAAGGCGATCCGCCGCACCCGCGCCGGGCTGAAAGACCCCAAGCGCCCGTCGGGTTCGTTCATCTTCGCCGGCCCGTCCGGTGTCGGTAAGACGGAGCTGTCCAAGGCGCTGGCCAACTTCTTGTTCGGCGACGACGACGCGCTCATCCAGATCGACATGGGCGAGTTCCACGACCGGTTCACCGCGTCGCGGTTGTTCGGCGCCCCGCCGGGATACGTCGGCTACGAAGAGGGTGGCCAGCTCACCGAGAAGGTGCGGCGCAAGCCGTTCTCGGTGGTGCTGTTCGACGAGATCGAGAAGGCGCACCAGGAGATTTACAACAGCCTGTTGCAGGTGCTCGAAGACGGCCGCCTGACCGACGGGCAGGGCCGCACGGTCGACTTCAAGAACACCGTGCTGATCTTCACGTCCAATCTGGGGACATCCGACATTTCCAAGCCCGTCGGCCTCGGGTTCACCCAGGGTGGCGGTGACAACAACTACGAGCGGATGAAGCAGAAGGTCAACGACGAGCTCAAGAAGCACTTCCGCCCGGAGTTCCTCAACCGTATCGACGACATCATCGTGTTCCACCAGTTGACTCAGGACGAGATCATCCGGATGGTCGACCTGATGATCGGCCGGGTGGAACAGCAGCTGAAGAGCAAGGACATGGCGCTGGAGCTGACTTCGAAGGCCAAGTCGCTGCTGGCCAAACGCGGCTTCGACCCCGTGCTGGGTGCACGTCCATTGCGGCGCACCATCCAGCGCGAGATCGAGGACCAGCTGTCCGAGAAGATCCTCTTCGATGAAGTCGGTCCGGGACAGGTCGTCACCGTCGACGTAGACAACTGGGACGGTGAAGGCAGCGGCGAGGATGCCGCGTTGACGTTCACCGGAAGCCGTAAGCCCGCTGCATCAAGCGAGCCGGATCTGGCCAAAGCCGGCGCACACAGTGCAGGCGGCGCGCACTCTGCGCAGTAGCGCCCGATAGTCGGAATCGGCGGTCACCCGGAGGGGGTGGCCGCCCATTTCGCTCTAGT
>NZ_JAFAUS010000089.1 GCF_019243155.1 Mycobacterium sp.
CACGTGCTGATTCAGGAGGCGCCGGCGCGTGCCGACGACGGCCTCGCCTTCGACGTCGCGGCCGAACAGGTAAGCGTGCTACCGCTTTCCGCGCGGTCACCGGAAGCGCTGGTGGAACTGGCGCAGCGTTATGAGAAGTGGTTGAGCGCCCACCCGGATGCCGCCCTTGCCGACGTATGCCGCACCGCCGGGACGGGGCGTTCGCATTTCGAACATCGCGCGGCGCTGGTGGTGGATTCGATCGAGGGCGCGCGCATGGGCCTGGCCGATTTGGCCGAAAACCGCCTGCGACCCGGCGTCGTTCGTGGTGAGCACAGCGAGCACCCGACGACGGCCTGGCTGTTCACCGGACAGGGCAGCCAGCATCCGGGGATGGCGCGTGAATTGTTCGACACCGAGCCGGTTTTCGCTGAAACCGTGACTCGTTGCGCGGACGCCGTCGAAGACATGCTGCCGCGTCCGTTGCTGGAGGTGTTGTTCGCCACCGGCGGCGATGCCGGAGAAGCATTGCGGCACACGTCATTCGCCCAACCAGCGCTGTTCGCCATCGAGATGGGCCTGGCCCGGCTGTGGCAGTCGTGGGGTATCGAGCCCGACGTGGTGCTGGGACACAGCGTGGGCCAGTACGCGGCGGCCTGTGTGGCCGGAGTCTTCAGCCTCGAAGACGGCGCACGACTGATGGCCGAGCGCGGCCGGATGTTCGGCAGCCTGCCCGCGGGTGGGCGAATGGTGGCGGTGTTCACCGACGCCAAGCACGTCGAGGAGATCGCCGGAGAATTCCCGCGAGTGTCGGTCGGCGCCTACAACGGACCCAACACCGTGCTCTCGGGGCCGGCCGAGGAGCTGGAGCAGATAGTCGGCAGGTTCGAAGAGGAGGGGATCCGCTGCACGTGGCTGCAGACCAGCCACGCCTTCCACTCGGAACTGCTGGATCCGGTGCTCGATGAATTCGAGTCGTACGCAGCGCAGTTGGAGTTCGCCGCCCCGACCTTGCCGCTGGTCTGCAACCGCACCGGCGCCGTGCTCACCAATCAGACGCCGCTCGACGCCGCGTACTGGCGGCGGCATTCCCGCCAGCCGGTGCAGTTCGCCGAGAGTGTGCGCACCGTCGCGGCGCTGGGCTGCTCGGTGGTGATGGAGATCGGTCCGCAACCGGTGCTGACCGGAGCCGCGGTGCAGGTCTGGCCGGAGCACCTGGCCGCGCCGCGGGCGATCGTCTCGCTGCGCAAGGGCGTCGGCGACCGTCGCCAGATCGCCGACGCGCTGGCCGCCGCCTACGTCAGCGGCCACCGGCCCGATTTCGCTGCGCTGCATCGTCAGCCGCGTCGCCGACTCGAACTGCCCACCTACCCGTTCCAGCGCCGCCGCTTCTGGCCCAAGACGTCCGGCATCGCCGTCGACGGTCCTGCGGTGTCCGGCATTCTGGGCAGTGTCAAGGACCTCGCCTCCGGCGACTCCGTCTACACCAGCAGGCTGTCGGTCAAATCGCAGCCGTGGCTGTCCGACCATGTCATCTATGGCACCGTCGTCGTCCCCGGGGCGACATATGCGGCGATGGCGCTGGCCGCGATCGGCGCCCCCGCGCGGGTGCAAGACGTCTTCTTCTATGAGCCGATCATCTTGCCCGAGAAGAGTTCTCGCGAGGTGCAGCTGACGCTGAATCCGGTCGAGGACGGCGGTAACCGGCGATTTAAGGTGCACAGCCGCCCCTTCGGCGATCGCGACGCCGAATGGTCGCTGAACGCCGAAGGCACCGTTGTAACCGGCGCTTCGGACATCACCGACGAACCGGCACCCGAGCACCGGGGTCCGGTCGATGAGGCGATCGAGCGGATGGAGCGCATGCGTCCGCAGGACCTTTTCGAGACCTTCGCTGACATGGAGCTCGCGTGGGGGCCGAACTGGTCCGGTTCGCTGAAGTCGTTGTGGCTCAGCGAGGGTGAGGCGATCGGCGATATCACGGTGGGCGAAGAACTGGCCGAACACCTTGGAGCCGAGCCGATGCATCCGGTCCTGATGGACTTGTGCACCGGCGTCGCCTTCCCTGCGTTCCCGGCGCTGCTGGCGGCCGAACAGGGAGTCAACGATCTCTACTTGCCGCTGCGGTACGGACAAGTGATGTTGCGCGAGAAGATGCCGCGGCGGTTCTATTGCCGCGCCAGGTGGCACACCAACGCCCTGGACAGCGAGACCCAGGTCTTCGACCTCGACTTCGTCGATCGGGACGGCCGACTGCTGGGCGGGATTCGCGAGTTCACGGTCAAGCGCGCGCCCCGCGAGGCGTTGTTGCGGGGCCTCGGCGGCGACGCCACCCGGCAGCTGTACACCGTCGGCTGGCACGAGGTGCCGCAACCGGCATCCGGCGATGACGAGGCAATCACGAACGGCACCTGGCTGATTGCCGGGTTCGACGAGCTGGCCGCCAACGTCCCGGGCTGCATCTCGTTCGGCCGGGCAGGCGACGACGAGTCCCTGGGAGAGGTGCTGGCGAAGGCCGCCGAGCGCGGTCTGCCGTTCTCGGGTGTCGTCTGGCGCAGCGCAGGACCCGGCGCGGACGAATCGAGCGCGGACGTCGCTGCGCGGCTCGAGACCGAGATCGACAATCTCCTCGGTGCCGTGCACATCGTGCAGGGCGGGCAGGTGAAGCTGCCCGGCGGACTGTGGATTGTCACCGAGCGGGCCGTCGCCAGCGAATCCGGCGAGCCGGTCGACCACGTGCAGGCGGCACTGTGGGGCTTCGGGCGCACGACGATCAACGAGGAACCGGCGCTGCGCTGCAAACTGGTCGATTCCGACGGATCACCGGAGGCCGCGCAGGCGATCGCCAAGTTGTTGGCCACACCGGTCGACGAGCCGGAACTTGCTCTGCGGCAAGGAAAGCTGCTGGCATCCCGGTTGTTGCCGTGGGCGCGCAGCGGCCATCTCACGGTGCCGCGCGGGAGCGACTACGTCCTGGCGCCCACCGAACGTGGAGCGATCGACAACCTGCGGCTGACGGAGGCGGATGTGCCGCCGCCGGACGTGGGCTACGTGCAGGTCCAGGTCGAGGCCGCCGGTCTCAACTTCCGGGATGTGCTCAACGTCCTCGGCCTCTACCCGGGCGATCCGGGCCCGATCGGCGGAGACTTTGCCGGCACCGTCACGCAATTGGGCGACGGCGTCACCGGGCTCGAGGTCGGCCAACGGGTCTACGGCTTCATGCAGGGCGCGTTCGCCAGCCGGTTCAACGTGCCCGCCCAGCTGCTGGCGCCGATTCCCGATGGAGTCGGCGCGGTAGCCGCGGCCACCATTCCCGCTGCGGCACTGACGGTCCGGCTCGCATTCGACTGGGCGCAGGTCAAGCCCGGTGACCGGGTGCTAATCCACGCCGCCAGCGGTGGCGTCGGCCTGGCTGCGGTCCAGATGGCCCGGCAGTGCGGTGCCACGGTCTTCGCCACCGCCAGCACATACAAACGCGCGATGCTGCGCAAGCTGGGTGTGGACTACGTCTATGACTCGCGCACAACGGATTTCGCCGATCAGATCCTGGCGGACACCGGCGGCGCCGGCGTCGACGTGGTGCTGAACAGCCTGACCAACGAGGGGTTCATCGAGGCGACCGTGCGGGCCACCGCCCAGAATGGCCGGTTCGCCGAGATCGCCAAGCGCGACATCTGGACGCCCGAGCAGATGGCGGCGGCCCGTCCCGACATCGCCTACGAGATCGTCGCGCTGGACACGGTGACTTTCCAAGAGCCCGAGCGCATTCGGGGTTTGCTGACAGAGGTGTCGGAGGGACTTGGCAGAGGCGAGTGGACACCACTGCCTGCCGAGATCTACCCGCTGACCGAGGCGAGGGCCGCGTTCCGTCGCATGCAGCAGGCACGCCACATCGGAAAGATCGTGCTGCAGGTGCCGAACCCCTTGCAGCCGCGGGCCGATCGGAGCTATCTCATCACCGGTGGGCTCGGAGCGATCGGTCTGCACACCGCGTCTTATCTCGCCCAACTCGGCGCCGGTGACATCGTGTTGACCAGCCGGCGCGCACCCGACGCGGACGCACAACGGCTGATCGACGAGATCACCGAGCGCTACAAGTGCCGCATCCACGTCTTCGCGGCCGATGTCGGCGACGAGTCCGAGGTCGCGAAGCTGCTGGATCGGATCCACGCGGAATTACCGCCGCTCGCGGGTGTGGCGCATCTGGCCGGCGTGCTCGACGATGCGCTGCTGTCCGCACAGAGCCTGGAGCGGTTCCGAACAACGTTGGCGCCCAAGGCGTTCGGTGCCTGTCACCTGGACAGGTTGACGACGGACGACGACTTGGACTTCTTCATCGTGTCCTCCTCCGTGTCCAGTTTGTTCGGTTCACCCGGTCAGGCCAACTACGCGGCCGCCAACGCGCTGCTCGACGGCCTGGTCGCGCGGCGAAGGGCGCAGGGCCTGCCCGCTACCGGTGTCAACTTCGGACCCTGGGCGCAGGGCGGCATGGCCTCATCGGAGGCCGCGAGCGCCAATATCAGTGCGCAGGGCCTGATTCCGCTGGAACCCTCGGCTGCCCTCGGCGCTCTCGCCGAGGTCGTCGCCAACGGGACCGGCCAGGCCACCGTCATCAAAGCCAACTGGCAGCGGGCCGCGAAGGTGCTGGGCAGTTCGCGTCCACCGATTCTCGACTTGGTGTTGCCGAGCGCATTGGGTGAGGTGACCGGTGACAGCGAGTTGCTTCGGCAGCTGCAGGAGATACCGGTGCCGGCACGAGCGGAATTCGTGACCGAGTTCCTGCAGAGTGAGGTGCAGAACTTCCTGCGGCTCGCGCAGCCGCCCGCGGCAACGAGCCGGTTCCTGGATCTGGGCACGGATTCACTGATGGCGATCGAACTGCGCAATCGGCTGCACAGTCAGTTCGGCGGCGCGTTCACGATCAACGCGACCGCGGTCTTCGACTATCCGACCATCGGGGGGCTCGCCGAGTACCTGGTCGCTCAGCTGCCCGATGCGGATTCGCCTGCCGGGGAGGCGGAGTCGGTGGCGGCGCCGGAGTCGAATTTGGAACCCGTTGCGGCCGGGGAGCCCAGCTGATGGTCCGAGTCGTCAGTCGCTGATATCGAACCCGGCATTGACCTTCGTCGGGCGGACGCGCACCACCAGTTCGCCGGGCACCGCGTTGCGGCGGCCGAATTCCTCGGCCTTCTCCGCGCCCATGTAGCGCGCGCCCGTCCGAGTCGCGATGTCCAGCAACTCGTCTGGGTCGTCGGTGACCTCGGCCAGCCCCTGCACCTGCACAAAGGAGTAGGGCGGGTGTGGGTCGTCGACGCAGATCACCACACGCGGATCACGCGCCAGGGCACGGCCTTTCGATGTCTCGCGGTTGGTGTTGAACACCAGTTGGCCGTCCTCGACGATGAACCAGACCGGCGCGACCAAGGGTCTGCCGTCGGCCGCGACGTAACCCAGCATGCCTGTTCGGGTGCCCGTCGATAGGAAGTCGACAACCTTGGCGGAGAGCTCGGCCACGGCACTAGAGCCGGGCGAGATCGTAGTCGCCCAAATGGTCGATCAGGTTGTGCAGGTGGTCATTCGAGGAGCCCAGCGTGTGCTCGATGGCGGTGAGCCGGGCCGCGTAGTGGGCGACCGGATACTCGGCGGTCACCCCGATGCCGCCGTGTAACTGGACGGCCTCCTGGGCGATGTGCCGGCCCGAGCGCCCGATCTGCAGCTTGGCGCGCGAGGCGATCACCGGGTCGGGGTTGCCGCCGGCGATCGACATCGCGGCGTAGAGGCTCATGCTGCGGGCCATCTCCAGCGACACGTACATGTCGGCGGCCCGTTGGGTGAGCGCCTGGAATTTGTTGAGCGTGACACCGAATTGCTTGCGGCTCTTCAGGTAATCGGTGGTCAGCCGGAGCGCTTCATCCATGGCGCCGACGGCTTCGGCGCACAGCGCCGAATTGATGCGGACTACAGCATCGCGGATGGCGGGGGCGGTGTCGTGGACGTCGTTGCCGAGGGGTTCGGCCGCCACATTGTCGAGGTCGATTTGTGCGCCGCGCTGTCCGTCGAAAGTGCGGTAGGGGTGCTTGGTGACGGCACCGCCGTCGACCAGGAAGAGTCCGGCACCGCCGTCGGGCAACGCGGCGCTGACGACCAGTGTGTCGGCGCAGTCGCCGGCGATCACGGGGTTCTTCTGTCCCGTCAGGGTCCACGAATCACCTTGCTGCGCAGCCTTGGTACTCAGCTCGGACGACGGCTTGCGGCGTCCGGGTTCGAGGTTGGCGAACGCCAGGAGCCGTTGCCCGCCGGCGACCTCGTCCAGCAGTTGGCGCTGCTCTTCGCTGCCGTGCGCGGCGATCAACGACCCGGGCGCCAGCGCGGCGTGCACGATCGGTTCGGGTGCCAGCAGACGCCCAACCTCGGTGAGCACCACCGTGATCTCGATCTGGCCCGACTCATCCGGGTCGAAGCCCAGGCCGAGGATCCCGGTGTCGGCCAGCTGACTCCAGACGTCGCGGCTCCATCCCAGATCGGTGGCGATGATCTTGTTTCGGGTCTCCGGGTCATAGGTGCGGCCCAGCAGCTCGCGGGTGGTGTCGCGGAGCAGACCCTGTTCGTCGCTCAACTGAAAGTCCATGTCTGCCTCACAATCCGAGAATGGTGGACGCGATGATATTGCGCTGCACTTCGCTGGTGCCGCCGTAGATCGACGTCTTGCGGTAGTTGAGATAGTGCGGTGCGCTGTGTTGCGCCCACGCCGGTGAGGCGATGTCCGCACCGTCGGCGGGCAGCGCGTCGGGGCCTGCCACCTCGACGAGCAATTCGGTTGCCAATTGCTGTAATTGGCTGCCGCGCAGCTTGAGGATGGACGACGCCGGATTGGGCCTGCCGTCCGAGGAGTCCGAGACCACGCGCGCCTGCGTGAGTTCGAGTGCCAGCAACTCGTTTTCGGCCTCGGCGAGCCGTGCGGCGAACAGCGGGTCGTCGAGCACCCCGGTTTCGCCGGCGTGCTTCTTCACCTCGGCGAGGCGCACTTTGGTCCGACCCACTCCGGCGATGCCGGTGCGTTCGTTGCCGAGCAGGAATTTTGCGTACGTCCAGCCCTGGTTCTCTTCTCCGACAAGCTGATTCGCAGGCACCCGGACGTCGGAGAAGAACAACTCGTTGATCTCCTGGCCACCGTCGATCGTCTTGATCGGCCGCAGCGTGATGCCCGGCGTGTTCATGTCGAAGAGCAGAAACGAGATGCCCGCCTGCCGTTTGGGTGCCTGCGGGTCGGTGCGCACCAGGCAGAAGATCCAATCCGCGTACTGACCGAGCGTCGTCCACGTTTTCTGGCCGTTGACGACGTAGCTGTCTCCGTCGCGGACCGCCGTGGTCCGCAGCGACGCCAGGTCGGAGCCGGCCTCGGGCTCGGAGAAGCCCTGACACCACCAGATGTCGAGGTTGGCCGTCGGGGGTAGGAAGCGTTGCTTGATCTCCTCCGAACCGAATTCGGCGATCACCGGGCCGACCATCTTGGTGTTGAAGTTCAGCGGCTCGGGGACAGAGGCCAATTGCATCTCGTCGGCCCAGATCTGGTGCTGGGTGGGTGTCCAGTCCTTGCCGCCCCACTCGACGGGCCAGCCCGGTACCGCCAGACCGTGCTCATTCAGGATCTTGTGGCTGGTGACGATGTCGTCGCGGACCACCGACGCCGAACCCTCGCGCATCCGCGCGCGTATCTCCTCGGGAATCTTGGTGGTGTAGAGGGTGCGAAGTTCGTCGCGGAATGCTTCTTCTTCCGCTGTGAGCGCCAGCTGCATGGCGGCCTCCTGGCTCGGATGGCTGTCCGGTTGTGGATGTGCGTTCTTCTGTCCATATTGGCCCATCGCACGCGGCCGTTGTGCACAGCCTCTGGTTAATCCACAGCCGGCCCGCGCGACGCCCTTGGGCGGGGCCGTTGTGGCGGTGGCCGGACCTACCGTCGGCCCATGCGAACAGAACTTCCCGCCGAACGGCTGCATCGACGGCTCGGTGCTGAACCGGAGTCCGAAAGCACGGAGTCAGAAGAAGACTCGCCCAATGACGACCAGAATTCGCTATTGCCGCGCTGGCTTCCCGACGCGTCAGAGCGTGGCGGCTGGATGGCCCGGGTGCGCGCCGACCCCGGGCGTGCCGGTGCGGTCGGGTTGGCGATCGTGGCGGCCCTGGCCGTGCTGATCACGGTGTTCACGATGATGCGCGATCGACCGGCGCCGGTGATGTCGGCCAAGTTGCCGCCGGTGGAGAAGGCGTCGACGGCCAGTCCCCGGTCGTCGGCTACTCCGGCCGGCGGCCAGCCGGCCGGTCCGGACCGACCGGTGGTGGTCAGCGTGGTCGGTCTAGTGCGCACGCCCGGCCTGGTCACCCTGGCGCCCGGCGCGCGCATCGCTGACGCGCTGCAGGCCGCCGGCGGGCCGGTGAACGGAGCGGACACCATCGGGCTGAACATGGCCCGCCCGCTCGACGACGGCGAGCAGATCGTCGTCGGACTCGCCCCCGTCGCCGGGCAGCCGACGTCGTTGGGCAGCTCGGTGGCGGCCGGTTCGACGGCGACTACCAAACCACCGGCACCGGGTTCGGGATCGGGCAAGCCGAAGGCGGGTGGAGCGGTCAACCTCAACACTGCGACCGTGCAGGAACTCGACGCCCTGCCCGGTGTCGGACCGATCACCGCTGCCGCGATCGTGACGTGGCGTCAGACCAACGGGAAGTTCACCAGTGTCGACCAGCTTGCCGAGGTCGACGGGATCGGTCCGGCGCGGCTGGAGAAGCTTCGCGCCCTGGTCCGTGTCTGACACGGCCATGACGGGTTGACCGAATCACCCGCGGGGCACATTGATGTGCGCCTGGTGCCGGCCGCGCTGGCCTGCTGGTGCGTGACGGCCGCCGGCATCTGGTGGCCGGTGGGCCGGATAGCGGCCTTGTGCTGCGGCGGCATGGCCGCCGCAGCGGGGGCGCTGGCGTGGCACGCGGCGCGCCGGCCCGGCGGCGGTGACCGGCTCCGCGCGGTCAGCGCCGGGCTGCTGGCGATCGGCGTCGTGGGGGCGGGGTTTGGCTTCGCGGTTGCGCTGCGCGCCGACGCGGTCAGCCGCCACCCGATCACCGCACAGTTCGGCACGGTGGCGCCGGTGACGGTCACCCCCACCGAAAGTGCGGTGCCCTTGGGAAGCGGCCGGCTGATGTTTCGCGCCACCCTGCAACGCCTGCGCGACGCGCAGATGTCAGGCCGCGTAGTGGTTTTCGCGCGCGCCACGGATTTCGGCTCCGAAGCCGGCGGTGTCATGGTGGGGCAGCCGGTGCGGTTCAACGCCCGCGTGAGCCGTCCGACCCGGCGCGACCTGACGGTCGCGGTTCTCAACGCATCGGGCCGCCCGATCGCGGGCACCGCGGCGCCGATACAGCGGGCGGCGCACTACGTCCGCAGTCGGTTCGCCGCCGCCGCGCGGGACACGTTGCCGACCGAGCAGGCCGCGATGCTGCCCGCGTTGGTGCTCGGGGACACCTCGGCGGTCCCCGCCGAAACCGGCCGCGACTTTCGCGTGGCGGGCATGACGCATCTGATGGCGGTATCCGGCGCCAACGTGACGATCGTGTGTGCCGCTGTGTTGTTCTCGGCCCGGTTGATCGGCCCTCGGGCGGCCGTCGCGCTGGCCGCGCTGACCCTGGTGGCGTTCGTCATCGTCGTGCAACCGACCGCAAGCGTGCTGCGGGCCGCCGTGATGGGCGCCATCGCGCTGGCGGGCATGCTGTCGTCACGCCGGCGGCAAGCCATTCCGGGACTCGCCGCCACTGTGCTGGTGTTGCTCGCCATCGCTCCGCAACTGGCCGTCGACGTGGGCTTTGCGCTCTCCGTGATCGCGACGGCTGCGTTGGTCGTCGTCGCACCGGTCTGGTCGCGACGCCTGGTGGCGAAGGGCTGTCCCAAACCGCTGGCCGACGCGATCGCAGTCGCGTGGGCCGCACATGTGGTGACCGCTCCGCTGGTTGCCGGTATCTCGGGCCGCGTCAGCCTGGTGGCGGCGGGGGCGAACCTCGCGGCGGCGCCGGTGATCGCGCCGATCACTGTGCTCGGCACGGCGGCGGCCATGCTGTGCGTGCTCTGGCCGGCGGGGGCGCAGCTGTTGATCCGATTCACCGGCCCCGAACTGTGGTGGGTGTTGCACGTGTCGCGGTGGTCGGCCGGCGTGCCCGTGGCGACGGTGCCCGTGCCGGCCGGGGTGCCGGGCGTGGTGTTGGTCGCCTGCCTCGCGCTGCTGATGCTCCTGCTGTGGGGCCGGCGCTGGTTTCGCATCGTGATCGCACTGGGCGCGGTGATCATGGCCGTTTGCTCGGTGGCTTGGTCACTGTCGCAGCTGTTGGATCCCGCAGCGGCCTCGTCGGTCGGTCGTGACACCATCGTGGAGTGAGCGAGGTTGAGCCGTTACACCTGGTCCTGGGAGACGAGGAACTGCTGGTCGAACGTGCGGTGGCCGACGTGCTGCGCTCAGCGCGGAAGCGGGCCGGCACCGATGACGTGCCGGTCAACCGAATGCGCGCGGGCGACGTCAGTACATATGAGCTCGCCGAGCTCCTGAGCCCGTCGCTGTTCGCCGACGAGCGGATCGTGGTGCTGGACGCCGCGGCCGACGCGGGCAAGGACGCGGTCGCGGTGATCTCCTCGGCCGCGGCCGACATCCCGGCGGGCACGGTGCTGGTGGTGGTGCATTCGGGCGGTGGCCGAGCCAAGGCGCTCGCCACCGAGCTGCAGTCGCTGGGTGCCGTCGTGCATCCGTGCGCGCGGATCACCAAACCCAGCGAACGCGTCGATTTCGTCCGCAAGGAGTTCCGGGCCCTGCGCGTCAAGGTCAACGAGGAGACGGTGACCGCCTTGCTGGACGCGATCGGCTCCGACGTGCGGGAGCTGGCGTCGGCCTGTTGCCAGCTGGTGGCCGACACCGGCGGGGCCGTCGACGCCGCGGCGGTGCGCCGCTATCACAGCGGCAAGGCCGACGTGAAGGGCTTCGACATCGCCGATAAGGCGGTGGCCGGCGACGTCGAGGGAGCCGCGGAGGCGCTGCGGTGGGCGATGATGCGGGGTGAGCCGCTGGTGGTGCTGGCGGACGCGCTGGCCGAGGCCATCCACACGATCGGCCGGGTGGGGCCGCTCGCAGGTGATCCGTACCGGCTCGCTTCGCAGCTCGGAATGCCGCCATGGCGGGTGCAAAAGGCGCAGAAGCAATCCCGATATTGGTCGCGCGACTCTGTGGCGATCGCGATGAAGCTGGTCGCGGAGCTGAACGCCAACGTCAAGGGGGCGGTCGTCGACGCCGATTACGCGCTGGAATCAGCGGTCAGGCAGGTGGCCGAACTGGCCGAACAGCGCAGCCGGTGAGAGGGCCGCTGCGCTCAGAGCTTGTTGAGGGCGCGCGCCAGGGCCGACTTCTTGTTGGCCGCCTGGTTCTTGTGGATGACGCCCTTGCTGGCCGCCTTGTCAAGCTTGCGGTTGGTCGACACCAGCAACTCGGTGGCCTTTTCCTTATCGCCGGCGTGGGCGGCCTCGCGGAACGCGCGCACCGCGGTGCGAAGCGAAGACTTCACCGACTTGTTGCGCAGTCGAGCGCGCTCGTTGGTGCGATTGCGCTTCTGCTGCGACTTGATGTTGGCCACGCTCGAGTTCCTTCTTCGATTCGACGATTGCTTCGTTGTCCTGGGCGCCGGATACCACCACAGCGACTGCCCAGGTTATCAGCCGGTTACGTTTTCTC
>NZ_JAFAUS010000502.1 GCF_019243155.1 Mycobacterium sp.
GAGGGGCCGGTGTCGGTGCTGACGATCGAATTGAGCTGATCGAGAAGGCGATTCAGCTGCGCGCCGGCATTCAGCAGGGTGGTGCGGCGATGGTCGGTTGCGGCCGCCAAAGCGGCCAGGATCCCGACGGATCTGTCGTCACGGCCGCGCCCCGCGGCGGCGAGCAGGTCGCGCAGCTTGCTGACGGTGGTCTGGAACAGCACAGTCGGCAGCTGCCTGTCTTCGGGAATGTGCGCGCCCGCGCGGATGATCGTTCCGGGCCCGTTACCGACCAGCTGAACCGACGACACCGCGAACACGTTGCTGGGTACCACGCGTGCGGTCACCGCGGACGGAATCGACTTGGCGTATTCAGATTTGAGATTGATGTGGACGTAGTTGGGCTTGCCGTTGGCGGCGGGAACGACACCGTCAACCATGCCGACGAGCACGCCGTGATACTTGACGTCGGACTTCTGCGGTAGCCCGTCACCGACGTTGACCAAGTCGGCTACGACTCGAACGTAGTTGTCGAGCCGGCCCGTCGACTTCATCAACAGGCCTACGGTGACCACCGTCGCGACAACCAACACCGCCACACCGGTAAGCAGCAGTTGGCGATCCGATGGGCCGCGCCCATCCGTCTCAAAGGAATTCGGCATCCGCTATCCACCGAACCTTGCGCCCGCGTCGACTCCCCACAGCGCCATGGTGAGCAGCATGTTGACCATGATCACGACGGTGATGCTGGCCCGCATGCCATGTCCCGCAGCCACTCCCACGCCCTCGGGTCCGCCGGAGGCGTAGTAGCCGTAGTAACACTGGATCGTCGAAGCGATCCACACAAAGATGACGGCCTTGAATAAGGAATAGACGATGTCCTTGCCGGCCAGCATCAACGAGAAGTAATGCAGATAGGGACCGGTCGCGCCGCCGCTGCTGATTCCCACCACCACTTGCGTGCTCAGGTAGCCGATGGCCAGGCACGCCGCATACAGCGGAATCATCGCGACCGCCGAGGCAAGCAGCCGGGTGGTCACCAGGTACGGAATGGGCCGGATCGCAATCGATTCCATGGCGTCGATCTCTTCGGCGATGCGCATGGACCCCAACTGGGCGGTGAACCGGCATCCGCCTTGCATCGCAAAGGCGAGCGATGCCATCAGGGGAGCGAGCTCACGCGTGTTGACCAAAGACGAGACGAAGCCGGTCGCCGGGCCCAGCCCGAGCAGATCCAGGAAGTTGTAGCCCTCGATGCCGACGAGCGCGCCGACCGTCATACCGAGGACGACGGCCACACCCGCGGTACCGCCACCCACCACGATCGAGCCGTTGCCCCAGGTGATGTTCGACAGCAGCCGCAGGAATTCGGGCTGGTATTGGCGCAACGCGATCGGCACGCCCGCCAGGGCGCGGAAGAAGAAGACGAGCAGATGGCCGAGCCGAATGATCGGGACTCTGCCCCGGCGGTAGGCGCGGAGCACCCGGTTGGAAAGCGGCGCGAACGGAAGGTAGGTGGAGGCCGCCACGTCACAGCCCCGTCCTGGGGACCAACATGATGTAGAGCTGGCTGATGGCGACGTTGACGATCATCAGCAGCAGGACTGCTTCGACGACGGCCGCGTTCACCGAGTTCGCCACGCCCGTCGGGCCGCCCTTGGTGGACAGGCCTTTCTGGGCAGAGACGACCGCGACGATCGCGCCGAACATGATCGCCTTCAGCAGCGCCAGGATCATGTCGTAGGTGGTCGCGAAGGAGGCGAACGTCGAGACGAAGCTGCCGGGCGCGCCGTTCTGGAAGTAGACGTTGAACATGTAGCTCGCGAAAAAACCGACGAAGCACACGACTCCGGTGAGCGCGACGCCGATCATGATGGCCGCCGCGAACCGCGGCACCACCAGCCGCCGGATGACCGAGACGCCCATCACTTCCATGGCGTCGTTCTCTTCGCGCATCGTCCGCGAGCCGAGGTCCGCGGTGATCGCCGACCCGACCGCCGAGGCCATCAGGATGGCGGCCACCAGCGACGCGCCCTGGCGGATGACCGCGAGTCCACTGGCAGCCCCCGCCAGCGAGGTCGCGCCGACCTGGCCGGCCAGCAGGGCGAACTGGATCGAGAGGGTGACGCTGATCGGCAATGAGACCAGGATCGTCGGCAGCACGGCCGTCCCGGCCATGAACGCGCCCTGACGAACGAATTCCTGCCATTGAAATCGGCCCGTGAAGAGGTCGACGAAGAAATACTGAATGGTGCGCACGCCAAGGACGAATTGCTCACCAACCGTGGTGAGCGAGGCGAGTGGATGACGTTTGACATATCCGACAGACCAGTCCGCAATGGCGACGACGCCGTCTTGTTGTGTCGTCATCGTGCGACTATTAGTCGTCTGTCTAGCAAATGCGAACAAGCGGTTGTCACGTAACAGCTACCGCCTTCATCGGCGTTCCCCCCAGCACTATGCCCCGAGTGCCGGGCAGAACGAAGCTGGGCGCCACGAGGCGCATCTTCATAAAGATAGTATTTACAGCATCCGCAACTCTGCAGCTCATCGGTGTGTGCTGAGTCACACTAGCCTACTTGATAGGCACTTTCAATAGTGTAGAGTCACTCATCTAGTTCGTCGTTGGACGGCATCTTGGGGTCGGAATGTCGGATTGACGAAGGTGATGGCATGCCCACAGCAAACACCGGTTCGCTACGGGACCGACGCCGGGCCGAGTTGCTTTCTCAGATTCAGCTCAATGCGCACCACTTATTTGCCGAGCGCGGCTTTGACGCGGTGACGACGGAGGACATCGCCGCCGCCGCCGGAATATCCATCAGCACCTATTTCCGGCATGCACCCACAAAAGAGGGGCTGCTTCTCGATCCCGTCCGCAAGGCCATCGCCGAGATCGTCGGTTCTTACGGTGCGAGACCGCCCCACGAATCGGCGGTCGAGGCATTGCTCCGCGTGTTCGTCGCGCGCGCCCGGGAGGCTGACGAGCTCGACAACCTCGATACGTGGCGGCACGCGATCGCAACCGCGCCCCGGCTGTTGAGCAAAACCGCGCTGGTCAGCGAAAACGATCACCGCAAATTCATCGAGCAGGTCGCGGCCCGCATGGGCGTCGACCCGACGGTCGACGTTCGGCCCGCGCTGCTGGTGCACACCAGTTTGGCCGCAATCAAATTCGTCCTCGACCGCTGGCTCAACGGGGATGCCGGCGGGGATCCGCCCTTCCACATGCAATTGGAGTACGCCCTGCGAACGACGCTCGCCGGGTTTGAATAAACCGCCGTGACTTTGCTCGTCGCCGCGTGAAACAATCGCTGGCCGTGAAGACCTTCGATGATCTGTTCGCCGAGTTGGGCGAACGCGCCCGCACCCGGGCGCCCGGGAGCGCCACGGTCGCCGCGCTGGATGGCGGCGTTCATGGGCTGGGCAAGAAGATCCTCGAGGAGGCAGGCGAAGTGTGGCTGGCCGCCGAACACGAACCCGACGAAGCGCTGGCCGAAGAGATCAGCCAGTTGCTCTACTGGACGCAGGTGCTGATGATCGCGCGCGGACTGTCCCTCGACGACGTGTACCGGAAGCTGTGACCATGCTGCGCGTTGCGGTTCCCAACAAAGGCACGCTGAGCGAGCCGGCCAGCGAGATCCTCTCGGAGGCGGGCTATCGTCGCCGCACCGATTCCAAAGACCTCACGGTCATCGACCCTGCCAACCAGGTCGAGTTCTTCTTCCTACGGCCCAAAGACATTGCGATCTATGTCGGTTCGGGCGAGCTGGACTTCGGCATCACGGGACGGGACCTGGTGCGCGATTCCGATGCGCCGGTGCGGGAACGCCTCGCGTTGGGGTTCGGGTCGTCCAGCTTCCGGTATGCGGGTCCGGCCGGGCGGGACTGGTCGCCGGCCGATCTGGCCGGCAAACGGATCGCCACCGCCTACCCGAATCTGGTCCGAAAAGACTTGGCGGAGCGGGGTATTGAAGCGACAGTCATCAGACTCGATGGTGCGGTGGAGATTTCGGTGCAACTCGGCGTGGCCGACGCCATCGCCGACGTGGTCGGGTCCGGCCGCACCCTGAGCCTGCACAACCTGGTGGCCTTCGGCGACCCGCTGTGCGATTCGGAAGCGGTGCTGATCGAACGCACCGACGAGGACGGTGAGGCCGGAACGCGGGCGGCCCGTGACCAACTGGTGGCGCGGATTCAGGGTGTGGTGTTCGGTCAGCAGTACCTCATGCTGGATTACGACTGCCCGCGCTCGGTGCTGGACAAGGCGACCGCGATCACCCCGGGGCTGGAGTCACCCACCATCGCCCCGCTCGCCGAACCGGGCTGGGTCGCGATTCGCGCGCTGGTGCCGCGTCGGGGCGTCAACGAGATCATGGACGAGTTGGCCACCATCGGAGCCAAAGCGATTCTGGCGTCCGACATCAGGTTCTGCCGCTTTTGACCATGACTTGAGCGGCACGGCTGTGTTAGCGTCCGGCCTAGGGGACCGCCCAGGTAACGGAAGGGGTTGTCCCCTCTTTTATCGCCGGGCTGTTCGTCCCCCAGGAGGTCTTCGTGACACACGTAATCATCGTGCTACTGGCTTTGCTCATCGGCGTTGTCGCCGGCTTGCGTTCCCTGACGGCACCCGCCGTGGTCGCCTGGGCCGCCGCGCCGGCCATTCTTGGTTGGCTCGATCTGAGCCACACCTGGGCGTCCTGGCTGGGCAACACCATCACGGTGGTGATCCTGACGATTCTGGCCATCGGTGAACTCATCACCGACAAACTGCCGAAGACTCCGGCGCGCACCTCGCCACCCGCGTTCGGTGCACGGCTCGTGATGGGCGGGCTGGCCGGCGCGGCGCTCGGCGCGTGGCCGCACTGGACCTTCACCGCGCTCGGCGCCGGGGTGATCGGCGCGGTGCTCGGCACGCTGGGCGGCTATCAGGCCCGTAAGCGGTTGGTGGCCGCCACCAAAGGAAAGGACTTGCCGATCGCACTGCTCGAGGACGCGGTCGCGATCCTGGGTGCATTCGCCATCGTCGCGGTGACCGGCCACGTGCTGACCGAGTACCTGCTGACAGCCGTTAAGTGACAGAGCATTTCGATGCGATCATCGTCGGTGCGGGACAGGCCGGCCCGTCGTTGGCGGGTCGGCTGACGGCTGCCCGGCAGCGCGTGGCCATCGTGGAGCGCAAACTGATCGGCGGCACCTGCGTCAACAACGGCTGCATTCCCACCAAGACGCTGGTGGCCAGCGCGCACGCCGCCCACATGGCGCGCCGTGGACCAGATTTCGGTGTCCACACGGGGCCGGTCAGCGTCGACATGGCGAAAGTCAAGGCGCGCAAAGACCAGATCATGCTCAGCGACCGCAAGGGCGTTGAGGACTGGCTAGACGGTATGGACGGTTGCACCGTCGTTCGCGGCCATGCCCAATTCGTGGATCCGCACACCTTGCGGGTCGGCGACGAGGTGCTGCACGCCGACCAAATCTTCCTCAACGTCGGTGGACGCGCGGTGGTCCCGGACATTCCGGGGCTCTCGGATGTGGAGTTCCTCACCAACGTGTCAATCCTCGAACTCGACACGCTGCCAACACATCTCGTCATCCTCGGGGGTAGTTACATCGCACTGGAGTTCGCCCAGATGTACCGGCGTTTCGGGGCGGCGGTGACCGTCGTCGAGCGTGGTCCGCGGCTGGCGTCGCGCGAAGACGAAGACATCTCAGCCGCCATCAAGGAGATCTTGGAGGCCGAGGGGATAGACATCGTCCTGGGCGCCGATGATGTGCGAATTAGCAAGCACAGCAACGGGTTTGAACTTAACCCCGCTGCGGGTGCCGCGCCCGTCCAGGGGAGTCATCTGCTGCTGGCGGTGGGGCGGCGGCCCAACACCGACGACCTGGGTCTGGACGCGGCGGGGGTGCAGACCGATGCCCGCGGCTACATCGTGGTCGACGACCAACTCAAGACCAGCGTCGACCACATCTGGGCGATGGGCGACTGCAACGGCAAGGGTGCGTTCACCCATACCTCGTACAACGATTTCGAGATCGTCGCGGCCAACCTGCTCGATGACGACGCGCGTCGAGTCAGCGACCGCGTCAGCACCTACGCGCTCTACATCGACCCACCGCTGGGCCGCGCCGGCATGACAGTCGGGGAGGTCCGCGAGTCGGGCCGCAAGGCGCTGGTCGGCCAGCGACCGATGACCAGGGTCGGCAGGGCAGTGGAAAAGGGTGAGACGCAAGGCTTTATGAACGTCGTGGTCGACGCCGACACCCACCAGATACTGGGCGCCGCCATCCTGGGAGTCGGCGGCGACGAGGCCATCCACGGAATTCTGGACATCATGTCGGCCAAGGCGCCCTACACCACGCTGGCGCGGACCATGCACATCCACCCGACCGTCAGCGAGCTCATTCCCACGATGCTGCAGGAGATGTCGCCGCTCGACTAGCCGTCAGGACAGGGCCGACCCGACCCCGCGTACCGTCCGCAGCACAAGATCGCGCAGCGTCGGCGGAACCCGGTCGGATTCGATGATGGCGGTGACGGCGCCGGCGCAGCGGCCGTTGGGATACCACGCCGGTGCGGAGATGCAACAGACTCCCGGCAGCACGTCCTGCTGGTCGACGACGACGGTGTGCAAGTCGCGGATCGTTGACCGCAGCCGATGCCAGCCCGCCGCGTTTCGGGAGTCCGGGTCCGCGGTGGCGCCCGCATGCCGCGCGGCAAAGAGCACCTGGCCGGCGGCGGTGCGTCCGATCGCGTCGTGTGCCGGTGCGGGAATGCCGGGGTGTCCGCGGGGCGCGGTGGCGCACACCAGATGCAGCCGGCCCTCGACGAGGATGGTCATCGACGCGATGGCCTGGGACTGCACGGCGAGTGTGCGCACCCACGGCTGCGTCACCGCCCGCAGCGATGGATCGGGTTGCCAGCGCTGACCAATACGGCCCAGGCGTGCGCCGATGTAGTAGCGGCGTTCGTGGCGCCGGACGGCGCCCAGCCCGGCCAGTTGCTCGGCGAGGCGGTAGGTCGAGGCCTTGGCAAGCCCGCTTTGCCGGCTCAGGTCGCTCAGGCCCAAACCGGCGTCGGCTCGGGCCAAGGCCTCCAGCACCGCGAATGCGCCGTCGAGCACCGCGCGCCCCGAATTGGGCGCCGTCCCGATTGCCGGATCAGGGGCATCTTCCAACAGACACCCGCTCGCCCGGTCAAGCTGCGTCATCGCGACCCCTATTCGCCAGCACATTCCGGTTTCGTACTGACCCGTCCCGAACCGTAGTGAGCGGACGCGAAAAAGGCGTGAGTAGCCCACTACCCGTCTTTGATGGCTCAGTACTCGGGACCGCGAGCTAAATGGCTTGCGTCCGTGCGTCTTCCGGCCACCCCGGATACGGGGGTGGAGTCCCGCCGAAGAGCGGGCAGTGCTGCTGGTGGGGACACCAGTCGCAAAGCCGCGACTGGCTGGGGCGGAAATCGCCTGTCTGGCCGGCGGATTGAATGGCACGCCAGATCGCGATCAAGGTCTTCTCAAAACGCAGCAGCTCGTCGAGGTCGGGCGAGTAGTCCAACACCTGGCCGTCGGCCAGGTAGATAAGGCGCAGCCGAGTCGGCGGCACGCCGCGCGATCGCAGCAGGGCCACCGCGTAAAACTTCATCTGGAACATCGCCTTGAACTCCGCGAGGGCCCGTGCCGCCGGCGGCGCCTTACCAGTCTTGTAATCGACCACCCGCATCTCGCCCGTCGGCGCGACGTCGATCCTGTCGATGAAACCGCGCAGCAGCGTGCCGTCGGCCAGTTCGACCTCCACGCGCTCTTCGCAGGCTTGCGGTTCGAAGCGGGTCGGGTCCTCGAGGCGGTAGTAGCCGGCGAGCAACGCGCGGGCCTCTTCGAGTAGCTGGGTTTGCTGTGCCGGGTCCAGCCCGCCGGCCAGATCGGTCTCCTCGGCGATCACCTGGTCCCACGCGGACCCCACGAGCCCGATCGCCGTGTCGGGGCCGCGCTGGCCCGGAGGCAGGGCGTAGAGCTGTTGCAGGGCGGCGTGCACCACCGACCCGCGCAGCTGCGCGGGCGAGGGGGCCTCGGGCAGCCGGTCGATCGCCCGGAAGCGGTACAGCAACGGGCACTGCTTGAAGTCCGCCGCCCGCGAAGGTGACAGCGCCGGTTTTGAAGCCGGCTTCGAAGCGGCCCGCGACCTCGGTTCGGGCAGGCAGATCGTCGACTGCGCTATCGCGGGTTCGACGGTCATGTCGGCAGCCTAGGACCGGGTGCCGACAACCCCCAAGCACCGACGACGGCGAGTCGGCTGGCACGCTAGACCGCGTGTCCGTAACCGGCCCGTTCACTGTCGGGGAACGCGTCCAGCTCACCGACGCCAAGGGTCGGCACTACACCATGTCACTCACGCCCGGCGCCGAGTTCCACACCCATCGCGGGGCGATCGCTCACGATGCGCTGATCGGGTTGGAACAGGGCAGCGTGGTCAAGTCCACCAACGGGGCGCCCTTTCTGGTGCTGCGGCCGCTGCTCGTCGACTACATCATGTCGATGCCTCGTGGACCGCAGGTGATCTATCCCAAGGACGCCGCCCAGATCGTGCACGAGGGCGACATCTTCCCGGGGGCCCGCGTGCTGGAGGCCGGCGCCGGGTCGGGCGCGCTGACGTGCTCGCTGCTGCGTGCCGTCGGTCCCGACGGGCAAGTGATCTCCTACGAGGAGCGCGCCGACCATGCCGAGCACGCCCGCCGCAACGTCTCGGTGTTCTTCAACGGGGCACCCGACAACTGGCAGCTGATCGTCAGCGATCTGGTGGAGTCCGAGCTGCCCGACGGTTCGTTCGATCGCGCCGTGCTGGACATGCTGGCGCCGTGGGAGGTGCTCGACACCGTTTCGCGGCTGGTGACCGCCGGCGGCGTGTTGATGATCTACGTGGCGACTGTCACCCAGCTGTCGCGCGCCGTAGAAGCCCTACGGGCTCAGCAATGCTGGACCGAACCGCGGTCGTGGGAGACCATCCAGCGCGGCTGGAACGTCGTCGGCCTGGCCGTTCGGCCGCAGCACTCGATGCGCGGGCACACCGCGTTCCTGATCTTCACCCGGCGGCTCGCACCCGGTGTCGTCGCCCCGGTGCCGTTGGGCCGCAAACGCCCGGGCCGCGACGGCTAGGTCGCTACGCCAAGTCTTCGCTGCGAACCAGCGACCGCCGCACGGACAGCAGCTCGAACTCGGGATGCGCGGCAACCAACCGTTCGGCCGCATCCAGGACATCGACGGCGTGGCTGCGATCGCCGGACACCATCGCCAGCCCGATGCCCGCGCGGCGGTGCAGATCGAGCGAGCCGGTCTCGGCCGCCGACACGCTGAACTTGCGCTGCAACTCGGCGACGACGGGACGGATAACCGACCGCTTCTGTTTGAGCGAGTGGACGTCGCCCAGCAACACGTCGAACTCGAGCCAGCCGATCCACATCCCGCGGGTCAACCCGGCGGAGTCGGGGATGGCGGGGGCTCCGGGGGCGGTGGAGGTGCGGGCGCCGGCGGTGGTTCGGGCGCCGGCGGCGGAGCCGAGCCCGGGGGCGGGGACGTCGGGGACGGCGTGTCGGTCGAGTTGCCCAGTGCGAGCAACATTTCCGCAGTTCGCTGCGACAACTGCCAACCGCCTTGGAACGGCGTGAACTCCATCGGGAAGGTGAAGGTGCCGTTGTTCCGGGCGGTGTGAACGACGACGTTGGCCATCACGTTGGCCGGGTTCTTGTCCGACCAGGCGATGTCGTTCGCGTTGAAAGTGATCGGCAGGGAGCCGTTGTCCCGCAGCGCGTTGGTGAACTTGTCCAACGTGGCGGCGCTCTCCGGGGTGGCGCCTTCGACGAGATTGACCTTGTTGGCGCCGGGAATGGTCGGGTCGGCGAGCTTGCCGAGTATGTCGGTGAGGATTTCCGGCGCGGGCGGGGGAGTCGTCGGAGGCGCGGCGATCACGGTGGACGTGGCCGGCGGTCCGGGCGGGGCGGACGACGAGGCGATCCTGGGTTGATTGTGAGTGCATCCGGCGAACCCGAGCGCCGCCAGGATTGCGGCGGCGCTCAACGCGAACGAGAAGTGTCGGTTCATCCGGCGGGGGTACGCAGTTACGGTCGCTTTCCGAAGCGTGGAGTGATGGAGATCGGGCCAACGGATGCAAGTGAAGTCACAGCGCCGGCCGCCGCGCGGACGGGAGCTACGCCGCCCAGGCCCGTGTCGAGGCTTTTTACAGTCACTGGGGTCCTTTCGATCAGCGCGATTAGTGGCCGAGATTACCTGCGTGACGAAAATCTTAACTTTTCGTGGGTATTTGACTACACGCATCAAACGACAATCGCCGGTAGCGTTGAGATATCCGCCGCGCCATTACGGTGTGGGAAAGGAGCGCAACATGGGTGGCTCAGAGCGTTCTGAAGCATTCGGTACACCTGAGGAATCAGACATGTCCAGCGGCGATGCTGCCGAGTTGGAACAATTACGTCGCGAGGCAGCGTTGCTGCGCGAGCAACTCGAGAACGTCGCCGGCGCACATGGCAGCGTCCGCTCTGCCCGCGATGTTCATCAACTCGAGGCCCGCATCGATTCCCTCGCGGCGCGTAACTCGAAGTTAATGGAGACGCTTAAAGAGGCTCGCCAGCAACTGCTTGCGCTGCGCGAGGAAGTCGACCGGCTCGGACAACCGCCCAGCGGTTACGGCGTCCTATTGGCCGCGCACGAAGACGACACCGTCGACGTGTTCACCTCAGGTCGCAAGATGCGACTGACGTGCTCGCCGAACATCGACGTGCCGGTCCTCAAGAAGGGCCAGACGGTCCGGCTGAACGAAGCACTGACCGTCGTCGAAGCCGGCACGTACGAATCCGTCGGCGAGATCTCGACCCTGCGCGAGGTGCTCGGCGATGGCCATCGGGCGTTGGTCGTCGGCCACGCCGACGAAGAGCGGATTGTCTGGCTGGCCGAACCGCTGGTCGCCGAGGACCTGCCGGACGGCGTTCCCGACGCACTCAACGATGACACCAGGCCGCGCAAGTTGCGGCCTGGCGATTCTCTGCTGGTCGACACGAAGGCCGGGTACGCGTTCGAACGCATCCCCAAGGCCGAGGTCGAGGACCTGGTGCTGGAAGAGGTGCCCGATGTCAGCTACCTGGACATCGGCGGCCTGACCCGCCAGATCGAGCAGATCCGCGACGCCGTAGAGCTGCCGTTCCTGCACAAGGAGCTCTACCGGGAGTACGCGTTGCGTCCGCCCAAAGGTGTGTTGCTCTACGGCCCGCCCGGTTGCGGAAAGACGTTGATCGCCAAGGCCGTGGCCAACTCGCTCGCGAAGAAGATGGCCGAGGTGCGCGGCGACGACGCGCGCGAGGCCAAGTCGTACTTCTTGAACATCAAGGGCCCCGAACTGCTGAACAAGTTCGTCGGTGAGACCGAGCGTCACATCCGGTTGATCTTCCAGCGCGCACGGGAGAAGGCGTCGGAGGGAACTCCGGTGATCGTGTTCTTCGACGAGATGGACTCGATCTTCCGCACCCGCGGCACCGGCGTCTCGTCGGACGTCGAGACCACGGTGGTCCCGCAGCTGCTGTCCGAGATCGACGGCGTCGAGGGTCTGGAGAACGTCATCGTGATCGGCGCCTCCAACCGCGAGGACATGATCGACCCGGCGATCCTGCGGCCCGGCCGCCTCGACGTGAAGATCAAGATCGAGCGGCCCGATGCCGAAGCGGCGCAAGACATCTTCTCGAAGTACTTGGTCGAGACGCTGCCGGTGCACGCCGACGACCTGGCCGAGTTCGGCGGCGACCGCGCGCTGTGCATCAAGACGATGATCGAAAAGGTCGTCGACCGGATGTACTCCGAGATCGACGACAACCGGTTCCTGGAGGTCACCTACGCCAACGGTGACAAGGAAGTCATGTACTTCAAGGACTTCAACTCCGGGGCGATGATCCAGAACGTCGTCGACCGCGCCAAGAAGAACGCGATCAAGTCGGTGCTGGAGACCGGTCAACCCGGTCTGCGTATCCAGCATCTGCTCGACTCGATCGTCGACGAATTCGCCGAGAACGAGGACCTGCCGAACACCACGAACCCGGAC
>NZ_JAFAUS010000073.1 GCF_019243155.1 Mycobacterium sp.
GATGTAGGCGCCGGCGTCCTCGCCCGCCAGAAACGCCGGGATGTGGCTCTTGTTGAACTCCGCGGGCCGGTGCAGCGCGACGCTGCTCCACACCGGCGCGCTCACCCGTCCGAGCGCGGTCGTCCGCCGGAAGTCGGCGTAGGTGGCCTGCAGCGCCTCGACCCGCTCGGCGTGGGTCCAGATCATGAAGTCGGCGTCGGCCCGCAGGCCCGCGACGTCGTAGAGGCCGCGCACCACGACGCCGCGCTCCTCCTGCTGCTTGAAAAACCGGGTCGCCTCATCGATCACGGCGTCGCGTTGTTCCCCGAGCTCGCCGGGCTCGACCGAGAACACCGAAAACATCAGGTAGCGGATCGTCGTATTCAGGGTCTCGTAGTCGAGTTTGGCCATGAGATCTATCGTGCCACTTGCGCGTCGGAGTCCCCGACGGCCCTGGTCACGCGTTCGGCCGCGCGGCCGGCCGCCCCGATACACGCCGGCACGCCGATGCCGTCGAGGTAACTGCCGGCCACCGCGAGCGTCGGCGGCAGGCCCGCGCGCAACTCGGCGACCAGCTCCGCGTGACCGGACCCGTACTGCGGCATCGCGTCGATCCAGCGCTGCACGCGGGCGTCGACGAGGTCGACGCTCAACCCGAACACGTCGACCAGGTCGCTCAGCGCCCATCCCAGCAGGTCTTCATCGGAGGCGGTTCGGGCCAGCTCGTCGCCGAACCGGCCGAACGACAAGCGCAACAGCTGCACGTCCCCGCGGGCGCCCCACTTGCGAGACGACAGGGTCACGGCCTTGGCCCGCAACCGCTCGCCGCTAGCCACCAGCACGCCCGAACACTCGGGAAACGGGGTGTCGCCGGGAACCGCCAGCGCCAGCACCACCGACGACGCGCTGGTGATCCGGCCTGCGGCCGCCGCAGTGCGCGGGGCGATCTCGCCGACCAGGGACGCGAGGCGGGAAGCGCCGACGGCCAGGATCACCGCGTCGGCGTGCCAGCCGGCTCCGGTGTCGTCGAGCAGCGTCCAGCCGGATTCGGTGCGCTCGAGCCCGTGCACCGCCGCCCGCACCCAGCGCGGCCTGGCGCGCCGGACGAGTTCGTCGATCAGCACCTGGTAGCCGCCGTCGAGCGCGCCGAACACCGGCGCGCCGGTGGCCGGCGGCAACGCCTGCCGGACGGCGTCGGTCAGGCTGGTGGCGCCGCGGTCGAGCGCCGCCGCCACCGTAGGGGCGGCCGCGCGCAGGCCGATGGTCGCCGCCGAGCCCGCGTACACCCCGCTCAGCAGCGGATCGACCGACCGGGACACGACCTGCTCGCCAAACCGCTCGCCCACCAACTCGGCCACCGCGGGGTCGCTGCCGGGCGCAAAGTCCAGCGGCCGAGCGGGTTCGGCGTCGACACGCGCGATGGTGGCGTCGTCGACCAGTCCGGCCAGCGAGCTCCCCGACGCCGGAATCCCGACGACCGTGCCGGTG
This sequence comes from Mycobacterium sp., assembly GCF_019243155.1. Lineage (GTDB taxonomy): Bacteria > Actinomycetota > Actinomycetes > Mycobacteriales > Mycobacteriaceae > Mycobacterium. The sequence goes on from NZ_JAFAUS010000073.1 coordinate 1,468, forward strand.
GGCAACACGTGCAGCTCGCCGCCGCTGTAGATCAGGGGCCGCGCGCCGGTGGTGGACACCTGGCGCTGCGACAGGCCAAGTTCGGCGAGCAGCGCCGGCATCTCGGGCCGGCGCTGCACGAACGCCTCGGCGCCCAGGTCCATCGGCTGCCCGCCCACCAGCTCGGTGCGCAGGATGCCGCCGAGCCGGTCGGAGGGTTCCAACAGCGTGATGGCCGCATCGTCGCCGACGGCAACGCGCAGCCGGTAGGCCGCCGTCAGCCCCGAAATGCCACCCCCCACAACGCAATACGAGCTGCGACCGATTGTCCGGCTCCTCCTCTGGCCGTCCCGGCCCGCATCGTCGCCGGACGGGCTCATAGCGAGTGGACCAGCGCCACCAGATCGGTGAGCACGCCGGGGTCGGTCTCCGGCAACACGCCGTGACCGAGATTGAAGACGTGACCGCTCGCCCCGGCGTCGACGGCGCGGCGACCGTCGTCGACCACGGCGCGCGCGGCCCTCTCCACCGCCGGCCAGCCCGCCATCAGGACCACCGGGTCGAGGTTGCCCTGCAGCGCCGTCCCGGGTGCGACCCTGGCCGCCGCATCGGCGAGCGACGTCCGCCAGTCCACCCCCACCACCGTGGCCCCGACGGTCGACATCGCCCCCAGCAGCTCGGCGGTGCCCACCCCGAAGTGGGTCATCGGCACCCCGTAGTCAGCCAGCGCGGCGAAGACCCGCTCGCTGTGCGGCTGCACGTAGCTGCGGTAGGAGGACAACGACAGCGCGCCGGCCCACGAGTCGAACACCTGGATGGCGTCCACGCCGGCGTCGAGTTGGGTACGCAGGAAGCCGACGGTGATGTCGGTCAGCTTCTCCATCAGCGCATGCCAGCTGTTGGGTTCGGCCAGCATCATCGCCTTGGTGCGGGCGTGGTGGCGGCTCGGGCCGCCCTCGATCAGGTAGGACGCCAGGGTGAACGGCGCACCGGCGAACCCGATCAGCGGGACGCCGCCGAGTGCGGCCACCAGCAGCGTGACCGCGTCGGACACCGGCTGAACCCGTTGCCGGTCAAGGGGTTTCACCGCGTTGACATCGGCCGCGGTGCGCACCGGCGACGCGATGACCGGGCCCACGTTGGGGACGATGTCCAGGTCGATGCCCGCGCCGCGCAGCGGGACGACGATGTCGGAGAACAGAATCGCCGCGTCGACGTCGTGGCGACGTACCGGTTGCAGGGTGATCTCGCAGACCAACTCGGCGTCGAAGCAGGCCGCCAGCATGTCGTGCTGGGCCCGCAGCGCCCGGTATTCGGGCAGCGAGCGACCCGCCTGCCGCATGAACCACACCGGCAGCCGGCCGGGTTTGCGACCGGTGACCGCGGCCAGGTACGGCGCCTCGGGAAGGTCGCGGCGGGTACGCGCAGGACTATAAGGAACGTTCATCGGCCTCAATGCTGCCACGACGGCGAAGTGGTAGCCGGATTGCTCGTCGCAGCGCTGCGTACTATCAACCACCGCAGCCGTTCGAAGAGTCAGGAGCTCGCAGATGCCGGTCAGCCACCCACCAGTGAGTTACGACGAGTTCCCCAGCCTGCGCTGCGAGCTCGCCGAACATGGCGTGCTGACGCTGGTTCTCGACTCCCCCGGGCTGAACTCGGTCGGCCCGCAGATGCACCGCGACCTGGCCGACATCTGGCCGGTGATCGACCGCGACCCTGCCGTGCGCGTCGTCCTGGTCCGCGGCGAGGGCAAGGCCTTCTCCTCCGGCGGCAGCTTCGACCTGATCGCCGAGACCATCGGCGACTACGAGGGCCGCATCCGCATCATGCGCGAGGCACGCGATCTGGTGCACAACCTGATCAACTGCGACACCCCGGTGGTGTCGGCGATCCGCGGACCGGCGGTCGGAGCGGGCCTGGTGGTGGCCCTGCTCGCCGACGTCTCGGTGGCCGGCCGGACCGCCAAGCTCATCGACGGGCACACCAAACTCGGCGTGGCGGCCGGCGACCACGCGGCCATCTGCTGGCCGCTGCTGGTCGGCATGGCCAAGGCCAAGTACTACCTGCTGACCTGCGAGACGCTGCTCGGCGAGGAGGCCGAACGGATCGGCCTGGTGTCGCTGTGCGTCGACGACGACGACGTGCTCACCACCGCGACCCGGATCGCCGAGAACCTGGCCCAGGGCGCGCAGAACGCGATTCGCTGGACCAAGCACAGCCTCAACCACTGGTACCGCATGATGGGCCCCACCTTCGAAACGTCGGTCGGCCTGGAATTCCTCAGCTTCAGCGGCCCCGATGTGCAGGAGGGCCTGGCCGCGCACCGCGAGAAGCGGCCGGCCCGATTCACCGGTGGAAGTACCACCTGACCTGGCTAAATACCGGCGAAGATGAGGTCTGGTAACGGCTTGGTCGCGACGGCTCGCCGACTCGGCGCGCCGAGTACCGCGTGTCGGTCGTAAGGTCTACCGTCAAATGCTGTGACCTGCGCCAGCGACGATGCAGAGCGAGTGCGATGCAGAGGAGGGGCGCCAAACAGCCGGGCCGCGACGACGAAGCGTGGTGCGATGAAGAGGAGCGGCTTCCAGTGACGTCGACTGAACCGGCCCCATTCCGCGAGGCGGTGGCGGCGATGAGCGCCGTGACCGTGCGGCCGGAGCTCGAACTGGGCCCCATCCGGCCGCCGCAGCGCCTCGCGCCCTATAGCTATGCGCTCGGAGCCGAGGTCAAACACCCCGACCTCGAGATCGTCCCGGAGCGATCCGACGGCGACGCCTTCGGCCGCCTGATCCTGCTGTACGACCCCGAGGGCGCCGACGCGTGGGACGGCACCATCCGCCTCGTCGCCTACATCCAGGCCGACCTGGACTCCACCGAGGCCGTCGACCCGCTGCTGCCCGAGGTGGCGTGGAGCTGGCTGGTGGACGCGCTGGAATCTCGGATGGAGCAGGTCACCGCCCTGGGCGGCACGGTCACCGCCACCACATCGGTGCGCTACGGCGACATCTCAGGCCCGCCGCGCGCCCACCAGCTGGAGCTGCGGGCGTCGTGGACCGCGACCACCCCCGCCGTCGGCGTTCACGTCGAGGCGTTCTGCGAGGTACTGGAACACGCTGCCGGCTTGCCGCCAACCGGGATCACCGATCTGAGCTCGCGGTCACGCGCCTGACATGGGCGACCCGGCAGCCGATGAGCCCGGCAGCACCGAAGCCGAGCCCACCCCGCTCCCGCACCCGACCGAAGGAATTCCCGACCTCTCGGTGAGCGTCCGCGAGATCGATGAGGCCGCGCGACTGCTCGGCCGCGGGCGCGGACCGTTCGCGGTGGACGCCGAACGCGCGTCGGGATTCCGCTATTCCAACCGGGCGTACCTGATCCAGATTCGGCGCGCCGGCGCCGGCACGGTGCTCATCGACCCGGTGAGCCACGGGGCCGACCCGGTGGAGGCCCTGCGGCCGGTCGCCGAGGTGCTCGGCGAGGACGAATGGATTCTGCACTCGGCCGACCAGGACCTGCCGTGCCTGGCGGAGGTAGGGCTGCGGCCGCCGGCGCTGTATGACACCGAGCTCGCCGGGCGGTTGGCCGGGTTCGAGCGGGTCAACCTGGCGACCATGGTCGAGCGGTTGCTGGGCTTCGGGTTGGCCAAGGGCCACGGCGCGGCCGACTGGTCCAAGCGCCCGCTGCCCGAGGACTGGCTCAACTATGCGGCCCTGGACGTGGAACTGTTGATCGAGCTGCGCGCGGCGATCGCCGATGAGCTGGCCAGCCAACACAAAACAGATTGGGCCACACAGGAATTCGACTACCTGCGGTCCGTCGGCTCCAGGGAGGCCGCGCCGCGACGCGACCGCTGGCGACGGACGTCGGGCATCCATCGGGTGCGCGATCAGCGCGCCCTGGCAGCCGTCCGCGAATTGTGGACGACCCGCGACCACATCGCCCAGCGCCGTGACATCGCGCCGCGGCGCGTTCTGCCGGACTCGGCGATCATCGAAGCCGCTCTCGCCGACCCCAAGACCGTCCAGGACCTCACCGCCTTACCGGTGTTCGGCGGGCGCAACCAACGGCGCAGCGCCGCCACCTGGCTGGCAGCGCTGGAAGCCGCGCGCAAGAACAAGACCCCGACCGACGATGCCGAGGCGCCGAACGGGCCGCCGCCGCCGGCGCGGTGGAGCCGGCGCAAACCCGAAGCGGCCGCGCGGCTGGAGGCGGCGCGAGCGGCGCTGGCGGAGGTGTCGGAGCGGGTTCATGTGCCGACCGAAAACCTGGTCTCGCCCGACTTGGTGCGACGGCTGTGCTGGGATTGGGAGCCCCCGGCCGACCCACTGGCGGCCGTCGACGATTTCCTGCGCGCCGGCCAGGCGCGGCCGTGGCAGCGCGAGCTGACGGATCCGGCGCTGGCGGGGGCGCTGCAGAAGGCCGCCGAGACACCCGAAGCGCCCGACGAATAGCTAGTCGAGGTGCTCGCGGATCACCGCTTCGGAGACGTCGCCACCCAGCGCGGCAACCCAACCGGTGATCCGGCGGGCCACGTCCTGATCGGTCAGCTCCAAATCGGCCAGTACCTCACCGCGCGAGGCGTGGGAGTAAAACTCCTGCGGCAGCCCGACGTCGCGGCACGGCACGTCGATCTCCGCGCGCCGCAAGGCACCGGAAACCGCCGTGCCGACGCCGCCGTTGACCCCATTGTCTTCCAGGGTGACCAGCAGCTTGTGCTGGTCCGCCAGCTCGAGAACGCCTTCGGACACGGGCAGCACCCACCGCGGGTCGATCACCGTCACGCCGATCCCTTGGTTGTGCAGCCGCTTGGCCACGGCCAGGGCCATTTGCGCGAACGCGCCGACCGCCACCAGCAGCACATCCTTGTGTAAGCCCTCGGCGGGGACCGCGAGCACGTCGATGCCCGCGATGCCGGAGCCGCGCCGCTCGAGCGCCGGAATGTCTTCGCCCACATCGCCTTTGGGGAACCGGAGCGCCGTGGGGCCGTCGTCGACGTCGAGCGCCTCGGCGAGTTCCTCCCGCAACCGGGCGGCGTCGCGGGGCGCGGCCACCCGCATGCCGGGGACGATGCCCAGCAGCGAGAGGTCCCACATTCCGTTGTGGCTGGCGCCATCCGAGCCGGTGATGCCGGCCCGGTCGAGCACCATGGTGACCGGCAGCTTGTGCAGCGCCACGTCCATCATGATCTGGTCGAAGGCCCGGTTGAGGAACGTCGAGTAGATGGCGACCACCGGGTGCATCCCGCCCATGGCGAGGCCGGCCGCCGACGTCATCGCGTGCTGCTCGGCGATGCCTACGTCGAACAACCGATCCGGAAACCGTTCCCCGAACGGCGACAGCCCGGTGGGGCCCGGCATGGCCGCGGTGATGGCCACGATGTCGCGGCGCTTTCTTGCGTACTCGATCAGCGACTCGGAGAACGTCGCGGTCCAGCCGGGGCCGGCCACCTTGGTGGCCCGGCC